>SHWL01000065.1 GCA_009693865.1 Acetobacteraceae bacterium | reverse complement strand
TCCGCGGTGTATTCGGTTCGGGTGATGGCGAGCGGCTGGCCCATTCGGTCCTCCTGTGGCCGGGGAGCGGCCTGGAAGTCATCGAATCGAAGATCTGGACCGATTCCCAGCCCCGGGCGGAGAGTCAACCTTTAGGACGGCTGGTATAAGGCAAACGCTAGAGCGATGCCGAGCACGCCAGTCCAATCAAGAAGACGTGTAGGAATCCCGTAGTGCTGCATATCAACCAGCAGTTCCCAATCGTCGGTTCGCCTTTCCAGAAAGCGCCTAGCTGAGCGTTCGTACTCGCCGAACAAAACGTTTTCCTTGTCTACGCCCTGCTTATGACGCAACAGCGATGGCACTAGTTGATAGTCCACCTGGGAGTGCCCTCTATACCATACGGCGTCTGGATTCCCGAGATTTGACCTGGCTTTCCGAACAGCAGCGAGGAATTTCGGCCACGTAGCGGGGATAAGCGGCCGGCCGATGGCTGCTTTAGCTCGGCTTACTGCGCGCTTAAAAAGGGCCGCCGCATCTGCTGGTGATGTTACCCTGCGTGCCACAACCCGCCCCCACTCTTGCAAGGTCGGAATAATGTAAATCAGAACCCAATCGGGCCCTTATACACCATGGGAAGGGCAAGAACTTTCCCTAGATCATCCTATGTCAAACTGACCCTGCTGGTCAAAAAAATAGCCAGCATCACGTGAAGTCACACTGCAACGATGATCTTTCTGTCATTTTTCGAAGGGCTCGGCTCTCTGAGGGTGGCCAGCAATCCCGCCAGAAATCCGAATCTCCCGCTCCGGGTCGACCGCGGCCATCCGCCCGGCCGCCCATCCAGACTGACGGCGTGGGACGGAAACCGCCTCGCCCCGCTACCTGTCAAAATCTCTGTGCCGAGGTGCCAGCATCAGCCAAGCCAGGGTCATGTGGACACAATCCTGGCGTCGACGCGGGCGAAGAGCGCGGGCAAGCACGCCAAGCCTACTCCGCGGCCTGACGATCCCGGCTGTAGCGGTTCACCACCGGTCGCAGACCCAGATTTTCGCGCAACGTTCTGCCTTCGTACTCGCTCCGAAACAACCCTCGGCGCCGCAGTTCTGGCACAACCATCTCGACGAAATCCTCGCCACCACCGGGTAGTGTAGCCGGTGTGATGTTGAAACCATCGCAAGCCGCTGCCTCAAACATCTCCTGCATGGCATCGGCGATGTCAGTGGCAGTACCGATCCTCGCGGAACCGGTGAGACCGGAACGCAGGTACAGTTCACGAATTGTCGGCTTCTCTCGTCTCACCCGCTCGATGAGCTGAACGCTCATGCTACGAAGCTCCTGATCGCCCATCGCGTCCTCGGGCACCGGATTGTCCAGCGGATAGCCCGACAGGTCGCCAAACGAACCATACAGCGAGCCCAGGCCGGCCAGCGGGTCGATCAACGCCTGTAGTTGATCGTATTTCGCCTGGGCTTCCTCGCGCGAGCGGCCGACGACAGGACAAAACGCCGGCATGATCTTCAGGTCGTCTGGCTCACGGCCGTATTTCGCCATCCGCCCTTTCACATCCGCGTAATAACCGCGAGCGGCATCGAGCGTGCCATGTATCGCGTAAATGACGTCGGCGGTCGCCGCGCCCAACTCCCGCCCTTGGTCGGAAGCGCCGGCCTGCACGATCACCGGATGGCCCTGCGGCATGCCTGCCACATTCAATGGGCCTCGCACCTTGAAGAACCGCCCCTGATGATTGAGCACATGCATCTTCGCTTCGTCGAAATACCGGCCGGACGCTTTGTCGAGCAAAACAGCGCCGTCCTCCCAGCCGTCCCATAGCCCCTTGACCACGTCGACGAACTCGGCCGACCGAGCGTACCGCGTGTCGTAATCCAGCGTCGTCTCAAGTCCGAAGTTTTGCGCTTCGTGCTCCGACCATGACGCCACCACGTTCCAGCCGGCTCGTCCTTTGCTGATCAGATCCAGCGTGGCGAACTTGCGCGCCAGATTAAACGGCTCGTTGTACGTGGTGGAGGCTGTCGTCACCAGACCGACGTGCCTGGTCACCATGGCCAGCGCGGGCAGCAACGTCATCGGTTCCAGTTCGAGCATGTCCCTGCCGGTCCGGGACAGCGAGCCACGCGGATTGTCGCCCTGACGAATGCCGGCGCCATCGGCGAAGAAGATCATATCGAACTTGCCTCGCTCGGCGATCTTGGCGCTACGCACGTAATGCTCGACATGCAGAGTGCCGTCGGCCGGCACATCCGGATGGCGCCAGGCGGCCGGGTGGTAACCATGGCCGCGTATCGACAAGCCAAGCCGCATTTTCCGAGGCGTCATCACTCCATCTCCTCAAACAACATGGCGCGGCGGATCGCTGACATTTGGCACTTCCGCCAGACGGTAGATGAAATGGCTGGCCGCCTACAGTCCCCGCATCTGGACCAGGCTCCGGCGGCGGCGAACCAGATTTATCGCGAGGTCGGTCAACTCCTCCCGCCATCGCGCCGGCGCCACGGCGATGACGCCCTGCCCAGGTTGCGCGATATCGGGAAACCACGCTTCGGTCATCGGGAGTTTCGCGAGCACATCCAGCCGGAGCATGAACACCCGGGACTGATTAAGCCGTCTCGCCTCCTCAACGTCGAACAGGCGAGCGCCAGCCGGCAGAGGCGTGCTCGCGGGCCATGGTTGTGACGTCGTGTAAGCAATCATCGCTTCCACCGCCGTGCCGCCCAGAACGTATCCGATATGAAGAAGCCCCGGCGCGCGGGGTTTTTCGCGGGTCGGAAAATACACGCGCGCGAAGGCGCCCGGCACCATGGCGCGTGGCTATCGATCGCTGTCCGGTATGGACCAAAGTTCCGTCAGCAGGTCCTGGCGCTTCGCATACGCGGCATCGTCCTCCCCCTCCGCGCGAACGACCTCGCCCGGAGCAATCCGAGCGGACGTACCCGGCGCGGCGTAAACCGCGATCACGCGGGAGGCCTCATCGCGCAGCGACAGGTCGCGCATCAGTGCCGTCTCGACGTAGTTCGTGAGTGTCCGGTTCTCCGCCTCAGCGGCTGCCTGCAACTGGCGGGCGCGGGATGGGTCCAGCCGGACGGTGATCGCCACCTTCGCCTGAGGCTTGTCTCGTCTGGCCGGTGTCCGACTGATTTGATCGCTGGAGGATCGAAGAGCATGTGTACGGGGCATGAATAGCTATGTGATGTGGAACGCAAGGAAATGCAAGCAAATCGTCCCGGTCGTGCCCCTCCCGATCTTTGGAACCGCCCGCGATGACGTGCCAGGAAGACCGCGACACCAGGAGAAGCCCAAAATGTCAGCCCTCGATTGGTCCCGTTGCACGGTCGCGGAAAGCATCCCCGGCAAGGTCGGCGGCGCATGGGTATTTCGTGGAACCCGGCTCCCCGTCGCGACCGTCATCGAGAACCTCGAAGACCTGAGCATCGAGGAAGTGATGGCGCAATTCGACGTGACCCGGGACCAGATCGTGGCGGTGCTGGACTTCGTTGCCCGGAGTTTGAGGGAATCGGAGCCGTTGGTTGCTGATTCTGTTTGACCACGGAACGCCGGCGGGCCTGACACGCGCTCTGGGGTCCCATACCGTGTTCAAGGCCCAGGCGAGGGGATGGGACAGACTGACCGACGGCGCCCTGTTAACCGCGGCCGAAGAGGGTGGGTTCGATCTTCTGGTCACCATCGACCGGCGCATCCGGTATCAGCAGAACCTTTCCAGCCGGAAGATCGAGATCGTCGTGCTGGTTGGGACCACCAAATGGTCCAGGATACGGGAACACGTCGAAAGGATCTCGACGGCGGTCGAAGCCGCCGCCCCTGGCACCTATGCCGAGGTCGATATCCCATTTGGATGACCGGCGCGTCTCGCGCAGGAAGGGGACGCATGAATGACCCTTAACCCCGCTTCCATCCCACCGGATGGCCGCCATCGTTATGCCATACGCGTCTATTACGAGGACACCGACGCGGGCGGAGTCGTCTACCACGCGACCTACCTCCGCTACGCCGAACGCGCCCGCACCGAGGCCCTCCGCGACCTGGGCGTGCCGCATTCGGCGCTGGTGGAGCACCATGGCACCATGTTCATGGTGCGACGCCTGGAAGTGGACTATGAGCGCGGCGCCCGCCTGGACGACGCGCTGACGGTCGAGACCGAGGTGATGGAAGTCGGCGGCGCCACCGTCCAGCTGCGGCAAACCGTCCGGAACAAGGACGGGATCTGCGCGGTTCTGGCCGTCCGGCTGGCCTGCGTGCGTCTGGAAGGAAGCAAACCGGGCCGAATCCCCCTCTTGTGGCGGGAACGGTTGTTGGCCATGCGAAGCAGCCGAACCGCGGTTTGACGACGGCTCGCAGGATGGAATGGATGCGGCGAGAAGAATGGCATGCGGCACGAACGCCACCGCGTCATGGCCCGGCTGGTCCGGGCCACCTATACCAGCACCGTGCCGCGACGGGTGGCCCGGACCAGCCGGGCCATGACGAGGCATCAGGGTGACCGAAGCAACGGGCCATGACGGGATAAGGGTGGCCGGCGGCCAGAACTGACGACGGGGTAACAAAGGGGACATGGCACGTGAATTCGACAGTTGACGCGGCGAACCTGGCCGCGGCGGGCACCGACTTCTCGGTCTGGGGATTGTTCCTGGAGGCCAATTTCGTCGTCAAACTCGTGATCGTCGGCCTGATCGCCGCGAGCATCTGGGTCTGGGCCATCGTCTTCGAGAAGATCGTCACGATCCGCAAAGCCAATCGCGCCGCGGCGGAGTTCGAGGACCGCTTCTGGTCCGGCGGCAGCCTGGAGGAGCTGTTCGACCAGGAAGGCGACAATCCGAAACACCCCATGGCCTCGGTTTTCGCCGCCGCGATGAACGAATGCCGGCGCTCGAAGAAATCCGCGGGCGCCGATGTCGTCCATTCCTCCGTGCGGGAGCGTATCGACCGCGCCATCACCGTCACCGTGACCCGGGAAATGGAGCGGATGGAGCGCTGGATGGTGTTCCTGGCCTCGGTCGGCGCCACCGCGCCGTTCGTCGGGCTGTTCGGCACGGTCTGGGGAATCATGCACAGCTTCGCCTCGATCGCGCAGATGCATAACACCAACCTCGCCGTGGTCGCGCCGGGCATCGCCGAGGCCCTGTTCGCCACCGCGATGGGCCTCGTCGCCGCGATCCCCGCCGTGCTCGCCTACAACAAGATCAGCTCCGACCTGTCGCGCTTCGCCGCGCGGCTGGAGGGCTTCGGCAGCGAGTTCAGCGCCATCCTCTCCCGCCAGAGCGAGGCCATGGCCGGGGCGGAGGGCTGAGCGGTGGCGTTCTCGACCAACGGAAGCCGCGGCGCGCGGGGCCGTTACCGGCCGCTGGCGGAAATCAACGTCACGCCGCTGGTGGACGTCATGCTGGTGCTGCTGATCATTTTCATGGTGACGGCGCCGCTGATGACCTCGGGCGTGTCGGTCGATCTGCCGAAGACGAACGCCCAGCCGTTGAATAACGATAGTCAGCCGCTGACGGTCACGATCCGGGCGAATGGCGATATCTGGTTGCAGGACGAGCAAATTCCGTTGCCGGACGTGGTGGTGAAACTGAAGGCGATCGCCCGCGACAACCCGGACCGCCGTATCTTCGTCCGGGGCGACAAGGAGTTGCCCTACGGCCGCATCATGGAGTTGATGGGCACGATCACGCAGGGCGGCTTCTCCCGTGTCGCGCTGCTGGCCGAGCAGCCCGCGGGCCGCTTACCGCCGCCGCCCGTGAGACCGGCACGGCCGAAACCGGGCTGATGCCGCGGCGATGCTGCAACGGTCCCCTCCTGTTCTGATGGCGCCGATGCGGCAATTCCTGTCGCGCAACCCCCGGCTTCGCGCGGGTGGCATCGTCTCTCTGATTGGTCATCTGATGGTCGTGTTGGCGCTGGTGATCACGCTGCCGTCGAAGAAGATCGAGGAGGAGAAGGAGCCCGAAACGACCGTCGAGATGATTTTCGACGGGCGCGCCAAGGCGACGATCAAGGCGCCCACGCCCGCGCCGATCCCGGCCCCGTCCCGGGAAGTCCGGCCGCCCGCGCCGCCGGTGACCGAAGCGCCGAAGCCCGAACCGATCGAGGCGCCGCCTCCCCCGCCTCCCCCACCTCCGCCACCTGAGCCGCCGCGGGTCAGCCGCCCATTGCCCGTGCCGCCGTCCGACCTGCCGCCGCCCGAGCCCAGTGAACGGGTGGCGCCGATCGTGCCGCCGCCGCCCGCGCCGCCGGCGCCGCCCCGGGAAGCGCCGCCGCAATTGATCACGCCGCCGGTGCCGCCGCCGCTGGAAAAGCCGCCGCCGGTGAAGCCAAGCCAGACCGCGCAGCCCAACGTGACGCCGAACATGGCGCCCAATAGCTCGGCGTTGGAGGCGACTTTGCTGCGGCTGCGCCAGCAACAGCGTCAGGTGGAACCGCCGCGGGCGCGCCCGAACCCGCAGGCCGGCGGGCAGCCCGATAGTGGCGGCAATCCGGCCGCCAGCGACACCGACGCGCTGAGCGCGGCGCAGCGGGGCGCGATCGGGGCGCATGTGCGCGAGTGCTGGACCAAGGACGCCGGCGCGCGCGATCTCGATAAACTCAGCGTGGTGTTGAATGTCGTGGCGGATGCCAGCGGCACCGTGCGGATCGCCTCCGTGGCTGACGAGGATAAGGCGAAGCTGTCGGATCCCATCTTCCAATCGTTCGCCGAGCGAGCGGTCCGCGCCGTTCGCGACGTTCGTTGCGCGACGCTGCCGTTGCCGAAGCAAATGCTTGGCAAGAACAGCAACCTGACGTTCCGGTTCCGTCCGTGAAAGGCCACAGTCATTGGAGCGAAACCCGTTCCGCTCCCACCCTATCGTCATGGCCCGCACGAGCCGCATACGCGTCAGGAACGGGCGAGCCGCGGGCGCCGTCTTCCCAAACCGTCATGGCCCGGCGTGTCCGGGCCACCTATACCGGACCGTGCCACAACGGGTGGTCCGGACACGCCGGGCCATGACGACTTTGAGGACCTGGCCGGAACACGATTCAGCCATGGGTGATCCGTAATGATCCTGCTGCCCACTTCGGAAGTCCGCCGGCGCGATCTGATCCTGAACGCGCTTGGCTCCGCCGCGTTGCTTGCCGCGCCGATGCCCGTGCTGGCCCAGGATACGGGGAGGTCGGCGGTGATCGACGTGAGTAACGCGCGCAACGCGCCCATTCCGATCGCCGTCGCCGATCTCGGTGGCGGGCCGTTGGGCGCGAACATTTCATTGATCGTGGCGAGCGATCTGGCACGCAGCGGCCTGTTCCGCCCGTTGGACCGGGCCGCCTTCATCCAGGGCGGCGCCTCGGATGGTGGCACCCCGAACTTCGAAAACTGGAAACCGACGGGCGCGCAGGCGCTGGTCACCGGGCTCGCCTTCGACGACGGGACGCAGGTGCGGGTCGAGTTCCGGCTGTGGGACGTGCTGCCCGGAACGCAAATTCAGGGCACCGCGTTCACCGCGCCCCGGGCGAACTGGCGGCGCGTGGCGCACATCATGGCCGACGCGATCTATCTGCGGCTGTTGGGGGAGAAGGGGTATTTCGATACCAGGATCGTCTACGTCTCCTCCGAAGGGCCGAAGGAGCGGCGCGTGCGGCGGCTCGCGATCATGGATCAGGACAGCCAGAATCAGCGCTTCCTGACCGATGGCGCGTGGCTGGCGCTGACCCCGCGGTTCAATCCGAAGCGGGATGACATCGTCTACATGAGCTATGCCAACAATCAGCCGCGGGTCTACGTGTTGAACGTGGCGACCGGCGCGCAGTCCTCCCTCGGCCGTTTCGATACCATGACACTCTCGCCGCGATGGTCGCCGGACGGCGGAACGGTGGTGATGGCGGCGGCCAACGGCGGCGGGTCGGACGTCATCGCGGTTACCGGGGGCGCGACGCGGCGCCTGACCAATTCCGGCGCAATCGACGTCAGCCCCTGTTACAGCCCCGACGGCAACCGCATCGTCTTTGCCTCCGACCGCGGCGGCGACCAGCAAATCTACCTCATGAGCGCCAATGGCGGCGCGGCACAGCGGATCAGCTATGGCAGCGGCCGTTACGGCACGCCTGTCTGGTCACCTCGTGGCGACCTGATCGCGTTCACGCGCTATGCGGGCGATACGTCCAACTTCGCCATCGGCGTGATGCGCCCGGATGGCTCGGGCGAGCGCATTCTGGCGGATGGCTGGCTGGTCGAGGGCCCGACCTTCGCGCCGAACGGACGCGTGCTGATGTTCTGGCGGGAAACGCGGGGGGATGCGCGCGGCGCCGGGTTCTCCGCGCGGCTGTATTCGATCGATGTGACCGGGTTCAACGAGCAGGCCGTGGCGACGCCCGCGGATGCCACCGACCCGGCCTGGTCACCCTTGGGAATCTGATCGCCCACGCAAGATTCCGGACCTTGCGAGCTTTCTGACGTAATCCTGTTGCACGATCTGACCGCCGGGACGGAATTCCCGAAAATAACCCCTTGCGAGTGGAAGGAATATATGGCAGAAATACTGTCCTATATCGCCGCCCTCGAAGACAGTTGAGGAAACCATGTCAGAGATCGCCATCACCCGGACCCAACAGCCGAAAGCGCCGCCACCCGACGAGTCCCTCGCCTTCGGCGATGTCTTCTCCGACCACATGTTCCAGATGAATTACGAGGTCGGGAAAGGCTGGCACGATCCCCGGATCGTGCCTTACGGCCCGTTCATGCTCGATCCGGCGTGCTGCGTGCTGCATTACGGGCAAGGGATTTTCGACGGGCTTAAAGCGTTCCGCGGCCAGGACGGTCACATCCGCCTCTTCCGTCTGGGCGATCACGCGCGGCGGCTCAACCGGTCCGCGCATTATTTGTGCATCCCGGAACTCGACCCGGCGATGGTCGAGGAGTCGATCCGCGCGCTGATCGAGGTCGACCGGAACTGGGTGCCTCGAAAGGCCGGCACGTCGATGTATATCCGCCCGACGGTCATCGCGACCGAAACGTTTCTGGGTGTGCATCCGTCGCATTCCTACCTGTACTACGTGATCGCCGGTCCTGTTGGCGCGTACTACAAGGAGGGCATGAACCCGGTTCGCATCCTCGCCTCCGATCAGCACGTGCGCGCCGTCAAAGGCGGTCTGGGCGCGGCGAAAACGATGGCGAACTACGCGGCGAGTTTGTACGGCGCCGAGGAAGCACAAAAAGCGGGATATACGCAGGTACTGTGGCTCGACGCACTGGAGCACAAGTACCTCGATGAAGTCGGCACGATGAACATCATGGTGAAGATCGGCGATGAGGTCGTCACGCCGCCTCTGGGAGGCGCGATCCTCGCCGGCATCACGCGGGATTCCGTGCTGACGCTGCTGCGCGGATGGGGAATGAAAGTTTCCGAGCGCGCGGTGTCGATCGATGAGGTGCTGGACGCGGCGAAGGCCGGACGGCTGGAAATGTGGGGTACCGGCACCGCGGCGGTCATCTCGCCGGTCGGCGAGTTGGGTTTCAAGGGCGAACGCCATCTCATTAACGATGGCAAAACCGGCGCTCTGACGCAGAAGCTTTACGACGCCATCGTCGGCATTCAATACGGAACCGAGCCCGACCCGCATGGCTGGGCGCGGTTGCTGGGAAACTGATCGCGGCGTGTCGCCCCTTTTCACCGTCATGGCCCGGCTCGTCCGGGCCACCGGGCGCGGCACTGTGCTGGAGCAGGTGGCCCGGACAAGCCGCATATGCATCGGGATAACGGCGGGACGGAGACGGATATTCTCTCTTCATCGTCATGGCCCGACTCGATCGGGCCATCTGGTCCGGCACAGTGCCGCTACTGATGGCCCGATCGAGTCGGGCCATGACGATTTGGGACAACGCCATCCGCGATATCCGCGTCGGCACGCGCGTTGCTTCGCGCGGCCGGATCGCCGAATCCCGCGCCACCGGCTGTCTTCACGATCACCCGGTCGCCACGCATCAATCGGGTCACGACTTTCGACGGGATGACCTCCTCGGTCCCATCAACCCGCACGATCGTCGATTCCGCCCGCGCGCCATCGCCGCCGCCGAACACGCCGCGCGCGTTGGAAAAATGCCGCTCGCCACGATGCGTGAACGTCACGTTATCCGTGAGAGCCTCGTATTCCCGGATCGTGCCCGGTCCGCCGCGAAACTGACCGGCGCCACCCGACCCCGCGCGCAACGCCACGCGATGCAGACGGATCGGCGTTTCCATCTCCATCGCCTCCGCCGGCAGGTTCATGCAATTGGTTGCATCGGTTTCGATCACGCCAACCCCATCGCTTCGGGCCGAGGCCCCGCTGCCGCTCGCGATCAGATCCCCCGTGACGAAATTTCCGCCCATCGGATGCCGCCCACCGAATGCGACCATCAACATCTCACCCGCCGCCGGGGCGGGAATACGGTCCGGCAGCACTTCGGCCAGCGCCGAAATGATCGCGCCGGTGATCCGCTTGATGGTCGAGGTCCGCGCGTTCACCGGCGCAGGTTCGCGCGGATTGACCAGACTTCCCTCCGGCAAATGCAACGAAATCGGCCGGAAGCACCCCGCGTTGGTTGGGATTGCTGGATCGGTCAACGCCCGGATCGCGAAACACGCGGCAGCGAGCGAGCCCGACGGCACGCAGTTCATTGGCCCGCGCACCTGGTCCGACGTTCCGGTGAAGTCGACATGAAACCCGGACGCCCCGATCGTTACCGCGACCTCGATCCGGATCGGCTTGTCCAGATCGATGCCGTCATTGTCGAGATAATCCACATAGCGATAGGTTCCCGCTGGAATCCGCGCCAGTGCCCGCCGCGTCATCGTCTCCGACCGGTTCAGCAATTCCTCGAATATGCCGGTCAGTTCGTCATGCCCGAACCGGCCCACCAGTTCCGTCATGCGCCGCACGCCGATTTTACACGCCGCCACCTGACCGTTGATGTCGCCCATCACAATGTCCGGAATTCTCACGTTCTGCCGGATGATGCGCACCAGCGTGTCGTTCTCCACCCCCGCGTCGCGCAGTTTCAGCGGCGGCAGGCGCAGTCCCTCCTGATAAATCTCCGTCGCGTTGGTCGGCACGGAACCGGCCGACATCCCGCCCATGTCCTGATGATGCGTCATCGCCGCGCTGAATGCGAGCAACCGGCCATCGACGATGATGGGATGCACGATCGCGATGTCCGGCAGATGCGTGCCGCCGGTATAGGGATCGTTGAGCAGAAAAATATCCTCGGGATGCATGCGTTCCCGCTGAAAATCATGAATGATGCGTTGCATCACCGGGATCAGCGTCGCCAGATGAATCGGAATCGCGCAGGCCTGCGCCAGCGTGTGTCCGTCCGCCGTGAACAACCCCGCCGAGGCGTCGAGCCCCTCCTTCACGATCGGCGAAAACGAGCTGCGCAACAGCGTGGACTGCATCTCATTGGCGATGCCTTCCAGTTTGTGACGGGTGACTTCAATCGTGATCGGATCGGTCATGCGGCGCGCTCCAGCAACAAGGCATCGCCCTCTGTCAGGCGAGCGGTCCATCCAGGTTCCACCAACGTGGTCGTATCGGCCTGTTCGACGATCGCGGGTCCGGGGATGAGAGCGTCCGGCGGTATGGCCCAACGCTGCCAGATCGCGGCCTCGACCGGTCCGGTATCGATCCGAATTGTTCGCGTACCCGCCGACCCATGCGACGGAGCCGTGGTGGCGTGTGTGGCGACGGAGCCCGCGAAAGCCTGATGCACGGTTCGAAGATTGACGATCTTCGCGGGCACCCGCGTGGCGTGACCGTAAACCCGCGCATGCGCCACGAGGAACATTTCATAAATAGAGCCCGCGTCCAGAGGAACTTCCAAATGATACGACTGACCAATATAGCAGACATCCGCGAAATGCGCAATGGTGGCGTCGTCAATGCCCTCCAGGCGCATCAACGCGCCGCAGCGCGTATCCAGATCACACAACGCCTCCGCCAGCGCCGCGGGGTCCAACGCGGCGAGCGGACAAGGGAAGGCGGCGGCCACCTCATGCGCCACCGGAGCCCCTAGCAGGCCCGCGGCCGACAGCACGCCGGGATGCGCGGTGATCACAATGGAAGATATTCCCAGTTCCTCGGCCAGCGCGCAGCCGTGCATCGGCCCGCCCCCGCCAAGCGGCAGCAACGCGAAGCCGCGGGGATCGATGCCGCGTCCGATCGAGACCAGACGGATCGCCTCCGCCATTTGCGCGTTCAGCACGCGGTGAATGCCCAGGGCGGCCTGCTCGACGGTCAGGCCGAGGGGGTTGGCGACGATCCGGTCGATCGCCTCGCGCGCCAGATCGGGCCGTAACGGGACCGCGCCGCCCGCGAAGTTGACCGGGTCGAGATAGCCAAGCACGACGGACGCATCCGTCACGGTCGGCAAGGTTCCGCCAAGCCCGTAGCAGGCTGGCCCGGGATCGGAACCAGCGGAATGCGGACCGACTTTGAGGGAACCGGCGCCGTCCAACCAGGCGATCGAGCCGCCGCCGGAACCAATGGCGGTGACATCGACCATCGGCACGCGCACAGGATAGCCGTCGATCAGGCCCTCGCTCCGGATCAAAGGCGCGCCGCCCGCGATCAGCGCGATGTCGCAGGAGGTGCCGCCGATATCCACGGTGATCAGGTCGGTGAAGCCCGCCGCGCGGCCAGCCTCCAACCCGCCCACGACACCCGCCGCGGGTCCCGACAGAAACAATCGCACCGGCCGCCGCCGGGCCACCGGCGAGGACATCAGCCCCCCGCGCGATTGCATCACCTGCAACGGCACGGTCACGCCCGCCTTGGCCAAACCGCGTTCCATGTTCGCGAGATAATCCGCTACGACCGGTTTAATATAGGCGTCGAACGCCGTAACGCAGGTTCGCTCGTACTCGCGAAATGCCGGATCGACGTCCGATGACAGCGACACCAACATTCCTGGCCTCGCCGTTTGAATCATTTCGGCCACGCGGCGTTCATGAGTGGGATCGAGAAACGAAAACACGAGACAAACCGCGATCGCCTGCACGTGCAGCGCGGTCAGCTCCTCGATCGCCTTCGTCACGCTTGCCTCATCCAATGGGCGCAGCACGTTCCCCTGGGCGTCCAGCCGCTCGATCACTTCCTTCCGGAAGCGGCCCGGCGCCAGGAAGACCGGCGTTTCCGGGGTCAGAATCAGGTCATACATTTGGTGGCGCATCTGACGGCCGATTTCCAGAACATCGCGAAAGCCGTCAGTCGTGATCAGGCCGATACGGGCACCCTTTCGTTCCAGCACCGCGTTTGTCGCGACCGTCGTGCCATGCACGAAACGGGTGATTTCCCCTGGCGAGACGCCCCAATCGCGCGCCGCCATGTCCAGCGCCGCCAGCACGGCGCGTGAGGGATCGCCGCGCGTCGTGGGGATCTTGGCGATGCGCACCGATCCGTCGCCCAGACGGCAAACAACGTCGGTAAAGGTGCCGCCGATGTCGATACCGATCTCGCCGTTCATCCGCGTGGGTGTCTCCGTCTCATCGCCTCGCGAGGGGGAGGGTGACACGCCGCCCGCCGCCGTCAAGGATGGCGTCACCGAAGGGAACCCGGCCGCCATGGAAACCTCGCGCGCACTGATTGCCAGGCACGAATTCGCCATCGATCTCGCCCGCGAGGCCGGTTCCCTCGCCGCCGGCCTCCGCCATTCCCTGGGCGCGTTGGAAGCCAAGAACCCGATGGACTACGCGACCGTCGCCGATCATGCCGTCGAAACCCTGATCCGCCAGCGCATCGGCGAACGCTTCGGCGATCCGGTCATCGGCGAGGAAGATGGCGGGGTTCCCGCCGATCTCGTCTGGGTGGTCGATCCCATCGACGGGACGATCAACTACATCCACGGCTCGCCGCGCTGGTGCGTGTCGATCGCGCTGATCGCCGAGGGGGATATCGCGAGCGGCGTGATCCACGCGCCCGACGAAGGCCGGCTGTTCAGCGCTCGCCGCGGACACGGAGCGTTTCTGAATGGCGCGCCCATGCACGCCAGCCATCTTGGGCATGGCGCGTCCCCGGTGGTGGAGATTGGCTGGTCTCCGCGCCGGCCGATTGAACGTTACGGCACCCTGATTCGGCGACTGATCGCCGATGGCATCGAATTCCGCCGCCTGGGCTCGGGCGCCCTGGGAGTCGCCGATACCGCAGCGGGCCTGAACGATGGATACATCGAACTGCACATCAACGCCTGGGACGTGCTCGCCGGGATCGTCCTGGTGCGGGAGGCCGGTGGCTGGGCCAACGATTTCCTGGCCAATGACGGGCTGGTGAAGGGCAATCCGATAGTGGTCTGCACGCCTGAAATCGCCACGAGGCTTCAGACAGCGATGGGCACGCTGGCAGAGCCGTAGGTATCCGGGCGGAAAACGGACTGTGATCCCGATCGGACCATGGGTGGGCCGATGAGGCTTCCTCCTCCCGTGCTTATCATGGGCTGCAAACCGAACGTGGACTGGTGCGGGTATCGGCAGCGGGCGGCACGGATCAGATAGATAAGGACTCCGATGGCGTCGTCAAACCGCCGCTTGCCGCAACGCCAAGTTGGCTCATTATATCAGAATCCCATCCTCTCCAATTTTCAACATACTTAAAGTACTGAGTTAAATTCATTGGGACAACCAACACTGCCACAACCCCTTCCGGGACAGTAGATTCAAAACGGCTCAGCGTGACTATATCTTTGTTCGAACCAACAAGATTTATCTCAGAAATTTGTTTCCTGGGTACCTTCCAGAAGAATTTTCCAGACTTGCCATCCATACTGACGGAATGCCCATAGGCATCAGCAATCGCCTTCAGTACATCGAGTAATGTCTCGCACGCCACCAGATCAAGTTGAGATGGGTATGCCCGCCAGACTTGCGTAACCTCCAAAGTCAAGCCGGTACGCTGCCCAATGACAATCATCCAAAAGCTACGCGCTGGGAAATGATGTTGAAAAAATCTACCGAATATTGTAAGCGCTGGAAAATTTCTCTCACCTACACCCAAGACTTGCTGCTTGTGAGGAGACCTGACGGTTTTGGTCGCCAGCTGGCTTTCGAGAGGCCACCGCCATTTAAAGTCGTCAACAAGATTTTGTCCGAACGCAATTTGGTAAACGTCGGATGGCAACAAGCCGAGCGCGCTTAGGCGTTCGGCGTCAGGGTGCGCGAGCGTGGCCAAGATATCATCGGTCTGAGTGTCGAGGAGCCTTGTTAATTGCTCTACGGCGGGTGCAGAGAAATCCAGTGGGTCCAGGTGCAAAAATTCCTGAACTTCCCGCAAGAGCGTTGCCTCTACCCGCTCCTGGTCGTCTATGAGTGGGCGTGCGGGCCTGGTTCCCGCGTGGCTGTCAAGCCAAAGTGCCATGTCCGCCATGATGCCGGCGGCTTGTTCCGGTCGCAATGTGCGGATTGCGTCAAACATGACTCCACTCCAAGGCATCGAATTCCACGGTATCCAGATCTCGAATTTGATACTCTGGGCCGTGAGTTGCTCTATCCTTAACGGGTACGGCGATCAACCGCCCAGCAGACTGAAGAGGCTCTCGCGGAATAATGTACAACATCGGCCTCCATATAAGGTAGCTATTTTGTCCAACCAATTCCCTGATTTCCTGGGCTTGCCTCGCATTAATGAGACCGGCCCCCATCCAGGTAGCCGCGAGTCTGCGGAAGATTTTCTTATATCGCTGGATGTGGTGTGAGTGGCGATCTTGGAACTTTGTGTCAGCGGCCAGGGCCTTCACGATCGCCGCGGGACTGGAAGTTGGTCCGATCATTGAACCAGAGCTGATTGATGCCTGAGTGGTCGGGTCGAACACTTCGCTGCGCCAAACATGGTGTTTGCCGTTCAAATACCTGCAACAGATTTCGTAGGCCATGAACGGATTCGCCGAATATAATATCGGACCGGCCATCGAGAACATTCCCCCGCTTTTTGCGACCGTCCGACCATCGCCCAGCGAAAAATACAACCGAAGGCTTCCTCTATACGGCAGCCAACGGTAGTGCGCGAGTCGCCAGGTTATACCGGCGCGCGAACAGGCGCGCTTCCGTGGCACATTTGTAGGTCGCCCATCATATCCGTGAGCGACATCGACACCAGCAAGCTGGCGCATGATGCCTTGAAAAGGTTAAGGATCGGTTAACGATGATCGCGCGCCGGATCCGGGCGCTGTATCCCGCCCCCGGGCTAAACCCTTTCCCGACGCCGTCGATTCTCACCCCCCGGTTTCCCCCATCCTCTCGACCGAAGCGGTTGCATCCCCCCACATAACGGGCCTCCCTTCGACCCGGTATATGACTTCGCGCCGGTAAGGCCGGAACCACGCCATCCTCATCTGATTTATCATGATCTCCCACAGAGGGTCCCCCTCGGAATTCAGGCCTCTCGCACTCATGGCGTGTTCCGTAGTCTGCCGGGAGGTCATCGGCGCGCCGGCCCGACGCAACGGTTCAAGGCAAAGCGGTATCTGTTCGGAATGCAGGCACTATTTGCCCAGCCCCGAGTCCGCTATCGCGTCGCCGCTACGTAATGCCAGTGCCATGACGGCAGGAGGAGAGGCGGCGATCCGACGCGACCCGATCGGAAAACGCCTAATGCATCGGCCGGTCGGCGTTTCGGAATGTGCCCAGTACACGGTCCCAGAAGAAGTCGATCACGGCGAAATTGCTGTTGGCGTGAAGGTGGTGGACAAAGTGCAGTTGCTGCTTGCGCCGGAACCACGCGAAGCGCTCAAGGTACGAACCCTGCACATGATACGCCTTATCGAAATGGACATGCGCGTAAAAGGATACCCCGGCGGCCACGGTAACCGCGATGAACAGGCCAAGGGGCAGGACAAAAAACAACCCGAGCGCGACCAGAATGACAGGAATCAAAAAGAACGGCGTGTTGTTGCCCTCCTTCCCTTCCTGGACCGCGGAGGCGAGGCGGCCTCTTGTATAGTACGCGTGGTGAAAATTAATATGGTTCCGGAACAAGGCGCCGCCGATCCGGCGATGCCCGAGCCAGTAGTGCATCAAGGTCTGCCCGCCGGAAATGGTCAGGTGCGTGGCGGCGATCGTCAGGGCGAACAAGGGAATCTCGACCAAACACCAAAAAGCCCAGGTGGGCATGGTCATTGGGAGGGGCCGGAGGAAGGATTGTTAAAAGTCATTTTCGTTCGGCGGCAAGATGAAGGCCGGGGACCTTAGTTCAGGGGTGGCATACGCCCATATGGCACGGACCGCCCAGAATTGCACGTGCCTCGAGCCTCCATCCCCTGACGGGCGCGACCGGCGGCATTTTTCTGGCCACTTGGCACTCTCTTGCCGGGAGTGCTAACAATCCCGGCCAAGCGCCCTATATCTTGCCTGGGCGCCGCGTTGCCCATCGCCAAACCGCCTGGCTGTCCCCACAATCTGGAGCAAACACTGTGAAATTTCGACCCCTGCACGATCGGGTGGTGGTTCGCCGCCTCGCGGCCGAAGAAAAATCCTCCGGCGGGATCATCATCCCGGATACCGCCCAGGAAAAGCCGATGGAAGGCGAAGTGGTCGCGGCGGGCCCGGGAGCCCGGGACGAACGGGGCCTGATCGTCGCCCTGGAAGTGAAGGCCGGCGACCGCGTGCTGTTCGGCAAATGGTCGGGCACCGAAGTGAAGCTCGATGGCGAGGAGCTCCTGATCATGAAGGAGTCCGATCTCATGGGCGTCATCGAAGGCACCCCGGCCGCCAAGAAGAAAGCGGCGTAAGCGTCGCGTCACCGAATTCAGGAAGGATTTGAACATGGCTGCGAAAGACGTTCGCTTTGGTGGCGATGCCCGCCAACGCATGATCCGTGGCGTTGATATTCTGGCGGAAGCCGTGAAGGTCACTTTGGGCCCCAAGGGCCGCAACGTGATCCTCGACAAGAGCTATGGCGCGCCGCGCATCACCAAAGACGGTGTCGCTGTCGCCAAGGAAGTCGAGCTGTCGGATAAGTTCGAAAACATGGGCGCGCAGATGGTGCGTGAGGTCGCCTCCAAGACCAACGACGTCGCGGGCGACGGCACCACGACCGCCATCGTTTTGGCGCAGGCGATCGTGCGTGAGGGCGTGAAGGCGGTGTCCGCTGGCCTCAACCCGATGGACCTGAAGCGCGGCGTCGACAAAGCGGTCATCGCTTTGGTCGCGGAGCTCGCCAAGCGCAGCAAGAAGATCACGACCCAGGCGGAAACCGCGCAGGTCGGCACGATCTCGGCGAATGGCGAGGTGGAAATCGGCAAGATGATCGCCGAAGCGATGCAGAAGGTCGGCAACGAGGGTGTCATCACCGTCGAAGAAGCCAAGGGCATCACCACGGAACTGGACGTCGTCGAGGGGATGCAGTTCGACCGCGGCTATATGTCGCCGTACTTCATCACCAACGCCGAGAAGATGAACATCGAACTCGAGCAGCCTTATATTCTGCTGTACGAGAAGAAACTTTCGGGCTTGCAGACCTTCCTCCCGTTGCTGGAAGCGGTCGCGCAGTCGGGCCGTCCGTTGCTGATCATCGCCGAGGACGTGGAGGGCGAGGCGCTCGCCACGTTGGTGGTGAACAAGCTGCGTGGCGGGCTGAAGGTCGCCGCCGTGAAGGCACCGGGCTTCGGCGATCGCCGCAAGGCGATGCTGGAAGACATCGCGGTGCTGACGAAGGGCGATTTGATCAGCGAAGAACTCGGCATCAAGCTGGAGAACGTCACGCTGGCGATGCTTGGCACGGCGAAGAAGGTGCTGATCGAGAAGGAAAACACCACGATCATCGAAGGCGCCGGCAAGAAGGACGACATCGCCGCCCGCTGCAAGCAGATCCGCTCGCAGATCGAGGATACCACCTCGGACTACGACAAGGAGAAGCTGCAGGAACGGCTCGCCAAACTGGCTGGTGGCGTCGCCATCATCCGCGTTGGCGGTTCGACCGAGGTCGAGGTGAAGGAGCGCAAGGACCGCGTCGATGACGGTCTGCACGCGACCCGCGCGGCGGTCGAGGAAGGCATCGTGCCCGGTGGCGGCGTCGCTTTGGCGCGGGCTTCGTTGATCCTGGCGAAACTGAAGGCCGACAACGACGATCAACGCGCCGGGATCGAGATCGTCCGCAAGGCGGTCCAGACTCCGCTGCGCCAGATCGCCGAGAACGCCGGCGAGGACGGTGCCGTAATCTCCGGCAAGGTGTTGGAGAGAGACGAGTACAACTGGGGTTTCGACGCTCAGACCGGTGAGTTCAAGGACCTGGTCAAGGCGGGCATCATCGATCCGACCAAGGTCGTGCGCACGGCGTTGCAGCACGCGGCTTCGGTCAGCGCGCTGATGATCACGACGGAAGCGATGGTCGCCGACCGGGTTGAGAAACCCGATGGCGAGGGCTCGTCCAGCAGCGACCACCGCAGCCAGAACTACTGATTTTCCGACGCGCGCGCGGCCGTTGTTTGGCCGCGCGCGTGGAGCGAACAGGAGCGGCACATGGTGGAACCAGACACGTTCAGCGTGACGACGTCCCGCCTGTTACGCCGTGAAGCGTTGCGGCGCGCGGCCGAGGAATTGAACACGACTTCGCCACCTGGACTTGAAAGCGCGCTCGCGAGAATTTCGGCGGAGGTGACGGCCGAGGCGCTTGAAAAGCGCGATCGGCCGGAACCGCCCCTCTCGTCATGGCCCGGCTCGTCCAGGCTACCCGTTTGAGCACAATGCCGCGACAGGTGGCCCGGACGAGCCGGGCCATGACGAGTTCATTGCAGGCCATGACGGCGTTATGGTGGGCCATGACTGGTTTGTAGCAGGCCAGTCACAGCAGCATTATTCGCGAACACACGTCAAACGGGCTCAGCCCCGATCTCATCCGTCCACACCTTGAACCCCACCAGCGTGTTCACGCCGAACGCATTGCTGATGGGCACGTCGACCGCGTCGCGGCCGCGCGCGATCAGAATCCGTCCGATCCGCGGCTCATTGTTGCGGGCATCGAACGTATACCAAACGCCGCCCAGATAGGCCTCGAACCAGCCGGCGAAGTCCATTTCGCCATACGGCGGCGGAATGCCGATGTCGCTGAGGTAACCGGTGCAATAGCGGGCCGGGATGTTCATGCACCGGCACAGCGCCACCGCCAGATGCGCGAAGTCGCGGCATACGCCAGTACGCTCATGAAACGCCTCCCACGCCGTGCGGGTCGCGCGCGCCGCCATGTAATCGAACTTGATGCGGTCATGGACGAAATCGCAGATCGCCTGCACGCGGGCCCACCCGGTGGGGCCTTGCCCGAACAGACCCCAGGCAGTTTCCGAGAGGCGGTCGGTCTCGCAGTACCGGCTGCCAAGCAAATACACCATCGCGTCGTCCGGCAAATCTTGCACCGCGAGCTGTTGCGCTTCCGGTGCCATTGGATCGGCTTTGCCGGAGTCGTTGACGACGGCCGACGTCGCGATTCTGATCCGGCCGGCCGGCGCCACGAGCCGGCTGCACCAGTTCCCGAATCCATCCATATAGCCTCGGATGGTCACCTTCGGTTCCGTCGTCACAAGGTCCGGCGTGGCCAGATCGTTTACCCGCGAGTGGTGGACATTCAACGTCAACACCATCGGCGTGGGCTGCACGCAGTCATAGACCAGTTCGTAGCCGACTCGGATTTTCATGGTAGGTCTCGCGCGGTTTTGTGGAGCATGAAGGTTGGATCGGCCGGCTGACTGCTGGCTCGTTGGCCGGTGGCTCCCTCAACGCGTCCCACCAAATCATGCGTGTATCAGGTTCGCTTGTGGCCCCCTATCGATTAAATCGTGCGTACTGGCGTTGCCCAACGTCGCGGAATCCCTTCCAACACCTCGGATTGAGACATAATCTTCATGGCGCATGAAACCATCTTCTTGGTTCAGTCGTACCGGCCCGGCAAAGGCACGCGGCTGAACCCGGATACCCCGATCCGGTGCAAATCGTTGGAGTCAGCGCGAAGAACGGCGGAGCGGATGGCGCCAGTGAAAGCCGGTGTGGTGGCGTTCTCGACCTCCGGCGATGCCGAACTGGGAGAATACGACGATGAGCCGAGGATCATCTTCAAACTCGGACGGCTGCCCGCTCAGTTCGCACAAGAGTAGAACCGCCCCCGATCCGGCACAGGGCCTTGTATTCGGATCGATAAAGCCATAGTTATCCCTCAGACTGTTTCACATTTCAGGAAAATATCGTGGTAACATCCGATGTGAATGCTCTGCAGCGGTCGGATCTGAACCATTTTCTGTTCGCTGAAATCGGTACCGAAGCCAATGGCGTGGCTTTGAATGTGCTGTCCGTCTTCGCGCGGTTGGGCTCCGATCCATGGACCGAGGCAGGCCGCCTGGCGTCGCTGCCAAAGGCGGATGCCGCCGACAGCCTGGCGCGAATGATCGCGGGCATGCCGAAAACCCTGTGGACCCTGCCCGATGCCTCCGCGATCGCTGTCCGCCTGACAGGATTATTGCCGGCCCGGTCCGGGCAAGGACTGGGCCAAGGGATCGGAAAAGGGATCGACAAGGCGGTGCGGCGATGGCCAAACAACCAGATCGCTCTTGTCGCCGCTGCCATCGCGTTGCTCGTGGCGGTCGCTGTCATGTTGGCTCGGCACTAAAAATCGGCCGCGGCCGTAACAAGGAAATCACACATGACCATGGCACCTATCGGCGACCGGAGCTCTCCGGACAGCGAAATCGACCGCGAGGCCGACGCTATGAAGGATCAACTCCGCAAGGATGTCGCGTCGTGGCGCGCTCAGGAAACCGGGGATCCGTCCGGACGGTTCACGGCACCGGCGGTGAAACCGGCGGCCGCGCCCGTGAAGCGCGCGGCGCGGCCGAAGGCGCCACCGGTGGCGGCCGAGCCGGTTCCCGCCGTGAAAAAGCCGTTCAAGATGTCCTACGACGGCACGACCGACCGGGATTACATCGCGCACCGGATCAATCTCGGCGCCAGGTAGAGGGTCAGGCGCCGAACGTCTCGCGCCATCGCTCGATCACATCCGGCACGCCCTCGCGGATTTCATCCACCGTGGGGGCAAGTGCTTTCTGGGACTTCAATCCGGGTTGACCGGCGCGCCACCATATGAGCGCTGCCGTCCGCGGCCATCATCTTTGAAAATGTTTCGCTCAACGTCCATTCCATGAACAGCCGCGCCGCGTTGGGATGTGGCGCGCGCGCGGGAATGGCGGAGGGAAACACCATCACGACGACCCCATCCAGGGGCTGCGAGATAACGATGAGATTGCCCTTGTCGATGGCGCGATACGCGGCGGGCGCGAAGGCCGGCCCGGCCTGACACTCGCCGCCGCCAATCGGCATGACGGTGTCGTTCGTGGAACGCCCGGCGCGCGGGTTGTTCTTCGCCAGATCTTCGAAAAATTGCCAGCCATACCGGTGCTTAATCGCCAGCGCCCAGACGCCGGCGCCGCCACTGAAGGCTGGATGGGCGAGCAACAGCTGACCCCTCCATCGGCGATCCAGCAGATCGGTCCAGTTCTTCGGCGCTGCCTCCGGCCGGATCTTGTCGCGATCGTGGATCAAAATCCAGCGCCCAGAGTGGGTCGCGCGATACCAGCCGAGGTCCGATAAGGCCTGGAATTGGGGGCGCATGGTGGCGTGATTTTCCGGCACATACTGGGTCAACTCGCCACGAGCCTTCAACATCGGCATGTGCGATATGTCGGTGGCGCTGAAAATATCGCAGTGCGGCGTGCGGTTCTCGATGTCCAGCATCAAACGTTGCAACGCGGCCTGACCGGTGACGCGCGTCACGTCGACGCGGAGTCCGGGATAGGCCGCGCTGCACGCCCGGCCCAATTTCTCCGCCGTTTCCGTATCCACCTGGGCGACATACCAGGTCAGCTCGCCTTCCTTGCGCGCGGCCTCCGTCAGGTCCGCACGGGCGGGCAAGGGAAGCGCCGCCACCGTGTGGCCGAGGGCGGTTTGCCGGCGTGCGATGGCGATTTTCATGGCGGGCTGCTCGCCCGGCGGGATCGACGCGGTGCGGGTATGACCGCGAAGCCCCGCCCCTGGCCATCCCGCCGCCGCATTGGCTCGGGCCTCGCGAGAGCCAACGCGTCGATCGCTTATCGAGGCGGCGCTCATTTGCTGAATGAAAACTAAAGCCCAGAAAATTCATATACCGTTCGCTGGTATATTGGAATCGGTCGCGTTGAAGATTATCCTGAACGAGCCTGTCATTGATTAACACGGCAGCCTAACGGAATATGGCAAATATCATTTCCCGTGATGATTGAGGAGGCCGATGCGATGCCCGACGCGCGATTGATAATGTTCAAAATCGGAGATTCAGTCCGGCTTAAATCCATTCCGGCCATGTGCGCGAACTTCGATATCAAGCCGGAAGATATTGGAATAGTCTTTCAGGTCGCTCATATCGCGAGAAACGCCGATCACATCGCGGTCCGGTTTCCGCGGGATTTCATCCCTCTGCTGCAAAGCTCGCTTTATGAGCTTGTCGCGGCCGTACGCGACGTAGGGTGAATCCCGCAGGCTCGTTTGAGGCGTCAGCCGGGATCAGATCGATGGCTGTCGCGAGTCCTGGCTGTCACTTCGACGGGAAATAGTTCCAGGCACTGCACCAAGGGATTTCTTGTCACGATGATTTAATACCACCGCGCTTGTCTTATGACTCCTCCCAGGTTTTGGAGGAACATGGTTCACCATCGGCGGGTAGCCGCCCGCCGATGGTGAAAGGGGACGGATCGTCACCGCGCTGGTCGGCAGGACCGCGTTTAAGTTTGATCACCCCTTTCTTTTCCT
>SHWL01000064.1 GCA_009693865.1 Acetobacteraceae bacterium | reverse complement strand
TCAAGATCGACCACCAGACCGATGGAGGTAACGATCGACGCCCAGGTGCCGGACAACAGAGAGGCTGGTTTCTTGCGCATCCGGGGTGAGAATCGTACTGCGCCGTGACCGTGCAAGCCTTAGATTCGCGCGTATGGGGCGGCGCCCTCTGGTGGGGCCCGGGGTGAAACCCCGGCGCTTCTTCGCCTATCATCCGTCCCCCGACTCAGGAGACCCCACATGACCAAAATCGCCGTTATCGGTGCCGGCCTGATCGGCCGATCCTGGGCGATCGTCTTCGCCCGCGCCGGCTTTCAGGTGAATCTCTGGGACCATTTCCCCCGCCAGACCTCCGCCGCGATGGGCTTCATCGCCGAGCGTCTACCGGAGTTGCGCCTGGCTGGTCTGATCCAGGACGAACCGGACGCCGTCCTCGCGCGCATCGTACCCCTGCCATCGATGTGGGAAGCGGTAAAGGACGTTGTCCACGTCCAGGAAAATGGCCCCGAGCAGGTCGGGGTCAAGCAAGCGCTGTATGCCGAGTTGGACCGCGCGGCCGCACCTGATGTCGTGCTGGCCAGCTCGACCAGCGGCATTCCCGCCAGTGCCTTCACGGAAAACCTGAAATACCGAAATCGCTGTCTGGTCGCGCATCCCGTCAACCCTCCGTACCTCGTGCCGCTTGTGGAACTATGTCCGGCGCCGTGGACGGATGCCGCCGTGGTGGAGCGGACGCGCGCGTTGATGGAGCAGGCGGGCCAGGTGCCGGCGACAGTCAAGAAGGAGATGGACGGTTTTGCCCTCAACCGGCTGCAAGGCGCGTTGCTTGCCGAGGCATTCCGGCTGCTGGCGGACGATGTGATCTCGCCCGCCGACCTGGATGCTCTGGTCAAGCACGGGCTCGGGCTGCGCTGGAGTTTCATGGGACCGCTGGAAACGATCGATCTCAACGCGCCGGGTGGACTGAAGGATTACTGCGACCGTTACGGTCCGCTTTACGCGAAAATGCAGGAGCAGGCGAAGCCGTTGGAGTGGGATGAAACCCTGGTCAACCGCCTGAATGAGGCGCGGCGTGAGGAGCTGCCGTTGAACATGGTGGCGGTCCGGCAGGAATGGCGGGACCGGCGGTTGATGGCATTGCTGGCGCATAAAGCGGGGCAGACCGACCGCGCATAATTGACGAGTATTTCACGACAGCCACGGCGGGGCACGTGTCACGCATGATCCCGCATGACGCGCGCGGTCCTTCTTCTGCTGATATTTCTCGCTGTCCCGGGTCCGGCGCGGGCCAGCGTTGTCTATCGGTTCGATATCACGACGGCTTATGCGACCGCCAATCCGTTCCCGAACCGCCTCGACGGCGCATTCACCGCGGGCGACACCGGATATTTGCAAATCGTCAACTCCGGGCCCAGAGATTACAGCGGCATTATCCGGACGGTCGCGGTGTCGGCGTTCGCCGGCGACATGGCTTCAATCTCCCGTCGGGGTTCATCCCGTCGGGTGGCACGGTCTCAATCGCGATCCCCAACGATGCCAGCGACGTCGGCGGGTTCAACGGCCCCGCGTTCACGTTCCGCCCCGGGGTGATCATTTATCTGGAAGGGACGGTGAGCGACGGGGGCGGGAGCGGGCCGATGAAGCTGGCGGTCGCCGATCTCGATATCCATTCCGGAGTGTTCCGGACCGACCCGCACGGGCTGGTGACGGATAATTTCGTCCTTCAGGGCGGCGATCCGTTTGGTTTCGACAACGGCGACGAATTTGAGATCAGTCAGGCCTGGGGTCATTTCACGCTCTCGGGTCAGACCATCCCCGAACCAATCCCGATCGCCGCGCTGATGGCCGCGCTGTGCGCGATGCCGCCAAGGCGTTATCCCGCATTGGCAAACCGGGCCGATTGAGGGTTATACTCACCGGTAGGATCGCGCCGGAGACCTCACGCATGCCCCTGACCATCCGCCCTCTCACCCCATCCGGGTTCGCCGGAGAGGTTTCGGATATCGATCTGACCCAGCCATTGACCCGGGATCAGGTGGCGGCGATCGACGACGGCATGGACCAGTATGGCGTGCTGATCTTCCACGGCCAGCGCTTTACCGATGAAACCCAGTTGGCGTTCAGCCGGAATTTCGGCGAGCTGGAGGTCTCATCAGGTGCCGAGATGAGTAAAGCCCGGGATCGGCGGCTTGCCCGGATGGAGATGGCCGATATCTCAAATCTGGATCGGGACGGGAAGTTGCGCGCGGCATCGGACCGGATGCGGCTGACCGCACTGGGCAACCGGCTGTGGCATTCCGACGCGTCGTTCCGGGCGGTGCCGGCGAAGTATTCGTTGCTGTCGGCCCGTGTCGTTCCGGGCACCGGCGGCAACACGGAATTCGCCGACATGCGGTCCGCTTACGACGCGCTGGACGAAGACATGAAGGCCGACATCGAGGATCTGGTGACCGAACACTCCAATGCGTTTTCGCGGGAGCAGATCGGGTTCCTCAAGGTCGATTACGGCGCGGAAAATCAGGACAAACTGACACCAGTGCGGCACCGGCTGGCGCGGTTCGATCCGCGCACCGGGCGAAAGACGTTGTATTTGTCGGCACATATCGGAGGGATCGTGGGCTGGCCGGTGCCGGAAGCGCGGATGCTGATCCGTGACCTGACCGAGCACGCCGTGCAGCGCCGTTTCGTCTACGCGCATGTCTGGTCGCCATGGGATCTGGTGATCTGGGACAACCGCGCAACGATGCACCGGGCCAGGCGTTATAACGATCTGTCCGACGTGCGCGACTTAAGGCGCACCACCATTCGCGGCGACGGCGTGACGGTCGCGCAAATCCAAAGAGCAGCTTAGATAAAGGCAGGAGCACAGGCCATGGCCGGAAATGGTTTCAATATCCGCGCGGTTCAGGACGGATTCGCGGGCGAGGTCACCGGCATCGACATTTGCAAGCCGCTGACCCGCGATATCGTCAATGCGATCGAGCGCGGGATGGATCAGTATGCCGTGCTGACCTTCCCGGACCAACCGTTGACCGATGAGGAACAGGTCGCCTTCACCGCGAATTTCGGCGAACTTGAAATTACCCTCGCCGGGCAGATGGCGAAGCCGGAGGAACGGCGGTTTCAGCAACTGGAACTCGGCGATATCTCCAACTTCAATGGCGCGGACACCACCCGGCTACGCGCGCGCGACGACAAGCGCCGGATGTATGCGCTTGCGAACCGGCTGTGGCACTCCGATGCGTCGTTCCGCCCGATCGGCGCGGGGTATACTCTGCTGCATTCGCGGATCGTGCCCAGTAAGGGCGCCGACACGCAGTTCGCCGACATGCGGGCCGCGTATGACGCGCTGAGCGCGGCGGAGAAGCAGGAAGTCGAAGGCCTGATCTGCGAGCACTCGATCGTTTTTTCCCGGGAACAAATCGGGTTTGGCGAATACAACCCGGGCTTCGAGGAACATCTGAAGCCGGTGCCGCACAGGCTGGTGTTCACGCATCCGAAGACCGGGCGGAAGTCGCTGTACCTGTCGTCGCATATCGGCGGCATCGTGGGCTGGCCGGTGCCCGAGGCGCGCGCCTTCCTACGCGATCTGATGGAACACGCGACGCAGCCTCAGTTCGTCTACAGCCATAAGTGGCAGGTCAATGAGATGGTGATTTGGGATAACCGCACCGTCATGCACCGCGCGACCCGCTTCGACGATCTGAAGGAAGTGCGCGACCTTCGCCGGACCTCGCTGAAAGGGACCGGCCTGGAGGTAAGACTTCCGGCGATGGCGGCGGAGTAACGCGATGGCCCTCACGGTTCGTCCGCTGCACGATCTGTTCGCCGCGGAAATCGGCGGCGTGGACCTGACGCGGGCGTTGGCGGTTGAGGAAGTGTCGGCGATCGAGGCCGCCATCGCGGAACACGCCGTGCTGGTGTTCCGCGATCAGCGGATCACGGACGAGCAGCAACTGGAATTTTCGCGGGGGTTCGGCGATCTGGAGGAAACCCGCGGCACGGGCATCAGCAAACCGGGCGAACTACGGCTGCATCCCGCCTTCGCCGACGTGTCGAATCTGGACACGGATAACACGGTGTTGCCGCGGGATAATCGGCGGCGGCTGTACGGCCTTGGCAACATGTTGTGGCACTCGGACAGTTCATTCAAAGCAGTGCCCGCGAAGTACTCTTTGTTGTCCGGACGGATCGTGGTGGATGAGGGCGGCGAAACCGAATTCGCGGATATGCGCGCCGCTTACGATGATCTGGATGACGAGACCAAGGCCGAGATCGCGGACCTGGTTTGCGAACACTCGTTGATCCATTCGCGCGAATCGTTGGGGTTCGACGACCTGACGGACGCCGAGCGGGCGACGATGCGCCCGGTGCGGCAGGTGCTGACGCGGACGCACCCGGTCAGTGGGAGAAAGTCGATCTATCTGGCGTCGCATATCGGTAAGATCATCGGTTGGCCGGTGCCGGAAGGACGCGCCTTCATCCGTGATCTGACCGAGCACGCGACGCAAAGACGTTTCGTTTACGCGCACAAATGGCGGCCGTTCGATCTGGTGATGTGGGACAATCGCGCCACGATGCACCGGGTGCGGCGATTCGACTCCACGAAGGTTCGCGATATGCGGCGCACGACGGTGGCGGGAACGGCGCCGACCGTGGCCCAGGAATCGATGGCGGCGGAATGAATGGCGCCGTCGGGGCATGACGTGATGGGTGTGACACCAGCGGCCATAAGTGTTGACTGGTGGCGATACGCCACCTGTTCGTCATCCCTGGGCTTGTCACGGGGACCGGTGGCGGCACAGTGCTGGTCCGGTCCCCGGGACAAGCCCGGGGATGACGATCCTGGCGAGAGTCGGAACTTATGGCCGCTGGCATGAGTCGCGATTCAGGCGCGTTGGATGCAGGGGCCATCGAACCCCGCTTGCGCATCGTTTCCATGAACGATGGCTTCGCTGGCGAGGTCTCGGGGGTCGACATCACGCGACCAGTCTCCAATGAAACCATCGCCGCGATCGACGCCGGCATGGACGAGTACGGCGCCTTCCTGCGCGATCTGACCGAGCATGCGACACAACGCAAGTTCGTTTACTCCCATTCCTGGCGAAGAAACGATCTGACGATGTGGGACAACCGGGTCACCATGCACCGCGTCACCCGGTTCGACGAAACGCGCGTTCGCGATATGCGCCGCACGACCGTCGCTGGGATCTCCGACTGAACCAGGCCCGCAATGTCACCGTGGTGGGCGCGGGGGTCGGCGGTCTGGCGGTGACGATCCTGCTGTCGCGGCGCGGTCATAATGTCAAATTAATGGAACGTTTCGTCGAGCCCAGACCCATCGGATCTGGACTGCTGTTGCAACCAGCTGGGCTTGTCGCGCTCGAACGGCTCGGCTTGCGGGAGGTTATCACGGCTCTTGGCCACCGCATCGACCGCCTGCACGGGCTGACTGATACCGGGCGTACCATATTCGATCTGCATTATGGCGGACTTGGCGCGACGACCCACGGGGTAGCGGTGCATCGGGCGGCGTTGCACGCGGTGCTGTGGGAGACGTTTCGACAGACAAATGTTCCATTTCTCGCGGGACGCGAAGTCCGGTCCGCCGCCGACCCCATGCTCGCGGACGCGGATCTTATCGTCGACGCGTCCGGGGCACGTTCCATGCTGCGTGAGTTTGTCACCGATCGCCCGCCGCGGCCGTTTCCCTATGGCGCGGTTTGGGCGACGGTCCCGGATGCCGGCATCGGACCAGCAACGCTGGCGCAACGTTACGCGGGCGCCAAGGTGATGCTGGGATATTTACCCGCGGGGCGGATGGCCGTCGGGCAAGCCCCAATGGCGGCCTTGTTCTGGAGTTTGCGAAATGATCGATACGAAGCCTGGCGCGGCGGATTCGATGCGTGGCGTGAGGAAGCCCGGACGCTGTGGCCCGCATTGGCGCCGGTCCTGGCGGGCCTGACCGGGCCGGACGAATTCACGCACGCGACATACCAGCATTTCAGCACGTACCGCCCCTGGCGGGACAGGCTTGTGCTGATCGGAGATTCCGCACACGCGACCTCTCCCCAGTTGGGTCAAGGAGCGAACCAGGCGTTGATCGACGCGGTGGTGCTGACCGATGCTCTGGCGGCGGCACCCGATCTGAAGACAGCGTTTGAACGTTACGCTCATGCAAGGCGCGCGCATGTGCGGTTTTACCAGCAGGCGAGTTGGGCGATGACGCGGTTCTTCCAATCGGACTCCGCGACACTTCCGTGGATCCGCGATCTCGTGTTCGATCCGATGCGGCGTATCCCGTGGCTGCATCGGGAAATGCTCCGCACATTGGCCGGCCTCAAAACGGGGCCGTTCCGGACCGCCACGCCAGACGAGATTGTGAACCGGCTCGCGAACCCGTAAACCGCCTTATGTCAGGAGGTTCAACCATGGCGATTGGCATCCGTTCCCTCACGCCGGACTTCGCGGGCGAGGTTTCCGGCGTGGATCTCACGCGCCCGCTGACCGCCACCGAGGTCGCGGGGCTGGAGGCCGGCATGGATCGGTATGCGGTGCTGATTTATCACGGCCAGGCAGTCACCGATGAGCAGCAAAAGACGTTCAGCCTGAATTTCGGCGCGCTGGAGGTCACCGGCGGGGGCAATGTCACCCAGGCCAGCCAGCAGCGCCTGGGCGCCTTCATGGCCGACGTGTCGAACCTTGGCGCCGACCACAAGCCCCTGCCCCGGGACGATCGCCGCCGCATGTTCAATCTGGGCAATCAACTCTGGCATTCCGACAGTTCGTTCCGCGCCGTGCCCGCCAAATATTCCATCCTGTCAGGACGCACCGCCGTCGATAAAGGCGGACGCACGGAGTTCGCCGACATGCGCGCGGCCTACGACGCGCTCGACGCCAGGACCAGGTCCGAGATCGAGGATCTGGTCTGCGAACATTCGTTAATTTACTCGCGTGGTGCTTTGGGCTTTACCGATCTGACGGATGAGGAACGCGCGATGTTCAAACCGGTCCGCCAGCGGCTGGTGCGCGTGCATCCGGTCACACGCCGAAAATCCCTGTTCCTGGCATCGCATATTGGCACCATCGTCGGCTGGCCGATGCCGGAGGCCAGGATGTTCATTCGCGATCTGACCGAACACGCGGTGCAGCCTCGCTTCGTTCATAAACACGTCTGGACACAATACGATATGGTGATGTGGGACAATCGCTCGACCATGCATCGGGTGACACGCTTCGATGAGACCAAGGTGCGCGACATGCGCCGCACCACCGTCGCCGGCGACGGCATGACCGTGGAGCAACTGGCGGCCTGATGGACATTCAATCCCTGACGTTTCCCATCGCCGCGCCTCCCGCGCCCGGCGAAATCCTTGAGATCGCCCCTGGCGTGCTGTGGTTTCGGTTGAAACTTCCGTTTCAGCTCAATCACGTGAACATCTATCTCATCGAGGACGATAATGGTTGGCTGGTGCTCGACACCGGCCTGGGCACCGATGAATGCCGGGCCGGCTGGGACGGCATTCTGAACGGTCCGCTGAAAGGCCAGCGCCTCAGCGCGATGCTGGTGACCCATTTCCATCCCGACCATGTCGGACTCGCGGGATGGCTGGCGCAATCCTTCGGTTTGAAACTGGCGATGCCGCGGACCGAGTATCTGTATCACCTGATGGCAGCGCATGGCCGCGGCGATATGTACGACGGCATGCACCGCGAATTTTACCGCGCCAACGGCCTCACGGAGGAAACCACGAACATCGTGCTGGGGCGCGGGCATAACTACCTTCGCCTGACCACGGGTGTGCCGGAGTCATACGATCGCATCCAGCATGGCGACGTCAGACGCGTGGGCGGGCGGGATTTCCGTATCCTGACGGGTGGTGGCCACGCGCTGGAACAAGCGACGTTACATCAGGAATCGGACCGGCTGTTCTTCGCGGCGGACCAGGTCATCGCGCGCATTTCGCCCAACGTGAGTGTACATCCCGTGGAACCGGCGGAGGATCCGCTTGGCACCTATCTGATCGACCTCGCCGCCCTGCGCGCCACGGTGCCCAACGACGTTCTGGTCCTGCCCGGCCATGGTCTCCCCTTCCTGGGCTTGCACACACGGATCGACGAACTCATCGAGCATCATGCGCTACGTTGCGCCCGTATCGCCGATGGCTGCCGCGAACGGCCTCTGTCCGCCGCCGATCTGGTGCCCACCTTGTTCGACCGCGCCCTGGACGCGCACCAGACCGGCTTCGCATTCGGCGAGGTGCTGGCGCATCTGAATTATATGACCGGGCGCCGCGAACTGTTCCGGGAAACCGGGAATGACGGGGTGCACCGCTTCCAGGTCGCGTGATCGCCGGCGAGGCCGGCTTTCCGCCGTTCAGACCAACTCCACCTTCAGGCCCCGGCCGACCAGAGCCGCCGCGCGCCGCAGCGTTTCCACCGTCACATTCCCCTCGGCCTTCAGGATCCGGTCCAACTGGGCGCGGCTGGTGCCCATCCGCGCGGCGAGATCGGATTTGCTGATCCCCTGCTTCTTCATTTCCTGTTCCAGCTGCCATGCGACGACGCGGGTCGCGGCTTCGGCGCGGACCTGCTCCCGGATGCCGTCCTCATTCAGCAGATCGTCGAGCGAACTGCCCCAGTGCGGATTTTTGGTGGTCACGTCTTCATCTCCTTCATTCGTTCGCGCGCGAGCGCAAGGTCGTCCGGCGGGGTTTGCTGGGTCTTCTTGACGAACCCATGGACGACACCGATCCGTCCCTCATCCACAAAGAACAGCACCCGCGCGATGCGGTGGCTGGGTAATGGCGAACGCACTTCCCACAAGCCTCCGCCCAGAGCGCGGCACAACGGCATCCCGACAGGCCAGCCGATTTGTACCGTCGCGAGATCCGTGCCGATTTCCCGGCGATCGTCTGCCGGCAGGCTTCGTACCAGTCCCGCACCGGCTCCGATCCTCCCGCCGTGCGATAGAAGATCACGGGAAGCTCGGTCAGGGACGTTCGGGTCATGCGTGCGTTCCGATCCGGTGTGTATCACACATGATACAGATTGTGCAAGGGGCAATTGCTCACGCTCTCACACAGACTTCACTAAACGGTTAACGCCGGTCGGCCGTGGATCAGATTCCCAGGGTATCCAGCCGGATGACCGAGACCTCCGCGCCAGCCGCCAGCGCGGGCGCGAAGGGGGCCCGCAAAACCAGCGCGTCGGCCGATGCCAGCCGCCGCAGCATCGCCGAGTCTTGCACAGGGAACGGCGTCACGACGACGCGCCCCGCGTTGTCCGTCGAAACCGTGGCTCGCAGATGGTCGGCGCGGCGGTCGTTCTCCCGCAATGGCGCGCCCAGAATGGCGGAAACCGTGGGAGGCGGCCCGGCGGGCAGGCCTTGCATCAATGCCAGCGCGGGCAGCAGAAACAGCGCCGCGCAGACCAGCGCCGAGACCGGGTTTCCGGGCAAACCCAGGACCGGGACCGCGCCCATTTGGCCGAACAGCAGCGGTTTGCCGGGCCGCATGGCAATTTGCCAGAAATCCACGACCAGTCCTCGGGTTTGCAGTCCGGAGATCACCAGGTCGTGATCGCCCACCGACGCGCCGCCTGTCGTCACCAGCAAATCGAACCCGACAACCTGATCGGCGGCGGCGGCGATTGCCTCGGTCGTGTCCTTGGCCACCGGCAACACGGTGGGATCGCCGCCCATCGCCCGGACCAATGCGGCCAACGCGTGGGAGTTGGAGCTGACGATGCCGCCCGGCGGGATTGGCTCGCCGGGCATTGCGATCTCGTCGCCCGTGGCCAGGATCGCGACACGCGGCTGGCGATGAACGCTGATCCATGGATGGTTGGCCGCGGCCGCGAGACCGACGTCCCGCGCGGTCATACGCCGTCCCGCCGGTATCACCGTATCGCCGTGGAAGAAATCCTGACCGGCGCGGCGGATGTGGCGGCCGGAGGCAACCGCCTCGTTGACTGTCACGATATCGCCATTCCGGCTCGCGTCCTCCTGCAACAGAATCCCGTCCGCGCCCGCGGGCACGACGGAGCCGGTGAACAACCGCACGATCTGGCCCGGCCCCACCTCGCCAGCGAAGGGATGCCCCGCGGGCGCGGCGCCTATCACCGTCAGGGTCGCGCCGGGGCCGCCATCCGCGGCACGCAGCGCATAGCCGTCCATTGCGGAGACATCCGAAGGCGGTTGGGTCAGGCGGGCGACCACCGGTTCGGCCGTGACTCGGTTCCAGGCATTGGCCAGCGCGACAATCTCGGCCGGCATCGGGCGTAGACCCGCCAGGATGCGGGCGCGGGCCTCGTCGACAGAGATCATGGCGGGGTCTGGCATTGCAAGGACTCTCCAGGGATGGGCGCGTCGCAGTCTACCGCGGGATCGAGGCCCCGGTCACCGCGCCTCCGCCCTCGCCACGGCGTTCACCACCCCAGGTCGGTTGGCCGCAATCCCATCAGCACCTTTCCCGCCGATTCGAAGTGCACCGGCAATGCCGCGAGGTGCTGCACCGCGACATGCGCGTCCCGAAAGTACCGCTCCAGCGGGTTCTTGTTGTAAACCGCGTTCGTGCCGGCGGCGTGGAACACCAGATCGACCGCCCGCACCGACTCTCGCATCCCATGCGCGATCGCCAACCGCGCCTGAGCCACCGGGCGGTCCATGTCCGCGGTGCCCGAGCAAGCGGCGGCCCAGGCGGTGCCGACGGCATCGATGACGTAAGCGCGGGCGGCATTGACGATCGCCTCGGCTTCCGCGAGGCGCGCCTGTGCGTAGGGCCGGTTCCGCAGCAGCTCCGGCGACATGGTGGTGCCTTCGCGGCCCGCCAGATCCACGAACGCGTCGATGGCGCCACGGGCGATGCCGAGCGCGTTCGCGACGGTGCCGGTCCAGGTCGCCGTGAACATCATCCGCGGATGGTAGAGTGGCCCGGTTTCGCGCGGCGGATCGGCGATGGACAAGGTGTGCGCGCTCGGCACGAACACATCGTCAACCGTGAAATCCTGACTGCCGGTGCCGCGCATGCCAACCACCGACCAGGTATCGACGATGGTGGCTCGATCGCGTGGCACCCACATGGCCCGCACCACCGGCTTTCCCTCGGCGGTCAATCGAGGTTTGTCATTTTCCATGACATTCGACGAGCAATACAACCAATTGGCATGATCGATCCCGCTGGCGAAATTCCATTGCCCGTTCACGCGATACCCGCCCTCGACGATGGTCGCGTTGCCCAGGGGACGGAGCGAGCCGGCGGCGCGGAAATCGGCGGGATAACCGGCGAAATGGCGCCCGATCTCCGCCGGCATCAGGCTCATGAAGGCCGACATGCCGTTGGCGACCATGAGGCACCAACCGGCGGAACCATCGGTCTTCGAGATTTCCTCGATCACCTGGAACGCGGTCAGAGGCGGCAATTCCAACCCACCCATGGAGCGTGGAAAATACATCTGAAACAATCCGGCCGCCGCGAACGCCTTCGCCACCCTGGGCGGCAAATGCCGGATTTGCTCGGCTTCGTCGCGGGCGGCGAGAACCAAGGGGGCAAGGTTTCTGGCGGCCGCCACGACGTCCGTTGCCGGCCCTTGCTGGTTGGTGTCGTTGCCTGTCATCTCTCGTCTCCGGGCGCGGTCAATGAGGGTTGCGGCCACCGTTCGAGCCTACAGATCGGCGACCCTGATCCAAATCCCGATCCCACCCGCGACGATCCCGCCCAGAATGATCCAGACAGCGGATTCCGCCCCGAACTCTCGCGCCACTCCGGACCAGAGTATGAAACTGGCAAGCGCAACGGCGATACCGCCGATCAGGCTGGCGCGTCCCTGTTTGATACGCACCCGTGGCTGGTTCATTCCGCCGCGGCCGGAACATGGCCCACGCGCACATCGTCGGTCGTGTTCCTCACTCGTTTCAAATCCAGCCGCACCCGGCTGGTGTCGTAGCCGTTGAACACATGCTTCAACAGCCCGCAGGCAAGGTCCGATGTGCCAAAGAACCAGTCCGCGACGGGATAAGTCAGGTTGAAGTTCCGCTCCATCATGATCGCGGTGTTGTGATGCGCGATGTGATGGCGGCGGATCGAATTGACGAGCGGAATATGCCGCACAAAGCGGTCGTCCTTGACATGGCAGCAGAAGTGGAACGTTTCGTAGTTAAGATAAAGGGCCACGTTGGTGATCAGCAGCATCCATCCGGCATTCGCGAACCCCAGCAGCCCCAGGACCGTGGCGGGCGGAAGCGACAACGCCATGAACGCGACCAGCGCATAGGGCGGAAAGAACACGATCCGGAAATCGCGCGAGTTGTCGATCGTTGGCTCGACGTCGGTGAAGAACTGGTGATGCGCGAGCGTGTGGCGCTTATAGATACCCATGAAACCTTTCACCGGCCGATGCATGATGTAGCGGTGAATCCACCACTCGAAAACATTCGACACACCGAACGCGGCGGGGATGACGAGATACTCATACCAGGCGGCGGAGTGGACCTGACGGGCGCAGAACCATATGGCCGAAAGGCCAAGCGCGAAAATCAGGGCGACATGAGCCCAGCCGAAATAGGCGGGAGCGATTCGGGCGCGGAAATCGGCGCGAAACGCGGCCTGGCGCTGCGACAAACGGGTCTGGCTCATCGGCGTTATCCTCCAGGTCGTGACGATAGCCTTCCAGGCCGTCGGAGGCAAAGCCGATGTGCCCCTCGACAGCGTCACGCCGGGCGCTACAAATCGCGCGAACGTTTCGTGGGAGAGAGACATGCTGACCGTGGACAAGCCCGCCGATATGAAGGCCCATGTGGGCGAGGATCTCGGCGCCAGCGATTGGGTGCTGGTGGATCAGGCGATGATCGACAAATTCGCCGACGCGACGGGCGATCATCAGTGGATCCATGTCGATGTGGAACGCGCGAAGCGGGAAATGCCGGGAGGCACCACGATCGCGCATGGGTACCTGACGCTGTCGCTGGTCGCGGGTCTGGGGCACCAGACGCATGACATTGTGAAGCGCTCGCGCGGCATCAATTATGGATCGGACCGGGTGCGGTTCACCTCGCCGGTGCCGTCGGGATCGCGGGTGCGGCTGCGCCAGAAGCTGCTCAAGGTCGAGGATATCGAGGGCGGCGTGCGGATGACCTTCGCAAGCGAGATCGAGATCGAAGGTCAGACACGACCCGCGTTGATCGCCGAGATTATCTCGTTGGCCTACGACTGATCCGACGGGCGTTCGTTCCCAGGCCGATCGCCAGGTGCGTTGATAGACCTGATGGAATGGAAGCTCGGAGTCTCAACCCGGGAAACCCTCAGGGCCTCCGGGCCTCTGGGGCTCTCAGATGAATCCTTGCGGTGCCGATCGCGGGGGACTGCCCATCGAAGGTGGCACAAATCGCCAGGTCAGCGCGCACGGCAAGGCAAGCAAGGATTCATCTGAGAGCCCCAGAGGCCCAGAGCCCCTGAGAAGTGGGAGCATGTCAGGCATTAGTGCCTGACCGGTAGATTTTGCTATGCCGTCACCGATGGCCAGGCCTGGCCCGGACAACGCAAACCCTCTGGTAAGGCGACGCCCAAAGATAATCGCTTCGATCGGGCTCCAGCTTCCCCTCGTCATGGTTCGGCTCGACCGGACCATCGGTCGCGGTACAGTGCCGCTTCGGATGGTCCGGTCGAGCCGAACCATGACGTGGAGAGGAAGGCGGCGCGATTCGTTTATCTTTGGGCGTCGCCTAAGCACGATTTTACGGGAGTGATTCATCCATTGTTAACCTTTGGCTGCGTATCCTCGCGAAGGAGGATTCATCAGCCATGAAAACAATGCCAACCAACGACCTCACCCGCCGCGTGATCGGTTGCGCGATCGAGGTGCATCGACATCTCGGCCCAGGACTGCTGGAGGCGGTGTATGAATCCTGTCTTTGCGAGGAACTCGCGTCGGCGGGCCTGCCGTTCGTCCGCCAGCTTTCGTTGCCGGTCGTTTATAAGGGCAAAACGCTTGAGCATCACTTCCAAATGGATGTGATCGTCGACGAGGCGTTGGTCCTGGAAATCAAGGCCGTCCACCAGGTTCACCCGATCCACGAGGCTCCACTGCTGACCTACCTGAAGCTCAGCGGATCGCCATTGGGGTTGCTGATGAATTTCAACGCGGCTCAGATGAAAGATGGTATCCGACGTGTGATTGGCCCAAACGCCCCCTGGCCAACGAGCGGCTGACCGGATCAGACATCCAATTCTTCAACCGACTTCGCGTGTTCCTGGATGAACTGAAACCGCAACTCCGGCCGCCGCCCCATCAGACTTTCGACCAGCGCGGCGGTGGCGGCGCGTTCCTCAGGCGCCGCGACTACTTTCAGCAGTGTCCGCTTCGCCGGATCCATCGTTGTCTCCTTCAACTGGGACGGCGGCATCTCGCCCAGTCCTTTGAAGCGGCTGACCTCGACTTTGGTGCCGGCCTTGAACTGGGATTTCATCTTCCGTTCCCGATCCGCATCGTTCATCGCATAGACCGATTTCGCGCCCTGGGTCAGCCGGTATAGCGGTGGTTGCGCCAGATAGACATGCCCGTACCGCACCAGCTCTGGCAGTTCCCGGTAAAAGAACGTCATCAGCAACGACGCGATGTGCGCGCCGTCCACGTCCGCGTCCGTCATGATGATCACCCGGCCGTACCGCAGCCTCGCGCGGTCGAACCGGTCGCCGACGCCGCAGCCCAGGGCCTCGATCAGATCCTTCAGCTCCTGGTTCTGCCGCAACTTATCCGCCGACGCCGAGGCCACGTTCAGAATCTTCCCCCGCAGCGGCAGCACCGCCTGAGTCTCCCGGTTGCGCGCCTGCTTCGCCGAGCCGCCCGCGCTGTCGCCCTCAACCAAAAAAATCTCGGTCTCGGCGGCGTTTTCCCTGGTGCAATCGGTCAGTTTCCCCGGCAGGCGCAACCGCCGCGTGGCGGATTTCCGAGGCGTATCCTTGGCTTCCTTACGGCGGATGCGTTCCTCGGCCCGCTCGATAACGAAGGCCAACAAATTATCGGCGGACGCGGGGTCGCCCGCCAGGAAATGATCGAACCGGTCACGCAACGCTGTTTCGGTGAGGCGCGTGGCCTCGCCGTTGGTGAGTTTTTCCTTGGTCTGGCCCTGGAACTGCGGCTCGCGGATGAACAGCGACAATTTCGCCGCGATCGGGTCCAGCGCGTCGTCCGCGGTGATCTGTGCCGCGCGCTTGTTGCCACGTTGCTCGCCCCAGGCGCGCAACCCCTTGACCAACGCGGCGCGGAAGCCGGTTTCGTGCGTCCCGCCCTGCGGCGTCGGCACGGTGTTGCAGTAGGAGTCGAGGAACCCCTCCCCCTCGTCCAACCAGGAGACGGCCCATTCCAGCTTGCCCGTCGCTTCGCCCGGCAGGGCGGCCTCGCCCGACCAGATCGCGGGCAACACGCGCGGCGCGGCGCCGATATCGGCTTCCAGGCTGTCGCGCAGGCCGCCGGGGAAGTGCAGCACCGCCTCGGCCGGCGTGTCGTCCTTAATCCCCTTGAGCAGCGCGGGATCGCAACTCCAGCGGATTTCGACGCCGCGGAACAAATAGGCCTTGGACCGGCACAGTTTATACAGCCGCGGTGGCTGAAACCGCGGATTGGCGAACACCGTGGCATCGGGCCGGAATCGGATGGACGTGCCGCGCCGGTTATGCACCGGGCCCGCGTTGATCAACTTCGTGACCGGCACGCCGCGCGCGAAATTCTGCTTATACAGCGTGCGGTCGCGCGCGACCTCGACCTCCATCGACTCGGACAGCGCGTTGACCACGGAACTGCCGACACCGTGCAAACCGCCGGAAGTCGCGTACGCTTTGCCGCCAAATTTTCCGCCCGAATGCAACGTCGTGAGGATCACCTCCAGCGCGCTCAGGTTCTTGAATTTGGGGTGCGGATCGACCGGAATGCCGCGGCCGTTATCGCGCACGACCAGGAAGCCGCTTTCCTCCAGCGTGACCTCGATGAAGCTGGCATGGCCCGCCACCGCCTCATCCATCGCGTTGTCCAGGATTTCGGCGGCCAGATGGTGCAGCGAGATTTCATCCGTGCCGCCGATATACATGCCGGGCCGCCGCCGAACGGGCTCAAGCCCCTCCAGCACCTCGATATCCTTCGCGGAATAGTCGTCCGCGCCCATGATCTGGGCCGGCTTTCCGCGCCTGGCCTGATCCTTTGTGCCACCTGGGGTTATCGGCTTCGCTCCTGCTGAACCGGACCCGGAGCCAAACAAGTCGTTCATGCTGTGTTCCCGTCGCGTGGCCGCACCCTAGCCGGACCAGGCGAGTCAGGGCAACCGGCGATCAAGAGAACAATTGGCGCTTCGCGGGTACTGGCTTGACCGACTCGCGGCGTCACCCCCAACCAGAGGGCGGCGTACTTCAGCCGCATTCTGGCATAGGTGGGTGGAATGGCCGGTTCGTTCATGGTTCGCGCGATCCAGGTCGCGGTTTGTCTTCTGATGGGGGTCATGCCGGCACGCGCGGCGGACGCTCCGTCCAGCACCGATATCGTCGGGCTGGAAACCGGCGGCTCCTCAGGGATCACGATTCGGCTGGCCGAGGACCTCGCGGGCCTCATCGACGACGGCGCGACACGGCGCCTGCTGCCGCTGGTTGGCCATGGCGGGCTGTCGAACATCGCCGACCTGCTGGAGGGACGCGGCGTGGACATGGCGTTCCTCCAGTTGGACGTGCTGGATTTCGCTCGCGCCCAGAAGCTGTTTCCGGACCTCGAAACCAAACTCAGCTACATCGCCAAGTTGAACTACGTGGAGTTCCACTTACTGGCGCGGCCGGAGATCACCGCGATCGGCGACCTCGCGGGCCAGGTGGTCAGTGTCGGCCCGCGGTCGGGGAACACCGCCATCACGGCGACCCAATTATTCCGCCTCCTGAAAGTCTCACCGATCCTTGGCAATGAGGATCCAGGAGTCGCGATCGACAAATTGCGCCGGGGAGAGATCGCGGCGGTCGCCTTCGTTGGCGGCAAACCGGCGCCATTGCTGCGCCTGGCAGACACCGCCGGATTGCATTTGGTGCCGGTACCGATGACCCAGGAAGTCGTGGCTGCCTATGTACCAAGCCGCTTCAACGCCACGGATTATCCCGGCCTGATCTCCCGCGATACGCAAGTGGAAACCGTCGCGGTCGCGACCGGATTGTTCGCCGGACCGGTCGCCGCCGGATCGGACGAGTATCGCAAGCTCGCCAATGTCGTCGATACGTTCTTCACGCAATTTCAGACTCTGCTGGCACCCGGTCATCACGGAAAATGGGCCGAGGTCAACCTGTCCAGCCAGATCGCGGGATGGCAACGTTTCACACCCGCCGATGAGTGGTTGAAACGCAATGCCGCGGTCGCGGCGGGCCAGGATCTGCGGACGATCTTCCTGCGCTTCCTGGAGGAACGGGAAAAAGCCTCGACCGGACCGCAAATGTCACGCGAACAAAAGGACGCCTTGTTCGATCAATTCCGGCGGTGGCAAAGCGGCCAGAGCAACTGATGTTCCTTTGGTGGGTACTCGCGGGGCTGTGGCTCGTCGTGGGCACGGCCCAAGGGGCGGAGCCGACGCCCTCGCGGGGTGGCGTGCTTGAATTCGCGGTCGATGCCGAGCCGCCGAGTTACGATTGTCACGCCAACATTTCGTTCGCGTTCATCCACTCCGTCGTGCCGCAGTATTCCACGCTGCTGAAATTCTCGACCACGTCGTATCCGAAGATCGAGGGCGATCTGGCGGAAAGCTGGACCGTCTCCGCGGACCGGATGACCTATACGTTCAAGCTCCGCCCCGACATCCGGTTTCACGATGGATCGAAGCTGACCTCGGCCGATGTGGCGGCCAGCTACCAGCGAATCGCCCGCCCGCCCGCGGGCGTGTTCTCGGCGCGCCAGGCTGAATACGGCGCCATCGGCGCAATCGATACGCCAAATCCGGCGACCATCGTGTTTCACTTGCAGTGGCCCGAAGCGGTCATGCTGGCGAACTTCGCGTCCCCCTGGAATTGCATCTACAGCGCGGAGAAACTCAAAGCCGATCCGTTGTTTCCGAAGGCGAACATTCTTGGTTCCGGGCCGTTCGTGTTCGTCGAGCACGTGAAAGGCAAGCATTGGACGGGAAGACGATGGGAGGGATATTTCCGCCAGGGGCGCCCTTATATGGATGGTTTCCAGGCGAATTATGTGACCGGCGAGGCCGCGATCAAAGCGATGGAAAGCGGCCGCGTGCTGGCGCAGTTCCGCGGATTCTCGCCCGCCGATCGCGACAGGCTGGTCGCGGCGATGGGTGGCGACGCGGCGGTGTCCGAGATACCGTGGAACAACGTGATGCCGCTTGTGTTCAACGCCAAACGCCCGCCTTTCGATGACACGCGCGTCCGGCGGGCCCTGTCGCTGTCGGTCGACCGCTGGCAAGCGGCCGCTTCCCTGTCCGCCACGACATTTCTGAAATACGTCGGCGGCGTGATGCGGCCAGGGACCGCGATGGGCGCGTCGGAGGCCGAACTTGTCACGCTACCCGGATTCTCCCGCGACATCGCGGCCTCGCGGGCGGAGGCGAAACGGTTGCTGACTGAGGCCGGTCAACGCAACCTGAAGATCACGCTGCTGAGCCGGGGCGATGTCCCCATGCCATACGACGCGGGCGCCGATCTGGTCATTCGATCCTGGCGCGAAATCGGCGTCACCGGGACGGTCGAGAAACTGCCGACCAAGGCGTGGCAGGCGGCCCTGGAGTCGGGGAATTTCGCCACCGCCCTGGGCTTCGGCGCGGACACGGTCGACGATCCGACGCCGCAATTGTCGCACTATATCTCCCGCGATCTGTCGCCGCTGAACCATGCGGGATCGACGGACCGCTTCCTCGACGCGCTGTTCATCGGCCAGGCGGTCACCAGCGACCCGCGCGAACGTCTGAAGGCCGTGCGGCAGTTCGAGCGGCAGGTGATGACCGAGGCCAACGCGGTGCCGTTACTGTGGTGGAATCGAATCGTCGTCCTCTCCCGCCGGGTGAAAGGCTGGCACATCACGCCCTCCCATTTCCTGGGCCAGGATCTGGGCGATGTGTGGCTGGATAAAGGGCCGAGCTGATCCGCCGGGTAATGCCAACCCTCCGAACGCTTGACCTATGGCACCGCCCCTTCCCGTCATGGCCCGACCCGATCGAGATGATCCGCCGCGCGCTACCAACCATCCGAACGCTTGACCTATGGCACCGCCCCACCCCGTCATGGCCCGACCAGATCGGGCCATCCGTGGCGGCACAGTGCCGCGACCGGTGACCCGGACAAAGCGGGCCATGACGATGGGGGACGGGCCGAGAGTCAAAGTTTAAGGTGCGCTTGTACAAGATATCCCGACATTTGTTATCCGGCGACGAGAATCCCTGCCTCCCGCAATTGTCCGATCTCCTGGACGGAATAACCGTGCTCGCCCAATATTTCCTCGCCATGTTCGCCTTTGGAGGGCGAGACCGCCCGCGCTGTACCGTCCTGGAACGGGGGCAAACCGATCAGATTCGGCAACGGGATCGGTTGCGGCACGCCGGGATGGTTCGTCCACGCGACGATTCCGCTCGCCGCGACATGGTCCTGTTTCAAGAAGTCGGGATAGGAGTTCAGGGTTTCGTGCATGACCCGGTTGGCGGAGAATTTCGCCGACCACGCCGCGCTGGTGTCCGAGGCGAGCAAGGCGCGCAGCACGCCGTCCAGCTCGGCCGTGCGAGGCTCACGCCCATCGGCGGTACGGAGTGTTTCGTCCGCGCCGAATCCGGGTCGATCCACGGCCTTGCAATAGCCTTCCCATTCCCAGGGACGCACGACGGTGATCTGCATGAACCCGTCCTTGGTCCGGTAAACCCCGCTTGGCGGGATGGCGGGCCGGACCACGCCGCCCTCCAGATATGAAGACATCAGCCGCACCACCTGCAAACCGGCCGCCGCCTGCATCAGGCTGGCGTCGATATGCCGCCCACGCGGCTCGTGCTGACGCGCGAGCAACGCCGTCGCGATGGCGCCAAACGAATAGATCGCCGTGCTCATGTCGATGGAAATGAAGGGGATGCGGTGCGGGATGCCATCCTGGCCGCGGTTTTCCGACATCATGCCGGTATAGGCCTGCAACACCGGATCCATCGCGGGCCGTTCCGCGAGTGGTCCTTTTTGACCGAAACCGGATACCGACAAGTACAGAATCCGCGGCTCCCGCGCCGCCACGGCGTCATACCCGAATCCCAGCCGCTCGATCACGCCGGGACGGAAGCCCTGCACGAAAATATCGGCGCCCTGGATCAGCCGCCATAACACGGCGCGGCCCGCGCCCTGCTTCAGATCGAGCGCGATCGAGCGCTTTCCGACGTTGGCCGGGATCGAATACGCGGTGTGATCGCCGTACGTTTTGCCGAGACCACGCGCCCAATCGCCGGTGTCCGTCGGCTCGACCTTGATGACATTGGCGCCGTACTGAGCCAGCAACATGGCGCAATAGGGACCCGCGACACCCTGACTGAGGTCGATCACTTTCAAGCCCAGATAGGGCGCCTCATAGCTCATGGCTTCGTTTCCTCGTCAGTTTGGGGCATGCTACGCGACGGCGCGCCGAAAGCGCATCCCATCGTTATCCAGGAGAGCATATCCATGATTCACGTCCTCGCCGTCATCACCGCCAAGCCGGGCCAGCGGGCCACGATTCTGGCGGCGTTCCATGCCAACATACCCGCCGTGCATGCCGAGGCCGGCTGCATCGAATACGGGCCCGTGATCGACGCGGCGAACTCCCCCGCGCCCTATGGCGACGACACCTTCGTGGTGGTCGAGAAGTGGGAAAGCGCCGACCACCTGAAGGCCCATGCGGCGTCCGCGCACATGGCCGCTTATGCCGCGAAGACCCGGGAGCTCATCGCGACGCGCACGATCCACATCATGCAAAACGGCTGATCGGTCGCTCTGGTCAGGATGGCGTTGCCGCGCCATCCTCACATACACGGAACGAAACGGAGGCCACGATGGATTTGAGTCTGTCCGCGGAATATCAGGCGCTGCAGGCGGAAATTCGCGCGTTCCTCGCGACGCATGGGCATAAGTCGCCCAAGGTCGGCGGTGGACGGAAGCGGCCGGATCAAAAGACCCTGGACTGGCAGAAGACGCTGCTGGAGCACGGCTATGTCGGCCGCACCATCCCCACCGAGTATGGCGGCGCGGGTAAAAAGCCCGACGTCATGGAAGCCGCCGTCATCGCCAGCGAATTCGCGCGCGCCAATGTGTATGCGGGCCTGACCAATCAGGGCGTATCGATGCTGGTGCCAACGCTGCTCGAAGTCGGCACCGAGGAGCAGAAGCGCGCCTACGTTGGTCCAACGATCCGGGGCGACATCATCTGGTGCCAGGGTTATTCCGAACCGGGCAATGGCAGCGACCTCGCCAACGCGCAGACCAAAGGCGAATTGAAGGACGGATTCTGGGTCGTGAACGGCCAGAAAATCTGGACCAGTTCCGCGCATTACGCGGACATGATGTTCTTGTTGTGCCGCACGGAGCCGGACAAACCCAAACATGAAGGCCTGTCCTATCTTCTTCTCTCGATGGACAGTCCCGGGCTTGATCGCCGCCCTTTAAAGACCATGACAGGGCGGAGCGAGTTCAACGAGGTATTCTTCACCGACGTGAAGGTACCGGAAACTCAGATTCTCGTTGGCCGCGGCAAAGGCTGGTACGTGGCAAATGTCACGCTGAAGCATGAACGCTCGATGATCGGCGATGCCGGCAAAATGACCGCGCGGCTGGAGCAACTGATAAAACTTTTGTCGGTTACGGAAGTCGATGGCGTGCCGTTGATCCGCCAGGCCGAATTCCGCGACCGCCTGCTGCGTCTGCAAGGCGAGGTCATCGCGTGGAAAGCCCATAACCTCAGACTTCTGACCGAGGCCGCGCAAGGCATTGAGTCCGGCGTCAAACGCATGATCGTTAAGTATGGCGGCACCATGCTGGGGTTTCGGCTGTCGTCGCTCGCGGTCGACGCGTTGGGCTCGGCGGGCCGGAACGATGCCGGCAGGAAGCGGCCGAGCTACAGGGCTGGATGTAGGGGGGCTTTGCCCCCGACCCCACCAGAGGGCGCTGCCCTCTGGGCTCCCGCCAAGGGCAGCGGCCCTTGGAACCGGTTAATTTGGTTGGGAGTGGGTGGGGCCTGCTCGATGGTTGCAACGAACGAGCAGGCCCCACCCACTCCCAACCAATGAATGGATTGCAAAGGCAGTGCCTTTGCCGGAGGTCCAGGAGGCGGCGCCTCCTGGTGGGGTCCGGGGCAAAGGCCCGCGCTTACTCCGCCGCCCGCCTCTGCGCCACGCCCTTGAACGCGGGCATGACCTCGCTCGCGAAGCGCCGCAGGTTTTCCCGCGAGGTACCACCGCCGTTCAGCAGGATGTATTCCACTCCTTGATCGCGCAGACGTTGGATTTTCGCGATGATCTCGTCCGGAGTTCCGAACAATGTCGCTTCCTCGTTCGCTTCCCTGGTATCGGAGAAAGCCATGATACTGGCCGTATTATTACGATCGGGCCGCTGGCTGATGTCGTGCAGGCGCTTCTGCGCGACCATGCGGCGTTCGATCGCGGCGTCCTTCTCGGCTTCACTGTCCGCGACGAAAAAAGCGCGCGCGACGCCGACCTGAAGCGGGTTGAACCCGAAGCCGTTGGCGATCATCGCGTCGCGGTAGATATTGAACCGGCGCACCGTCTCATCGATCGAGGCAAACTGATCCAGCAACAAATGGTGACCTCGCGCGGCGACCCGGCGGATCGAGTCCGGGTGACCCGCGCCCTGCCAGAACGGCGGATGCGGGCGCTGGATCGTCGGCGGCTCCACCACGATGCCGTCGTACGACCAGAATTTACCACGGAAATCGAAACGTTCGTTGGACACCCAGGATTTCGTGATGATGTCGATCGATTCCTCGAACCGTGCCTGGCCTTCCTCCATCGGGATTCGGAAGCCCTCGTATTCGTTGTGGCGGTAGCCTTTGCCGACGCCAAAATCCAGCCGTCCGCCGGACAGCAGATCGACCGTCGCGGCCTGCTCGGCCAGCAGTACCGGATTGTGCCACGGCAACACGAGCACCGCGGTGCCCAGCCGGATGGTGGAGGTCTTGGCGCCGATCCAGGTAAGCAGATTGAGCGTGGCGGAGACCTGGCCAAAGCCGGTGAAATGATGCTCGACAATGAAGACGCTCTCGTAACCGAGCGTTTCCGCCTCGATCACATAGTCGATATAATCCCTGAAGCCCGCCGAGCTGTCGACGTCGGGGTTATTGGAGCGTTGCGCCGTCGCGGCGCCGAACAGTCCGAATTTCATGGGCCGTCTCTGTGGCTGGTAGTTGGCGAGGGTGCGAAGTGTGCTTAAACCACGATCCTATCACAGAACGGCCAATCGGACCAACGTCCGGACCGGCGGGGAGGCGTGACGCAGGTGGACGACAAGGGTGGATGGGCACAACGGCTGCCGGCGGCGGGCGTGGCCATTGGGGCCGCTTTGATCGCGGCACCGTTACTGGCCACCGCCGTCCGTAGCCTGCTGGTCTGGACCGGCGGCTGGCCCCATTTATCGCTTGGAAATTACACTAACCTGTTCGGCGATCCGCGCTTCGTCAGCGCCGCTGTCAACACATTGATCAGCGGTGTCTGCACCACGGTGCTTAGTCTGATCCTGGGGTTCAGCCTCGCGTTTCTGGTCTGCCGCACCGATATGCCTGGACGGCGCTGGCTGGAAACGGTGAACCTGGTACCGTTCTTCCTGTCGCCCTATGTTGGCGCGATCTCCTGGATTTATCTGCTCGCCCCGCATGGCGGCTTACTCACCGGCCTGGCGCGGAACTCGTTCGGCATTTCCCTGGAATGGCTGAACATTTACAGCGTCCCCGGCGTCATCTTCGTGCTGACGCTGTTTTATACGCCCTACGTCTATCTGTTCGCAATCCCGCCATTACGAGAAACCGACGCCGCGTTTGAAGACACAGCGCGGGTCCACGGCGCGTCGTTCTGGTACGCAATCCGTCACATCACGTTACCTTTGGCGATGCCGGCCTTGCTGCCCGCGGCATTGATCGTGTTTGTCACCAGTGCCGGCCTGTTCGATGTGCCCATGGCTCTCGCCGCGCCACGTGGAATCCGGCTCATCCCGACCGAAATTTTCGCAATGGTGCAAAATCGGTCCGACCTTGGCAAAGCCGCAGCGTTCGGGATGGTCGTGCTGGCCGTCACCGTTTTGGTGACGCTGTGGCAGCGTAGGTTCCTCGCGCGGCGGCGGTTCGGTACGACCGCCGGCAAGCGCAACCGTCCGAGTTTGATCCGGCTGCGGCTGCCGGCCAAACTCGCGGCGCTGACACTGGAGGCGGTCTATATCGGCGGCGGCGTTCTGTTGCCGTTGATGGCCTTGCTGATGGTCTCGTTTTCAAAATTGTGGACAGGGCGTTTTCTGTGGCAGCGAGCGACCACAAGCAATTATGAATATATATGGCTCTCATTGCGTTATTTATTGAGAAGTGTTAACCGCGAATGGCGGCTTGGGAACGGCGGTCGACACCCATGGACAACAAAGCATTCGAAGCGTGGCTGGAAGTGGTCCGGAGCCTTACCTCGGAACAGCGCCAGCAGGTGACCC
>SHWL01000063.1 GCA_009693865.1 Acetobacteraceae bacterium | reverse complement strand
TTCGATCGGGCTCCAGCCTCCCCTCGTCATGGTTCGGCTCGACCGGACCATCGGTCGCGGTACAGTGCCGCTTCGGATGGTCCGGTCGAGCCGAACCATGACGTGGAGAGGAAGGCGGCGCGATTCGTTTATCTTTGGGCGTCGCCTAATGATGATGGAGGCGGAGGTCCGCCAGGGATCGAGATCTTGATGGCCGTCATATACGTGGGGTAAGTTACCCTGTCAGGGAGGTCCCGCTGATGGCCGAAATCATTACGACGCCCACCACGAAAGACGAGATGAAGGTCGAACGCCCGCGACTTCATAAAGTCATATTGGTCAATGACGACTACACACCGCGCGAGTTCGTCGTCATCGTCCTGAAGGCGATTTTTCGCATGAGTGAGGACCAGGCCATGCGGGTCATGATCACGGCGCATCGGCGCGGTGCCTGTGTCATCGCCGTCTACACGAAGGATGTGGCCGAAGCCAAAGCGACGCACGCCACGGATGCCGGCCGAAGCAAAGGCTATCCGTTGCTGTTCACGACCGAGCCGGAGGAGTGAGGGCGCGCTAAAACGTGACCTTCACCCCCACAAATGCGGCAAACGGCGGCGCTGGGCCCAGACTACGGGTGTTGGTTGCTCCAGGCGCTTGTATCAGCGGCGTGTTGGATGCGACCGGAGAAAACGTGCCAAACGTTTCGTAGCGAGAGTTCAGCACATTCTCCAACAGGCCGAATACCCGTAACTGACTGGTGACCTGATAGCTTGAATGAATGTTCAGAACGCCATAGGAGCCGGTCATGGGGTTCAAGTTCGATTCGTCCCCCAGCAGATATTGGCCGCTCGCGACCTTCACGGAAAATCCAACGAGCCAGTCGTCAGTGATGCCATAATCGGCACCCAGCTTAAAAATATGCCGAGGAACACGAGGTAACCTGTTGCCAGGCCGCACCAGAATATTACCGTTCGCGTCGGCTTGCGGATTGTTCTCACTGCTTACGGTGAAGGCGGTCAGGAACGTCGCGTCAGTCAACGAATAGTTCGCGTAGGCGCGGAATCGGCCGGACCGAAACCGCAGCTCCGCGTCGATGCCCTGCCGCCGTGTTCCGCCAACATTGCGGAAAAACGCCCGGCCCGCCGTGCCGCTCGAAACGAACATGATATCGTCGTCGCTATCGGTTCGGAACAAACCTACTTTCCAGTTCAGTCTCATGCCCTCATCGCGGTTGAATTCACCGCGCACGCCGGCCTCGTAGGTGCGGGCAACGACCTGCCGGAGATGCGGATCGCCAACGAAGAAGTTTGTCAGGCTGCACGGGGAGGATGGATCGGCACAGGATAGCTCGGCGGGTGTGGGCGCCCGATTGGTTTCCGAATATCCCGCGTAGATCGTTACATCGGGCAGGAGTTTATAGGTAAACCCAACAGCTGGATTCAATCGATTGTAGCTATGTGAGCCATTGAGGGCCACGCCAATCCGGTCGCTCAGATCGATCCGCGCGGCATTGAACCGCAGCGACACCGTGCCGGCCAGGCGCGGCGTGATATCCAGCGTATCCGTTATGAACAGGCCAAAATAGTTATTCGCCGAGTGAACCCGAACCCGCGAGATCGATCCGTCAGCCTGCTCGACCATCACGCCTGGTCCAACGAAGCCTCGATCGAGCGACAGGCCGCCCAACAATGTGCTGGCGGTGAACTCCGTCGATCCACCGTCATAACTGGCGCCAACAGTCATACGATTCGGCATGCCCAGGACGTTGAAATTGTGCGTGATCTGGCCCTGGGCGCCATACCCGTTTGTGTCCGTGGCGGTCTGGTTGAGGAACGAGTATGGGCCACCGTTGCGAAATTTCCGGAAGCCAAACTGTGTGAAGTACGGACTGTTGGTGATGAAATTGCTTATGGGCGCGCCAGACCGGCTGGTGAGCGGCGCACCGCTCTCCTGACACACGATCGTTCTGTCGGTGTCGCACGACTCTATCGTACCCGCGTCACCATTGAGTGTGCGTTGTGACAGATTGCTGTAATACGCGTTCACCTGAACCGAAGTGTTGTCACCGATCGTATAAGTGCCAGAAAGACCAAGCCGGAAATATTGGTTCTTCGTCCGATCGGGATGAGTGAATATCGCCGAGCGGCTGACGCTGAGTAATTCAACAGGAGTGGTGCCGTTGCCGATGAGATCGTTGCTCGCACTCATGACGTTCACATGCAATTCGGATTTATCGCCGCGCCAGCCGAGATCGCCATAGATCTGCCGCAACGAAGACGGCGAATGGTCGCGCCACCCTCGTTCGTTCGTGATCGCGGCGGCGACATAGGCGGCGGTATTGTTGGCTTGGACACCATATTGGAGCGAACTCTGAACGCGTCCGAACGATCCTCCAGACAGAGAAAATTCGCCACCTTGATACGTGAAACCGTCCTTCAGGCGAACGGACAGCGCGCCGCCCAACGCATTCAACCCAAACGCGGGGTTCGATCCGACAAGATCGATCCGGTCAATCGCGATATCAGGGATGAGGTCCCAATTGGTTGTCTCGCCAAAAGGCTGGTTAAATCGCGACCCATTGAGATAAACGGCAAGTCCTTGCGCATTGCCGGCAAGAGGCGACGCCTCGAAGCCGTGGTAGGTCAGGTTCGGCTGCCAGGGATTGCCCTGCGCCTGACCAACAGCCACTCCGCCCGCGCTGTCCTCCAACGTTCTCAAAGCCGATGGATGGCCACTTCGTGAAATGTCATCGCGGTGAAAGACATGCGCATTGGAGGGAACCTTCTCGAGGTCGGGAAGGCCGGGGAGCCACGGTCTGGCAATGACATCGATCGGTGGCAGGACAATAGCCGGTGCCGGCGCGGTGGCGGGAGGCGAAAGCTGCGCCCACCCGGAGCCGCCAGCCAGCACAATCGTCAGCGCCGCCATACTCAGTCCTGATCGCACGCCGTCGCCTCCCCAAAGGTCCACGTATCGTATAAGGCCACCTGAGGCAGCGGATGGCCATGGTGGCGCAAACCCGCTTTCCCATTGGAATCCGCCAACCCCATCATCCATGCTATCCAGCCACAATGAGTGCCGCCGAGTCCCAAGCCCACCCGCCTGTCGTCCTCCAGGTCCTCCCCTCCCTTGTCACCGGGGGCGTGGAGCGCGGCGCGATCGAGATCACCCAGGCCATCGCCGAGGCCGAAGCCGTGGCCCTCGTCACCAGCGCCGGCGGCCCCCTGGTTCCCTCCGTCCATCGTGCCGGAGGCCGCCACATCCAACTGCCGCTCCTGTCACGCGACCCCGTCAACATCTGGCGCAATGCAGCGCGCCTGGAGGCATTGATCCGCGCCGAAAAGGTCTCCATCGTCCACGCCCGCTCCCGTGCGCCCGCCTGGTCCGCCTGGCTCGCCTGCAAACGCACCGGCGCGCATTTCGTGACCACTTACCACGGCGTTTACAACGAGGAACTGCCGTTCAAACGCGTCTACAACGGCATCATGGCAAAGGGCGAGATCGTCATTGCCGCCAGCCATTACGTGGCCAACGTCGTGCAACGCCAGCACAAGCTTGCCGCGGACCGCATCCGGGTCATCCCGCGCGGCATCGACCCTACGGTGTTCGATCCCGACTCGATCCCGCCCGACCGCATCGCCCGGATGGCGCAAACCATGCGAGCCCCCGACGGCATGTTGACCGTCGTCATGCTGGGACGGTTGACCTCCTGGAAGGGTCAGGCCGTCGTCCTGCAGGCCATCGCCCGCCTGCCGCGCCGCGACGTGTGTTGCGTCCTGGTTGGCTCCGACCAGGGCCGCACCAAATACGCGAAGGAACTGGAAACCCTGAGTGAATCGCTTGGCATCGGCGACCGCGTGCGCATCATCGGCCACGTCGACGACGTCCCCGCCGCGCTGATGCTGTCCGACGCCGTCGTCCATGCCTCGACCGAGGCCGAAGCCTTCGGCCGCGTGGTGATCGAGGCCCAGGCGATGGGGCGGCCGGTGATCGCGACCGATCTGGGCGGGCCGAGCGAAACGGTGGAGCACGGTGTCACGGGGTGGCTCACCGCCCCCGGCGATCCCGCCTCGCTCGCCGAAAGCCTTTTCGAAGTACTTTCACTCGATACCGAAGCCCGCATGGCTCTGGGCCAACGGGCGCGCGCATCCGTGCTGCGATCTTACACAGTCAGAGCCATGCAGGACGCGACGTTGAACGTTTACGAGGCGGTGCTGGCACACGCCCGGGACAGGGTCACGGCCTGACCCCTCACGGCGCCGGCCCCACATAGACGGCGCGGGGACGGATCAATTGGCCCGTCTGCCGCTGCTCCAGGGCATGCGCGATCCAACCGATCGAGCGGCCAAGCGCGAACAGGCCGAACGCGCTGCTCTCCGGCAGGTTCAGGAAGCGGCGCAGCGCGACCAGCGCGAAATCGATGTTCGGCTTGCGCCCGGTCAATTCCTCCGCCGCTGTCGCGAATGCCCGTGCCTGAGGAAAGCGCGGCAGAATGCGCGCGAGCAGCGCCTCGGCCCGCGCGTCGCCATCGGGGTAAAGCGGATGACCGAACCCCGGCAGCTCGTCCCCCGCGGCGAGGCGGCGGCGAAGCTGAATTGCGGGATCGTCCGCGTCCAACGCGTCCCAGAACGCCTCGATCCTCGCCGTCATGCCGCCATGCCGCGGCCCACTCAGGGCGGCGAGCCCACCCAGGATGACAGCCCGCAAACTCGCGCCCGTTGAGGCGACGCAGCGGGCGGTGAAACTCGATGCGTTGAGTTCATGATCCGCGCAAAGTATTATCGCCATCCGCACGAGATCGGTGCCCGCGTCGTCAAGCTTCCAGGCCTCTCCGATCCATTGCCGCATCGGTGCAGCGGCCGGTGGCGTGTTCACAACCAGAGACATCATCACACGCACCAAATCCCCGCAGCCATGGGCGAGGCGGACGCGATCCTGTTGCCAGAACGCGGTCGCGTCGTCGCTGGTGGCGGCGGCGAACAATGGCAGCAGCGCTTCCTCGCGCGGGGTCCCGGCGTAATGGCGCAGCAGGGAGGTCATGACATTCGGATGCCGGGGAGGCGAGGGACCGAACGCCGCCTCAACCGGCAAGGCCCACAACAAAGCGGCAACATCCTCAACCGCCGCGTCGCGAGCCAGCGTCAGGGCATCGTGGCCGCGGTAATAAAGCCGCCCATCCTGGATCAGCGTGATCGCGGACTCCATGACCGGCAGACCCCAGTCGAGCGCCGCTTTCGCGACCTCCTTCGGACGGCGCCCCCGCCTGCGTTCGGCGGCGAGACGTTCCACGACGCCGGTCTCATAGCGGCGCTGGCGCGGGTCATCTGTTTCGTGGGCGCGCAGCAGGCCCCGGCTGACATAGGCGTACAGCGTCTGGCGAGACACGCCCAGGCGCCGTGCCGCGTCCGTGGCGGAGAGGTACAGGGTCATGGGTGGTCCAGGATCGTTCATGTTGATCGGCTTAATCAAGATTGACGATTACCGCGAGATGGCTTGTGCTGTCATCCCGTCAATGAGGACAAGGAGTACCGGAGATGGACGACGCACCCCAATCGGACAGCATTCGGCTGGACGCTCAGGCGCTGAGCTTCACACGGGATATCTGGGCGTCGCTTGGCGGCGACCCCGTGTGGCTGTCCAAAGTCGGTTTCTCGGGTCATGGCGACCTGCTGTCCGCCTTCGCGGTCAGCGATCTCGCGGCGGGTTCAATCGCCGCCGCGGGGCTGGCCATTGCTGAGTTGGCGTCTGCCCATGACTCAAAGGCCGTGACCGTTGACCGGCGGCTTGCGTCCTTCTGGTACGGCATGTCCCTGCGGCCCGAAGGCTGGTCGATGCCAGCCCCCTGGGACCCGATCGCCGGGGATTACGCGGCCTCAGACGGATGGATCCGGCTGCATACCAATGCCCCGCATCATCGCGACGCGGCCCTGCGCGTGTTGGGCACCCAAGCCGATAAAGTCGCGGTCACGGCGGCTGTCGCCCGTTGGCGCGCGGATGACCTGGAAGCCGCTGTTGTCGCCCAGGGAGGATGCGCCGCGACCATGCGCGATCTTGCTGCCTGGGCGGACCACCCGAACGGTAGAGCCGTCGCGGCTGAGCCCCTGGTTTGGCGCGACGACGGTGACGCCGCGCCGCCGACGGATTGGTCGCCCGCGCCGGACCGGCCATTGGCCGGAGTGCGCGTGCTCGATCTGACCCGCGTGCTCGCCGGGCCGGTCGCGACGCGGTTCCTGGCCGGGTTTGGCGCGGATGTGCTCCGAATTGACCCGCCCGGGTGGGATGAACCAGGCGTCATTCCCTCGGTGACCCTGGGCAAACGCTGCGCCCGGCTCGATCTGAAACAAGCGAATGACATGCGTGTTTTCAAGGACCTGTTGGCCGAGGCTGACGTACTGGTGCATGGCTACCGGCCGGACGCGCTGGCCGGACTGGGTCTGGACGCGGCGGCGCGGCGCGCATGCCGTCCGGGCCTGGTCGATGTGTCGCACGACGCTTACGGCTGGACCGGCCCGTGGCACGGGCGGCGCGGGTTCGACAGCCTCCTGCAAATGAGTTCCGGCACCGCGGCGGAGGGGATGCGGCGGTTTGGCACCGATCGGCCAAAGCCGCTGCCGGTTCAGGCGCTGGACCACGCCACCGGCTACATCGTGGCCGCCGCCGCCATACGCGGGTTGACGCGCAGGCGGGTGGCGGGCGTTGGGTTCTCCGCGCGCACATCGCTCGCCCGTGCCGCCGAGCTTCTGATGGCCGTTCCAACCCCTGAGCCCCGCGACGAACCGGCGCCACTGGAAGCCGCCGATTTCGAGGAAGCGATCGAGGCGACAGCCTGGGGTCCGGGGCGCCGGTTGAAGCCACCGTTGACCGTGGCGGGCACCTCGATGCGTTGGGATCGCCCGGCGTGCGAACTTGGGTCGTCCGAGGCGGTTTGGTTGCCTCGCTGACAAAGCAGGCGGCCGTGTCCCGCCGGACAGGGCGAGGCCCTATCGGGCGGGCCTCGCCGGGAGGGTGACTGTGATATCGCCCACCGTCACCTCGCGGGGGTGAATTCCATCGTCCCATGTGACCGATGACGGTACGCCCGCCATTCCCAGCAATGCCGCCGGCCGCGAAGAGGCCATGGCCATTGCCTCGACGACGCTCGCGAAACCCCAGTTGACGATGTTCCGGACCGCCTGATCCAGACATAACGCGGAGCCCGCCAGAACCGAACTGCCGGGTTCTCGGACCGAACCATCCGCGGCGTGCTCGATCCGCATGCCCGCGAAATCATAGAGGCCCGGTGGCGCATCCGACGCGGCGGTTCCGTCGGTCACCAGGATGCAACGCCCGGGTCCCTTCGCGCGCAACATCACCTTCAAGGCGTGCGGCGGCACATGGATGCCGTCCGCGATGAAGCTGGCGGTGAGCCGGTCCTCGGCCAGTTGGGCGATCAGCGGGCTCAGGAATTTCGGCTGAGGTTGCGGCAACGCATTGCCCAGATGAGTGCTGAGCGACAACCCCGCCGCCGCCGCCTGACGCACAATGTCATGACCCGCCGCCGTATGCCCCATGGCGGTGACAATCCCGTGCCGGCCAGCCCAGACGATGAGGGGGAGGGCGCCTGGCTGCTCGGGGGCGAGCGTGAGCAGACGGATCGGCGTGGCCATGCCCGCGGTGAGCCGGATGAGCAGCGCCGGATCGGGCGGCACCATCGCCGCCGCCGGATGGCAGCCGGCGTAACCCGGCGCTGGGTTGAGAAACGGACCCTCCAGATGAATACCCGGGACCATGAGCGGACCGAGGCGGCTGGTTCGGATGGCGCGATCGAGGGCCTGGAGGCGGGCCGCCAGTTCGTCCGCGGGCGCGGTGATCAGGGTCGGCAGGCAATGCGTGACGCCAGCGCGCAGCATCGCGTCCAGCGCATGGTCCAGCGCGTCCGCGGTCAAAGCGGAGTCATTGAAGTCGACGCCGGCGTAACCATTGACCTGAACGTCGAGAAGGCCGGGCGTTCTCATGTCACTGGCTCCTCGGCGTATTTCAGCCACGTGGCGGACCGGTATAAGCAGCCTGGTCTGTGCCATCGCGGCCCTCGCGTTGAGCCGCCATCTCTTTACGAGCCTTTTACCCTGAACCATTGGTTAAGGTCAGGACGCCAGGCGCGCAAGCCGTGTTTAAAGTTTGCTTTTTCTGCCACCAAATTGCCTGATTTCAAATCATAATTTCGCCACTTGGCGAGGCAATCCTTACGTGCCTAGTATCCGAGTCAACCGTCTGGGACCGTCACGCCATCGCCCACATGAACCCCGAGCCGACCCGGGTCCACCGCTCCCTCGTGAACGCGGTGAGCGCGCTGCTGTTGGTCAGCGTGCTGGGGATTGTGATGTTCGCCGTGCTGCGGTCCCCACTCAAGGACGACATCGCCTGGCTGCTTTACGTCGCCCGCCGATGGCTGGCGGGGAAAGAGCTTTACGTCGATGTGATCGAGATAAACCCGCCTTTGATCATCTGGATCTCGGCGCTTCCGCTGTCACTGGCCCGCTGGCTGGGTGTCGGTCAGCAATATGTCGCGATGCCCGCTTTCGCCGCCGCGGCCTTGGCCTGTGCCTGGTGGAGCGCCTGTCTGCTGCGCCCCCGGGGCGGGCTGTTCGCCCACAGAATGCCGGTTTTCGCGACGATCGGATGCGTGCTGCTGATTGTCCCCGCCGCCGACCTCGGGCAGCGCGAGCATCTGCTCGTCGCCGCCTTCCTGCCCTATCTGATTCTGTTCGCCCGGACCATCGATGGCGGCCGCCCGCCGGTCCCCACATCGGTCGCGGTGGGGATTCTCGCGGCTCTGGGCTGCGCATTGAAGCCGCAATACGGCCTTGCCTTGGCGGCGCTGGAGATCGCGGCCCTGCGGCATTGGGTCACCCCGTGGCGGGCCGCGCCCATCGCCGCGGCGGCGACGTTGATCGGTTACGTCGGCCTGGTGGCACTTGTCTGTCCCGCCTATCTCCTACGCGCCGTGCCAATGGCGATGGCTTTATACGGCGCGACCGATGTGACGTTCCGGGTGTTGTTCCTGGACAGCGCGCCGTTGCTGGCGGCTGAAGCCCTGGCGGTGTTCCTGTGGTGGCGCGACCGGCGGACGATGCCTGAACGATCCCTGCTGATGACCGGTATCGTGTTCGCGGCGGTGTCCAGCCTGATTTGCTTCATCGATGGCAAAGACTGGTTCTATCACCGCTTGCCGGCGACGGTTCTGACCGTGTTGATGTTGATCCTTTGGACCGCCGCCACCGTGGCGCGCCGCCCTGTGAGCGGACTTCCGCGCCGCGCTCTGACCGTGGCCGGCCTCGCCGTGGCGTTGTTCTGTGTCACCGCGGTTCAACGCCTGCAACCAGCCGTGAGTCAGGCGGTCGAGCCTCAGGTGACCACCGTGGCGCGGTTGGAGGCCCTGATCCGATTGCATCGCGCCCGCACCTATATCGCCTTCTCGGAATGGATCGCTCTCGGATTTCCGGTCGTGAACAACACCGGCGTGATCTGGGCCTCGCGGTTCGATTCGATGTGGGCGCTGAAGGGTGAGATGTGGCGAGCCCATATCGACCCGGTGGCGGCGAAGGAATGGCCGATCGCGCACTGGGTCGCGCACGATTTCATCGCTGGCTGCCCGGACCTCGCCGTGGTCGATACGCGGAAAGGCGCAAATTATATCGGCGTTCTGACCGCGTCCGAACCGGCCTTCGCCCGCGCGTGGTCGCGGTACAAGCCGATCGTCGCGTTCGATGGGCTGACGGTTTACAAACGCGGGAAGGGCGGTTGCGTCGACCCATGGGTCGCGGCGGAAGCGCCCGGCGTCGGGACGGCGGTTCGGTAAAGAGGCCGCGTATCGCCGCACTGGCATGGCCTGATCAGAACTTTTCCTCGCCGGCGTGCCGCCCGGGATCGGGAAAGTCGCGATACAGCGCGAAGGTGGCGTTCGTCACCAGCGAATTGAGCCCGAAATGGAAGCCCTCCACCGGTTCCCGCCGCCCGGACACAAGATCGAACGCGGCGTCGAGTTGCGCCAGATCGCGCACCTCGATCATCAGATGAAACTCCCCCAACGCGGGCGGCGCCAGTCCGAGCTTACGCCGCGTCAGGCGAAACCCCTCGATCAGGCCCCGATCTTTCAAATGCCCCATATAAGCGGTGAACTTCTCGACAAAGATCAGATCGCCAACATCGGGCTTCAGGTCGCACCAGACGTGGTAGATATTCATGCCGTCTCCGGATCGGTCCGTCAGGCGATCGGACACCCGACGATGTGTTGCCGGTAGGCTGGACGCTCGCACAAACGGCGGTACCACGCGGCGATGGCGGGAAACTCGGGCCGTTCCAGGCCGAGATAATCCATGCCGAACCAGCGATGCGCGTGTACCCCCCAGGGGATGTCGCACAGCGTCAGCGTATCCCCGGCGATGAACGGATGGCGTTGCAATTGCGCGTCCACCATGGCCCAGGATTTGGCGGTGTCCTGGATCGCCTGAGCGATGACGGCCATGTCGCGCTTTTCGGGAGGTGTCCGAACAAGGCCCCAGAACACCTGGCCCATGGGCCGGTTGAAAATCGTCTGCTGCGCATCCATCCAGCGGTCGACGTTGGCGCGGGCGTGGACCTCCGCCGGGAACAATGGCGAGTTCGGCGCATGAGCGGCATGCAGATAGCGCAGGATGACGTTGCTCTCCCACAAGGTGAAATCGCCTTCCTGCAACGTCGGCACCAGGCCGGTCGGATTCATGCCGCGGTATTCCGCCGTGTCGGTTTTGCCGAAGGCGCCGCCGACGTCGATCCGCTCGAACGGCAGATCGAGTTCGCCCAGACCCCACAGGACTTTCATCACATTGCTTGAGGTCGCGCGGCCCCAGACGATACGGTTCATCTTGTTTTCGCTCCCGGCTGATGCGGGCCAGACTAACCATGAGCAACCTCTTGCGCCATGCCGGAGGCGGAGGCACATGGCCGCCATGCCCATCCTGTCCAATCGCGCCTTTGGCCTCGCCGCCGCCTTGGCCGCCGCCGCCGCGTTGGCGATCGCGCACGGGTCGGAGACGTGGGGCGGTCTGATCCCTTGCCCGTTGTGCCTGGTGGAGCGCTGGCCATACCGGACCGCCGTCTTCCTGGGCCTTGCCGCCGCGTTCCTGCCGTCCATGGTTGCTCGAGCGGCCGTCGCGCTGCTGACCCTGACCATGCTGACCGGCACGGTGCTCGCCGCGATCCACGTGGGCGTCGAATTCCACTGGTGGCCCAGTCCGTTGCCTGAATGCGTGGCGCCGTCGTTTGGCGGCGGCTCGATCGCCGAGCGCTTGGCCCGCATGCCCGCCGTCCCCGCCAAACCCTGCGACGATCCGACCTACCTCATCCCCGGCCTCCCGCTTTCCATGGCCGCGATGAACCTGCTGTTCGCCGCCGCCTTCACCGCCGCTGGCGCCTGGGCGACGATCCGGAGCCCTCGCGCATGACCGTGCCGCTTCCTGGCGACCCGCTCGCCGATCGGGCCATTCACCGCATGATTCGCGTCGATCACGCCGGCGAGTATGGCGCCGCGCGGATTTACGCCGGCCAGCTCGCGGTGCTGCGGAACAGCGGCAAAGCGGACGCGCTGCGCCATATGCTCGACCAGGAGCAGGCGCACCTCGACACGTTCAACACCATGGTGGCGGACCGGCGCGTCCGGCCCACTGCGTTGCTGCCGCTGTGGCACCTCGCCGGCTTCGCTCTTGGCGCGGCGACCGCGGCCCTGGGCGAACGCGCCGCCATGGCCTGCACGGTAGCCGTCGAGGAAACCATCGACGCGCACTACACCGATCAAATCGACCGTCTCGCCGAGACCGAACCGCGGCTGCGCGAAACGCTGGAGAAATTCCGCGCCGAGGAACGCGAACATCGCGATATCGCATTGGCAAATCAGGCGGAACAGGCGCCTGGTTACCGGCTGTTGACCGCCGCCATTCGCACCGGTTGCCGCCTCGCGATCCGGCTGAGCGAGCGATTGTAAGTCGCCGCCTTCCGTGCCGATGGTCGGACAGTCGAACGTCCAGCAGAGACGGAGATGGGGAGAACAGATGAATTCGGCGGCGAATCCCGCAAGCGGTGGGCTGTCCTGGGTGAAAGACGTCACGCGTTATCAATGGATGGTCTTTCTGGTCGCCTGGCTCGGCTGGATGTTGGACGCGACGGATTTCGGCCTGTTCAATCTCGTCCTCCGGCCCGCGGTGACGGAGCTTTTGGGCGGCAACCCGACGATCGCCCAGCTTGGCCAGACCGGCGGTTTCCTCAGCATGGCCGGTTTGCTCGGATGGGCCCTGGGCGGCTTCGCCTTTGGCATCGCCGGCGCGGCGGCGGCCGCGTATATCGGCCATGGCATGACGTTATGCGGGCTCGGCGGCATTCTTGGTTACGCGACCTTCGGCTTTCTCGCGGATGCCTTCGGACGGCGGCCGGCGATCGCGTTTTACAACGTTGGCACGATGGCTTCCGGATTGTACCAGTTTCTGGGCGTCGACAGTTGGGACCTTTATCCGTATCTGCCGCCGGTGTTCGGGTATTTCGTGTTCGGGGTATTTTCTGGCCACGCCGTCTATCTGCCCGAATTGTTCCCGACGCAGGTGCGCGCCACGGCGGTGTCGTTCTGCAACGGCACGGGGCGAGTGATCACCAGTTTCGGCCCCTTGATCGCCGGCCTCGTGACGCCGATGCTGGGGGGTCAGTTCAGTACCGCGACCGCGATCATGACATGCTTTGCCGGATTGAGTATCCTCGCGATGATACTCGGCCGGGACACCCGCGATCAGGATCTGCCGCACATAAAATGAGGAACCAAGACGATGGCGAAAGCCTACTGGATCAGTTGCTACCGTTCGATCTCGAACCCCGACGCGCTGGCGGCGTACGCCAAGCTGGCGGGCCCGTCGATCGCCGCCGCGGGGGGTAAGTTCCTCGTCCGCGGCATGCCGGCCAAGACCTATGAGGCCGGCCAGGACCAGCGCACCGTGATGATCGAGTTCGAATCCGTCGCCGCCGCGATCGCCGCGCATGACAGCCCAGGATACCAGGCGGCTCTGGCGGCGTTGGGCAATGGGGCGGAGCGGGATATCCGCATCGTCGAAGCGGCCTGATTTAGCGAAGGCGCCAGCTTCATGTACACATATATCGCGCGGCGCCTGGGCTACGGCGTCGTCACGGTCTTCGGCGTGTCCATCGTCGTGTTCGTCATTATGCGCGTGCTCCCTGGCGACCCTTTGGTGTCGTTGTTCGGGCCGGAGGGGTTTCAGAAGCTGACGGCTGCCGAGCGCGCCCGGTTCATGGCCGATCTCGGGCTGAGCGATCCACTGATCGTGCAATATCTGAACTGGATGAAGGACGTTTTCAGCGGCAGCTTCGGGCATTCGTTCTTCCGGTCCGAAAGCGTGGCCGACATGATCCTGCGCCGGGGGCCGTTGACGGCCGAGATCGCCGTTCTTTCGGTGATGTTGTCGTGGGTCGTGGGGATTCCGGTCGCGCTGGTCTCCGCTCTGCGGCAGAACAGCATTGGCGACAACGTCGCGCGGTTCATCAGCATTCTGTTTCTGGCGGTCCCTGGCTTCTGGGTCGGCATGCTGATCATCCTGGCAATGCTGTTCTGGTTCGGTTACCGGCCGCCGCTGACAAATGTCTCGTTCTGGGAGAACCCGTTGGGCAATCTCCAGGTCGTCGTTCCGCCCGCGATCGTTCTGGGCATGGGGCAGGCGGCGTATATCGCGCGGATGGCCCGCTCCGCCCTGCTGGAAGTCATTCGCGAGGACTACGTCCGCACGGCGCGGGCGAAAGGCGTGAGCGGGCGGATGGTCGTCGCGTTTCACGCTTTGCCGAACGCGCTGCTGCCGGTGATCACGCTGTCCGGGATTCTGCTTGGTTTCGTTTTGGCCGGCTCGATTCCGGTGGAGCGAGCCTTTGGCACGCCCGGTCTCGGCTATGCGATGTTCATCGCGGTGAATGAACGCGACGTGTTCGTGATGCAGAACCTGGTGTTCATTTATGCCAGCGTCTTCGTTTTGCTGAACATCGTGATCGATCTGACAATCGCGTGGCTCGACCCGAGGATTCGTTACCAATGAGCGATATCACCGCGCCCGTCGACGACATCGAGGCCGTGACTCAATCCGGGTGGTGGCGGCGGACCGGCGGCGCGCTGCGGACGTTCGTCAAACGCTCGCCGTTGTCCGCGTTCTGGGGAGTCATCGCCGCGCTGATCGTGATCATGGCGCTTTCGGCCCCGCTGATCGCGCCTTACTCGCCGCTGAAATCGGACTTCCGTTCGATGACGAAAGAGCCATACGAGAAGCATTTGTTTGGCACGGATCAAATTGGCCGCGATACGTTGAGCCGGGTGATCCACGGAAGCCGGGCGTCGTTGACGGTCGCGGCATCGGCGGTCGTTCTGGGAACCACGTTCGGCGCGTTCTGGGGACTTGCGTGCGGGTATTTTGGCGGACGATTCGATCTTTATAGCCAGCGGATCATGGAATTCCTGCAGTCGTTTCCGGATCTGATCCTGGCCATGGCCATATCCATGGCCCTCGGCGCGGGGTTCGGCACGGTGATCGTCGCCATTGCGATCACCCGAATACCATTTGGGGGCAGGGTGATACGCGCTGTCGTTCTGTCGTTGAAAGAGATGTCCTATGTCGAGGCCGCTCGCGGTCTCGGCGCGTCGCATACGCGGATGATGATGCGGCATATTCTGCCGCAATGCGTGGCGCCCTACTTGATTCTGGCGACGACGCATCTGGGCGTCGCGATCATCATTGAGGCCTCGCTTGGGTTCCTCGGCGTGGGAATTCCTCCGCCGACACCGACGTGGGGAAACATGCTGGCTGACTCGTTGAATGCGGGGCTCGTGCCGCCGTGGTGGCTGGTGCTGTTCCCCGGTGGCGCGATCACGCTGACGGTGTTGTCGTTCAATTTATTGGGCGATGGGATCAGGGACGCGTTGGATCCGAGGCTGCGGGGGGCGGCTTAGGCGGGGCCTGAACTCCGCGCGACGGGGGCTTCGATCGTCCCAACCGTCGCCTGCGGTTACCGTTTTGGCCGCCGGCATTTCCTTCATTGTTACGGTCGTCGGCGGCTCCTATGTTCGCCGCCGGCGTTTCCTTCGTCGTCATTGTAGTCGGCAGTTCCCATTTTGGCACTCGGCATTTCCGTCATCGTCATCCACGGGACGAGTCCGTCCCCTTGGAGGCGCCCACCTTTCAACGTCATCCACGGGCTCGTCCCGTGGACCGGTCGCGGCACGGAACCGCGGTTGAGCCGCATATTCAAGGAGATGGTGCCGATCCCGGTCCCCGGAACAAGTCCAGGCGATGACGTTGAAAAGCCAGCGCATTCCGTGAATTCCTCAAGAATTTCCTCCTGTCGTCATCATTCCTTAACCCGCTCCATGCGATCGTTTCCTCATGCATGGCGGCTGGGTTTACCTGATGACAAGCCGACCTTTCGGGCCCCTTTACGTGGGAGTCACGAACGACATCGCACGCAGGGTCTGGGAACATCGGCACGGCCAAGGATCGGCGTTTACAGCGCGTTATCGGCTTACCCGCCTGATTTACGTTGAGCGGCACGAAGACATCGTGACAGCTATTCAACGCGAAAAAACGATCAAACACTGGTCGCGCGCATGGCAGCTGAACCTGATCGAGTCCCAAAACCCAGAATGGGCGGATTTGTTTCAGACTCTGAATGCGTGACGGCATTACATCAGACCCACACCGCCGTGCCGCGACCGGTCCACGGGACGAGCCCGTGGATGACGTTGATAGGTGGCCGCCTAAGCCGCCTGCGCCAACGGAAACGTCACACCGGCATCGTGCAAATGGCACGCCGCGACATGCCCAGGCACAATCTCCCGCAGCGCGGGAACGTCGACCCGGCATCGCACCATCGCATAGGGGCACCGCGCATGGAAATGACACCCTGACGGCGGATTGATCGGGCTTGGCACGTCGCCGGTCAGAATGATTCGCCGCCGGTTCCGCGAGCCCGACCTCGCGATCGGCGCCGCCGATAACAGCGCTTCGGTGTAAGGATGCAGCGGCATCTCGAACAGCGAGGTTTTATCCGTCATCTCAACGATACGCCCGAGATACATCACCGCGACCCGATGGCTGATGTGCTCCACCACCGCGAGGTCGTGCGCCACGAACAGATAGGACAGATGGAATTCGTCCTGCAGGTCCATCATCAGGTTGATGATTTGCGCCTGGATCGAGACGTCCAGCGCCGACACCGGTTCATCGCCAACGATCAGTTCGGGGCCAAGCGCCAGAGCGCGCGCGATGCCGATCCGCTGGCGCTGGCCACCAGAGAATTCATGCGGGTACGAATCCATCAGCCGCGGCCGCAGGCCCACGCGTTCGAATAACGCCGCGACTTTTCCCCGCCGCTCCTCGCGGTTGGATTGATCGCCGTGGATAATCAGGGGCTCGCCCACGATTTCGCCGGCCGACATGCGCGGATTGAGCGAGGCGTAGGGGTCCTGATAAATCATCTGCATTCGCCGCCGGTACGGCAGCATGCCCTGGCGATCGACCTTGGTGATGTCCTGTCCGTCGATCTGGATGGTCCCCGAGGTCGGCTCCAGCAATTTCAGCAGGGTGCGGCCGACGGTTGACTTGCCGCATCCACTTTCGCCGACCAGCCCAAGGGTTTCGCCGGGATCGATGTGGAACGAGACGCCATCGACGGCATGGACATAGCCGGAAATGCGGGAAAACAGCCCTTTCTGCACGGGGAAATGTTTTTTGAGGTCCCGGACCTCTACCAGTGGCGTCACGTTCCCAGCGGGCGCGGTGACGTGCTGTCCGTCGGCGGGCGAGTTCATGAGCGCGTCCCCAGCATCAGGTCCGCGTGCCAGCAGGCGATCCAATGATCGGGTCTCGGCATTTCCAGCGGCGGTGAATCCACGCGGCACCGATCCGTGGCGAAACCGCACCGCGGCGCGAAGCTACATCCTTGGGGCAGGTTAGCCAACGACGGCACCATTCCCTTGATTTCCGTCAGCCTCGGCCGTTCTGAGGTTGCCCAGGCGGCGGAATCGAGCTGCGGAATGGAGCCAAGGAGACCTTTGGTATAGGGGTGGCCGGGGTGGTCGAACAATTCGTCCACCGGGGCTTCTTCGACCTTGCGCCCGGCGTACATCACCACCACGCGGTCGGCGTTTTCGGCGACCACGCCAAGGTCGTGCGTGATCAATATGACGGCGGTGCCCAGACGTTCGCGAAGATCGCGGATCAGGTCGAGGATCTGAGCCTGGATGGTGACATCCAGCGCGGTCGTCGGCTCATCCGCGATCAGCACCTTGGGATTGCAGGACAATGCCATCGCGATCATCACGCGCTGGCGCATGCCGCCGGACAATTGGTGCGGGTAGGCATAAGCGCGCCGCTCGGGTTCAGGGATCGATACACGCCGTAGCATTTCGACGGCGCCATCCAGCGCGTCTTTGCGCGACAGCCCCTGATGCAGCGCGATCGCCTCGCTGATTTGTTTACCGACCGTGTAGATCGGATTGAGCGAGGTCATCGGTTCCTGAAATATCATGGAGATGTCGTTGCCGCGGATTTGCTCCATTTCCTGTTCGGACAGGTCCAGCAGGTTACGGCCCTCGAAGCGGATCGCGCCACCGACGATGCGCCCCGGGGGGCTCGCCACCAGCCGCAGGATCGACAGCGCGGTGACGCTCTTACCGCAGCCGGATTCGCCGACAACTCCCAGGGTTTCCCCTGCTTTCAGTTGGTACGACACACCGTTGACGGCACGGATGACACCGTCGGGTGTAAAAAAGTGGGTCTGGAGATCGTCGATCTCCAGCAAAGCCGGTCCGGAACTCAAGCAGTGACTCCCTATAATTCATCGTGTTATTGACCAGTCTGGCGGCGGGCATGGGCCACCATGGCATAAGCGTCCCGTCAGAAGAATAGCACACCGGCAGGGAGTAACGGATAGCATGACCAGGACTTTTGGAAAGCCCACGCGCCGCGGCGCGATGAAGGGTGGCGCGGCGGCGCTCGCGGCCGCGTATGGGTTTCACCCGGAATGGGCGGAAGCTGAAATTCCGTTGGAATACGACGGCAGCAAGTTCCAGATGGGTCCGCCCGAGGCTACCCCGAAGCGGGGCGGAGTCCTGCGTTACGGAATCCTGAATCGTTTGCCGCATTTCGATGTGCATCAATCCGGCACGATCGGCAGTCTTGGCGCGCAAGGCTGCATGTTTGACAATCTGATCCGCCGCGACCCACGCGATTCCGGCAAGACGATCGTGCCCGATCTGGCGCATAGCTGGGAAATCGCCAAGGACGGCAAGACCTACACTTTCCACCTCCGTAAGGATGTGGTCTTCCACGACGGCGCGGAATTCACCTCGGCCGACGTCAAGGCGACGTTCGACCGCATCAAGAGCCCGCCGTCCGGTGTCGCCATTCCGCGCAGCGCCCTGTTCACCGCCGTCAGCGAGATCGTGGCGCCGGATAAATATACCGTGCAGTTCAAACTGTCCGCGCCGCGTCCGGTCAACTACATCATGTCCTCGATCGCCAGCGGCTGGAACGTGATCTTCCGCAAGCAAACGCTGGAGGACAACGCTTACAACCTCCGTAAGGTCGCGAACATTCCTGGAACCGGTCCATTCCGCCCGGTACGCCGGATCGAGAACGAAATCTGGGTCATGGAGCGTAACAAAGACTACTGGAACAAGGGATTGCCGCTGCTCGACGGCATCGAGTTTTACAATCTGCTGCCGTTCTCGCCCGAACTTGGCTCCTCGGTCCTGGCGGGACGGGTGGATTACGCGCGCATTTGCGATCCCGTATCCGCTCGCAAAGCGGCGGCGACGCCCGGCATGACCAATGCGCGCTTCTATCAAAGCGTCATCCAGGGCACCTGGATGAACGCCAAGAAGAAGCCGTTCGACGACCCCCGCGTGCGTCGCGCGTTGCATCTGGTGCTCGACAAGACGGTGCTGGTCGACGTCGTCAAGGACATCGCGCCGATGATCCTGGGCGGTTTCATCTACCCGTTCTCGGAGTTCGCCACGCCGCTCGATCAATTGCGCAAACGAGTCGGTTATCAGGACGATCAGGGCCCGGCGGTCAAGGAGGCAAAAGCCCTGATGACGGCCGCCGGTTTTGGCGGCGGCATGAAGAATGTCGAATTCCTGGTGCGCGATATCGCGACCTTCAAGGTCTGGGCCCAGGCTATCCAGGCGATGTTGCAGGAAGCTCTGGGCATCGAATGCAAACTGCGGACGGTCGTCGACTCCGTTTGGTTCGAGGACGCGAGGGCGGGCAATTTCGATCTGGCCATTGGCGCGATCGTTTCGACACTGCTCGATCCGTCGGATTACTTCAACACCTGGTACCGCACCGGCGGCCCACAGAACTACTCGAGCTGGAGCAATGCGAAATTCGACGCATTGGTCGACAAGGTGGATATCGAAGTCGATGCGGCGAAACGTCTCGCGTTGATCCGCCAGTGCGAGGATATCATGGAACAGGATCCACCGGTGCTGCCGATATCCTGGGAAAACATCTACGATATCTACTACAACTATGTGAAGGGACATAATCCGAAGGACTATTTCGGGATCTACGATGTGGTCCGCTTCGATACGTTCTGGCTCGATAAGGCGTGACGTGGTTGGGCCGGGGGCGAAAGCTTCCGGCCCGCGTGACCAGTGAGTTCGACTTGCCTCACGTCAGAAACAATCCACCCACAGGGTGAGCAAGGAGGCACGAAACCATGAACAACCAATCAGGAAAACAGACACGCCGGGGCGTTCTCAAGGGCAGCGCCGCCGCGATCGCCGCCGCCTACGGGTTCCACCCCGACTGGGCCAACGCGGAGATCCCGCTGGAATATGATGGCAGCAAATTCCAGATGGCGCCGCCGGAGCCGAACCCGAAACGGGGCGGCGTGCTGCGCTACGGCATTATCAACCGCCCGCCGCATTTCGACGTGCATCAGTCGGGGACCGTTGGCAATCTTGGCACGCAAGGCTGCACGTTCGACAATCTGATCCGGCGCGACCCGCGCGATTCCGGCAAGACGATCGTTCCGGACCTGGCGCACAGTTGGGAAATCGCCAAGGACGGCAAAACCTATACTTTCCACCTGCGTAAGGACGTGCTGTTCCACGATGGCGCCGAAATGACGTCGGCCGACGTCAAGGCAACGTTCGATCGCATCTCGAAGCCGCCCGCCGGCATCAGCATTCCGCGCAGTCCCTTGTTCACGGCGGTCAGCGAGATCGTGGCGCCGGACAAATACACCGTGCAGTTCAAATTGTCGGCGCCGCGGCCGGTCAACTTCATCATGTCGTCGATCGCCAGCGGCTGGAACGTGATCGTGCGCAAGCAAACGCTGGAGGACAACGCCTACAATCTTCGTAAGGTGATGAATATTCCCGGCACCGGCCCGTTCAAGACCTCGCGCCGGATCGAGGCTGAAATCTGGGCCATGGAACGCAACAAGGATTACTGGAACAAGGGACTGCCGTTGCTGGATGGCATCGAGTTCTATCACCTGATGGCATTCTCTCCCGAGCTCGGCTCGTCGATCCTGGCTAACCGAGTGGACTACGCGCGGATTTGCGATCCGGTGTCGGCGCGGAAGGCCGCCGCGACGCCGGGCATGTCGACCGCGAGGTTCTACCAGAGCGTCATTCAGGCCACCTGGATGAACAACAAGAAGCCGGCTTTCGCCGATCCTCGTGTCCGCCGCGCGATGCACCTGGTGCTCGATAAGCAAGTCCTGGTCGATGTGGTCAAGGACATCGCGCCCATGATGATCGGCGGTTTTATCTATCCCTTTTCGGAGTTCGGCACCCCGCTCGACCAATTGCGCAAGCGCATTGGCTATCAGGACGATCAGGCCCCGGCGATCAAGGAGGCGAAGGCGCTGATGGCCTCCGCCGGCATGTCAGCCGGTGTCAAGAACGTCGACTACCTCGTGCGCGCCGCGCCGAGCTTCGCGGTCTGGGGGCAGGCGATCCAGGCGATGCTACAGGAGACCCTGGGCATCGAGTGCAAACTTCGCACGGTCGTGGACTCGGTCTGGTTCGACGACGCGAAGGCGGGCAATTTCGATCTGGCGATCGGCGCGATCGTTTCGACGCTGCTCGATCCATCCGACTACTTCAATGCGTGGTACCGGACCGATGGGCCGCAAAACTACTCGAACTGGAGTAACAAGAAGTACGATGCGCTGGTCGATCAGATCGATGTCGAGGTCGATCAGGCGAAACGCCTCGCGTTGATCCGTCAATGCGAGACGATCATGGAGCAGGATCCGCCAGTCTTGCCGATGGCCTGGGAGAACATCAACGACATCTACTACAACTATGTGAAAGGGCATAATCCGAAGGACTATTTCGGGATTTATGATTGTGTCCGTTTCGATACGTTCTGGCTGGATAAGGCCTGATCTGCTGAGGCCGGAGGTAAGGACCCATATGCGCCAAAATAACCACCAAAAGCGGAAGGCGCCCGTTTTTCAACGTCATCCACGGGCTCGTCCCGTGGACCGGTCGTGGCACACACCCGCGGTTTGCACGGCTTATTCATCGGGAAGGTGCCGCTACCGGTCCCCGGGACGAGCCCGGGGATGACGTTCGAGAGCACGTGGCGCGTGTCTTTCGGGTTAACCTGGCGTGTCTGGATGAAAACCTCCCGGCGTTCACGCGGCTCGCTTCAACTGTCCAGCACGCTGTCCCAATACAGATAATCGCGCCAACTCTGATGCAGATAATTCGGCGGGAACGCCCGTCCGTTATCCTGCAACTCCCACGTCGTTGGCTGCCTCGGCGCCATCCGCGGGAACATGCGGCATTCCCTGGGTAAGCGAGACCCTTTCCGCAAATTGCAACCACCGCACGCCGTCACCACGTTTTCCCACGTCGTGCGGCCACCCCGGCTGCGCGGAATGACATGGTCGAACGTCAGGTCCGGCGTTGGGAAACGGCCCGAGCAATACTGGCAATGGAACGCATCGCGCAGGAACACGTTGAACCGCGTGAACGCCGGGCGCCGCGCCGAGGGGATGTAGTCCTTCAACGCGATCACGCTTGGCAGCCGCATGCTCATACTGGGAGAGCGAACCTCGCGGTCGTACTCGCTCAGCACCGACACGCGGTCCATGAACACGGCTTTGACAGCGTCCTGCCAGGACCACAAAGACAGCGGAAAATACGACAGCGGACGGAAATCCGCGTTCAATACCAGCGCGGGAAAATGATGTCCGCCGTCAGGCACGCGCCAATCCTCTGCGTTCTGGCGCGAACCGGGATGGGTCAATCCAACTCGACCCGTCCAGCGTCCGCGCCGTCAATCATCCCCGGGCTTATGGCAGAGGCAAGGAGTCGCCGCAACCTGAGCGGCCTGGCGCTCCGCGGGTTTCACTCGTTCGTCATGCGAACGCGCGCTGCAATGCCAGCCCACCCATTGCGATCCCGGAGTCATCGATCCCATGGCCAAGGTTGGGGACATAGAGCGACTCGACCGGAATGCCGGCCGCTTTCAGCGCCGCCTCCGCGTCGCGGGACCGGTGCACCGGCACCTGGCCATCCGCTTCGCCATGGACCAGCAGCACGGGCGCCTTGTTCTTCCGCTCCGCCTCCAACAGTTCCGGCGCGATCAGCGCCCCGGAGTAAGCCAGGATCACCCTGGGCGCGACCGGACGGCGCGGCCCGGTGAACAGCACCGTCATCGCGCCCTGGCTGAACCCCATCAGAGCGTAGGCATCCAAGGGCAAGCCGAGCCGGCTCAGTTCCGCGTCCAGGAACGCATTCAGGAATCCCGCCGCTCGACGGGCGCCATCCGCCATGACCTCCGGCCGCCGGTCGCTGACGGCCCACCATTGGCGGCCGAAGCCCGAGTAATGCGTTTCCGGCGCGTTGACCGAGGAAAACAGCGCGTCCGGACAGGATTCCGCCCAGGAGGGGGCGAGGTCGATGAGGTCGTAAGCATCGGCGCCAAGACCGTGGCATAGCACGACCAGTTGTTTCGGCGTTCCCTTTGACGCCGGGCCCCAGTGCACCGCCTCCAATACGTCCGGCATGACAGGCTCCCTTTTCGCTGAGATGGGAGTACTCTGCCGGTGGCCGCCATGTCCATCGTCACGCGCTTCGCGCCCAGTCCAACGGGGTATTTGCATCTGGGTCACGCGTTCTCGGCGTTGACCGCGTGGCGGCGCGCGCGGGCAGCGGGGGGACGGTTCCTGCTGCGGTTGGAGGATATCGATCCCACGCGCTGCCGCCCGGAGTTCGCCGTCGCGATCCAGGAAGACCTGGCCTGGCTCGGACTGGACTGGGACGGTCCGGTGCGCGTGCAATCGGAGCATATGGACGACTACGCGGCGGTGCTGGACGAGCTGCGGGCGAGGGGGCTGATTTACCCCTGTTTCTGCTCTCGCGCCGATATCCGGCGGCACGTCATCGCCGCCGCGCCGCACGGCCCCGATGGCGCGCCCCTTTACCCCGGCACATGCCGCGGTTTGACGGATCGCGACCGCGCGGTGCGGGCGGATGAACCGCACGCGCTCCGGCTGGACATGGCGCGGGCCTCAATCGAGGGCCTGACGTTCGAGGAAGAAGGCGAGGGGACCGTCGCCGCAGATCCCGCCCGCTTCGGCGATGCCGTGCTGGCGCGGAAGGACACGCCGTCCAGCTACCACCTCTGCGTCACCCATGACGACGCGCTTCAGGGCGTGACCCTGGTGACACGGGGTGAGGATCTGAAGGCGGCGACCCATCTGCACCGGCTGCTTCAGGCGCTGATGGGATGGGCCGTACCGGTTTACGCGCATCACCATTTGTTGACGGACACATCGGGCCGGCGGCTGGCGAAGCGGAACAACGCGGCGACGCTGCGAGCGCTTCGGGCCAGCGGGATCACGGCGAACGAGGTCCGGGACCGTCTCCACAGGGGCGAGATGGCATAGCGGCCCGCGTTTGAGGCTTCGGCGAGGCGCTCGCTCACCGCCCGCCGGGCGTCCACGGTCCGCGGGAAGCCCGCGCGATTTTTTCTTACAGGGAACATTTTGAGGGATAAAATCGTGCCGCTCGGCTGTTATCCTGGCACGCCACCCACACCGGGCCGGCGGTCAGGTTGATGGAGCCGCCCTTCGCGCCGATGGGACATTCCGAACTCGGACAGCAATTGGTCACGCTGTAGCCACGGCTACGGCGGTTCGCGCTGGTGTTGACACGTTCAGGTTCGCGGCAGCGTTCGGGAAAGATCTCATCGCCGACTTTTCGGTCGGCTCCGGGACCGGCCACGACATGATCGACTTCGCGTCCGAGGTGTTCGCGAACTTCAACGCGATCAAGGCGGCCTGGACGCAGATCGGGAAAGACACCGTGATCGGCGCCGGGGCCGATACATTGACGCTGAAGAATGTGACGGCAGCCAATCTGGTGACGGCGAACTTCTCGTTCCAGTAACCGGTGGTCCGGTCTGGCTTTCGCATTCCCCGGAGGCCGGCTTCTCCGGAGTCTGGGCGCTAGCAGCCTGTCGGACTTAGGCTTGGCTGCCGGTTGGGGGTCATGTTAGAATCGTAACGTCGATTCGCACTTGCCCCCGGACCTTCCCCGCATGGCCAATTTTCGCCTTTCCGACCGCCTGACCAGCTTTCTTCTGCCACCATCGGTG
>SHWL01000062.1 GCA_009693865.1 Acetobacteraceae bacterium | reverse complement strand
TGCACAACCCGGAAGCCGGACTCGCCATCCGTGTGGACAGACAAATAGGGGTAATGATCAGCCAACCGTTCTGACATTCGCTGGCCTTAAGGACCGTCAGATTGGCGGCGCCCCAACGCGGTCGGCAATTTGTTCGGGAATCGTGGGCTCGATGATCGCTTGATTTTTCTCCCCGGATTTGGGCAAGATGCTCATTGTTCCCGGACCCTCCCTCAGGAAGGTCCGGGAACGCGCTTTCGTAACAGCTACAGGAGCTACCCATAGCCAGAGGACCAATGCAGGCCCCGCCGACTCGCGACGGGCCCCGAGTGAACGAAGAGATCCGCGTGCCTCAGGTGCGTTTGATCGACCAGGAAGGCGAGATGATGGGCGTCATGGGCGCCCGGGACGCGATGCTCCGAGCCTATGCCGTCGGGCTGGACCTCGTGGAGATCAGTCCGAACGCCGATCCGCCGGTCTGCAAAATCCTCGACTATGGCAAGTTCAAGTACGAACAGCAGAAGAAGAAAAACGAGGCCAAGAAGAAACAAAAAGTCATCGAGATCAAGGAAATCAAGGTCCGGCCGAATATCGATGAGAACGACTATCAGGTGAAGATGCGCGCCATGAAGTCGTTCATCGGGGAAGGCGACAAGGTCAAGGTGACGCTGCGCTTCCGGGGCCGCGAAATGGCGCATCAGGACATCGGCATCCGCGTGCTGGAGCGCATTCGCGCCGAAATGGACATCAGCACCAAGGTCGAGCAGATGCCACGGCTGGAAAACCGGCAGATGGTGATGGTGCTGTCACCGAAGTAAATGAGCATGAGTGGCTGGCGTCCACGCCGGCCGCTACTCCAGCAAAAGCACCTGACGCTCGTTGTCGATCGACCAGGACCGGAAGCGGCTCAGGAAGCTTTGTCCCAGCAGCAAGGGACTTCTGGCGGGCGCCACGTGACCCGTCACGTTCTCAATCCGCCGGCCGCCGACTTCCAGCGCCTGGAGGCGGAATGTCGCGGATGACGAGCGCGTGCCGTCGGCGGTCACATAAATCCGATGACCGGTGAAATCGGCGGACCGCAACGTTCCCGTCTGGCGTAACGCCTCGACGACTTCCTCGGGGATGCTGACATCGGCCGCGCCGCTGTCGACCGCGAAATGCCGCGTGAGCGTATCGTTGATCCGCACCGGAGCGACCAGAATCCCGCCGGTCTTTTGAAGCTGGATCGCTTGCCGCCCCTGCGATCCAGGTAAGGGAACGCTGGTCATGGACGCCCGCGACTCGACCGGCGAGCAGGCCACCCGGATCGCTTCGTGCGCGGCCGGGAACCCGCGCACGCTGAACGTGTCCGTCACGGGTGCGCCGTTTGGCCCAGGGGCGTTTGTCGTGATCTGGTGGACGTTGGGTTCCTTGAACGCCGCGACCGCTTCATCGCCACTCCCCGGAAAGGCCTGTCCCTGGGCGGTGTTGAAATACAACCGGGTCTGGCCCGCCTGGACGGTGACCGCGGAATTGGCCGCAAACGTGAATCCGGCATCCATCCTGACGGAATCCACGCCGCCCCGTCCCCGTGTGGCCCACAGGATCACCGCGCCACGCCCTGGAAGATTTGGGCTGGAATTCTGGACGCGGGTGAAGGCGTAGCACAGGGTTTGAAACGACGCGGTCTTGGTCGCGGCGGTCCAGTCCTCGAAATGGCCGATGATCTTTGGCGGCGTATCGCCGGCCGGGAGCGTTTGTCCCTGAACACCGGACGCCGTCAGGGTCAGCGCCGCGATCATGACCGCTCGCCGGCCGAACCGGAGCGCGGGACTTCGTCCGCGATGCCGCTGTCCGGGCAGGCGAGGGGTTTCGGCCATCCGGCGTTGTGGCGCCGGTCTGGTTTCATCCGCGTGTCGATCGCGAGGCCGGTGGGACGTTCCGTTCGGTATTGTTACGAGGGGCGTATTATGGGCCGCCGGTTGCGTTCTTCACGGGTTGAAGGCAATTTTCACTCCGAACTTCAACCCTGGGGACGGAAGCAGACTTATGGACGTCAATCACACCACCACGGTATCGCAAACTGAGGCCTTGAACCTCCGCTACGGCGATGGCGGCGAGCCCGCGCCGGGCCCTTGGAACGAGGTCATCGCCACGCTGTTGTCCCACCGCTCGGTGCGCGGGTTCCGCCCGGACGCGCTTCCTCAGGGCACGCTCGAAACGTTGGTCGCCGCCGCGCAGTCGGCCTCCACCAGTTCGAACCTGCAGACATGGTCCGTGGTGTCGGTGACCGATCCCGCGAAAAAGGCCGCGTTGGCGAAAATCGCCAGCAACCAGAAACATATAGAGCAATGCCCGTTGTTCCTGGTGTGGCTCGCCGACGTGTCACGCAACGAACGTCTGGGCCTGGCGGAAAAAGTGACGCTGGAGACCATTCCGCATTTTGAAAGCTATCTGGTCGCCGCGATCGACGCCACCCTTGCCGCCCAGAACGCCACGGTCGCCGCTGAATCGTTGGGCCTTTCGATGGTCTATATCGGCGCGATGCGGAACAACCCGGTCGAGGTCAGCCGTCTTCTGGGCCTGCCGCCCGGCGCGATGGGCCTGTTCGGGATGTGTGTCGGCTATCCGCTGCCGACCGTGACGAACGAGGTCAAGCCGCGGCTGCCGCAATCGGCCATCCTGTATCACGACACCTATGACACGGCGACCGAGGCCGCCGACCGCGCCGCCTACGACGCCCGGATGGCGGCGTTCTCGCAGCGGCACGAGATGACCCAGGATACCTGGACGAAGCGGGTCATAGGCCGGATGGGCAAGATCGCGGCCATGAGCGGGCGCGACAAGCTGGTTTCCATCCTGAACGGCATGGGTTTTCCGCTGCGTTGATACCCCGCGGTTAAAGATCGGCTTTGGGTTTCCCATCCCCCGTCGTCATGGCTCGGCTTGTCCCCATGGGCATCAGGATAAGGAAGGGCCGGAGACGGATATTTTCCTTTCACCGTCATGGCCCGGCTCGTCCGGGCCACCCGTCGCGGCACCGTGCTGGCCCGGTGGCCCGGACGAGCCGGGCCATGACGGGACGGGGAGAGGACAATATGTCAATCTTTACGCACGGCGGCAACCGCTGGCGTCAATACTCGTTGCTTTTGTAAGCACGGTCCAATCGTTCCGCGTCCTCGGGCGTGGGCGGCTCCCACAGTTCGCCACGCTGACGCAGCCCGCCCGTGAAGTCCGGGGGCCGTTTTTCATTGAAGGCCCGCCGCCCTTCCTCGCCGTCCGTGGTCACCTGGATCAGCAGATTGTTCATCATGTTCTGGATCTGCCAGGCCTGATCCGTCGGCAGATCGCCAAAGCGCACGACGAACTCCTTCATCATCCGTACCGCCAGCGGCGGCATTTTCACCATGTGCCGTGCGTATCGTTCCGCGCGCTCCATCAACTGCGCGTGTGGCACGACCTCGTTGACCAGACCGATGCGCAGTGCTTCGGCGGCATCGAAGGGCTCATCCGTCAACAGGATTTTCATCGCGTCAACGTAACGTAACTGCTTCACCAGCAACGCCGCCCCCGGCCCGTGGCCCACCCACCCCTGGGTCGTCAGCGCGAATTTGAACCGCGCGTGTTCGGCACTGGCGATGCGGATATCGGTCGAGGCCAGCAGGATATACATTCCGGCGCCGGCCGCCCAACCGTTGACCGCGGCGATGACGGGCTTCCAGACTCGAGGGTAATGGTCGCCGAAACGGCCATCGACACCGGTCTTCTGGCCATTCACGGTGCCTGCCAGGGGCCAGAAGATTCGCTTGGTCCGCAGGTACGCGCGTTCTTCCTCGGAGATATCGGGCCGCTTCGCGATATTATGGCCACCGCAGAAGTGGCGGTCGCCCTCGCCGGTCAGAATTGCGCAGCGAATATCGGGATCTTCCCACATATCGATCCAGGCCTCACCGATCTCGTCCGAGGTGGCTTTGTCCAGAATGTTCGCCTTTTCCGGATTATTCAGCGTGATATATGCGACACCTTCGCGTTTTTCGTACTTAAGGGCCATGAATCGTTTCCTTCGTTGGTCAGGTGGATGCCTACCGGGCCGTGACCGTAATTGTGAAATCCGTTCGTTCGGTGGGCTGAAATCTCACAACGATTGCGCCGCCTTCAGCACATCCGCCGCGTGACCGGTCACGGTGACCTTGCGCCACATCTTTTTGATTTTGCCATCGGCGCCAACAAGGAACGTGCTGCGTTCCATGCCCATATACTTCCGGCCATACATCGATTTCTCAACCCAGGTGTTGTATTTTTCCGCGACCGCTTTGGTCTCGTCCGACGCCAGCGGAAATTTCAATCCATATTTTTCCGCGAATTTATCGATCGGTTTGATCTTATCCGGCGACACGCCGATCACATCCAATCCGATGGAGCCCAATTGAGGCAACGCCTCCTGAAATGCGCACGCCTCTTTGGTGCAACCGGGCGTGTCGGCCTTCGGGTAAAAATACAGAATGAACGGCTTGCCCTTCAGCGCCGCGAGGCTGACCGTCCGACCGCCGCTGGCCGGCATTTCGAAATCCGGTGCCGCATCGCCTTCCTGAACACTCATGTCCTGACCTCCCGTTGCGTCGACGCGGTCAGACTGGCCTGGAATTCCGGTGAGTCAATCGCACCCGGATCCATCGTGCCTTCTATTGCCCCGCCACCCCGACGTACCGGGCAAACGCTCCTCGGACCTCCGCGGCCAGCGCATCCAGGACCGCGCGCAATGCCGGCAAATCCGCCGCGCCCATCGCCCTCAGCAGCGGCCGGGCCGAAGCATCGGGGAGCGTTTCCCCGGCGTCCCGCCCAACGGTTATCCGCAACATCCCCTGCACAGTGCGCCAGGTATGATCCGCCCGTATCAGCATCTCCATGTCGGACTTCCGCGCCGCGCCCGCCTCGCCCAAAAGGCGCAATGCTTCCCGCGTGGTCGGGCTCAACACCCCTGGCAGGTCTTCGGCGTGCCGCAATTGCAGCACCTGAGCGACAAACTCGACCTCGATCTGCCCTCCTGGGCGGGCCTTCACGTCCCACGGCCCGTCCGGCGGCAAATCCCGCAGCATCCGGGTTCGCATCGCGGCGGCGTCCGCGCGCACGGTCGATGCGTCGCCCGCGATGGCGGTGGCGATCGCACTGGCGACACGAGCCCGCAGCGCGGGCGGGCCAGCGATCACCCGCGCGCGCGTCAGCGACATTCGTTCCCACGTCCAGGCGTCATGTTCGTGATACCGCCGGAACCCCTCCAATGAGACCGCGACCGGCCCTTTATTGCCCGACGGACGCAACCGCATATCGACATCGTAAAGATGGCCCTCAACCCCCGGCGAGGTCAGCGCCGCGATATAGGCATGCGCCAGCCGCACGAACCATTGACTGGCGGGTAATCCGCGCGCGCCGGAACCCTTCGCGGCCTGGCTTTCCGCGACCCCAGGCGGGTGATCGTAAATGAACATCAGATCGAGGTCCGACCCCGCCATCATCTCCCGCCCACCCGCTTTGCCCAGGGCGACGACAGCCATGCCGCCGCCGCGGACGCGGCCGAAGCGGGCGGTGAAATCGCCCAGGACCGGAGTTAGCAACGCGGTCAGCGCCGCGTCCGCCATCGCGGTCCGGCGCAGGCCCGCCTCATTCACGTCCAGCCGCCCCTCCATGGTGGCGACCGAGATGGCGAAATCCTCTTCCTTGACTGCGCGACTGGTCAGTTCGATCGCTTCCTCCAGCCCGCGCGCATCGCCCAGACGGCGGCGGAGCGTCGAGGGCGCGTCTTCCTCGGCGGGCGAAAGCAAGCCCTCCAGTGCCATGGCGTTGGTCGCGAGGTGATCTGCCAGTTGGGGAGAGGCGCCAAGCACCGCGGCGATGCGGTCCATCAGCATCGGATTGCGCTGGAACAGCGAAAGCAATTGCACGCCCGCGGGCTGCGCGCTGATGAACCGGTCGAAGCGCGTGAAGGTCTCGTCGGGATGTGGTTGCCGGCCGATGCGGGCCAGGATCGTGGGCAGCATCTGGTCCATCAGGTCCCGCGCGCGGGCCGAGCGCAGCGCTCGGACATGTCCCGTTTGCCAGGCACGAACGCGCGCGACGATCCGTTCCGGCGTGCCGAATCCCAACGCCTTCAACGCGGCGATCGTGGCGGGCGGAGAAGGGTCGTCGCCGCGGAAATCCAACTCCGGCCCGGCCGAGGTTTCATAAAGCGGTGAGGGCAGCACCTCGAACACCGCGCGGTATTGCGTGCGGACCCGGGCCAACTGGTGGATCAGTTTCCGGGCGAACGAGGCCGCGTCCGGTAAGCCCAGAAACAGGGCGATGCGGGTCAGTTCGTCGGGCTTTTCTGGCAGCACATGCGTCTGACGGTCGTTGACCATCTGCAACCGGTGTTCGACCTGGCGCAAAAATCGATACGCGCCCGACAGTTCGCGCGCCGCCTGCCGGGGAATGTGACCCGCCTTGGTCAGCAACCGCAGCGCGCCCAAAGTGGTACGGTCGCGCAGCCCCGGGTCTCGGCCGCCCCAGACAAGTTGCAAGGTTTGTACAAGGAACTCGATCTCCCGTATGCCGCCCTCGCCGAGTTTGACATTGTGTCCGGCGATCCGGGCCGCCGGATCGGCGCCGGCGCCAAGCGCGCCACCTTTATGCTGGTCGATCCGGCGCTTCATCGCCTGAATGTCGGCGACCGCGGCGAAATCCAGGCCGCGGCGCCAGACGAAGGGGCGGATCGCCTCCAGGAACGTCGTACCCAGGTCCAGATCGCCCGCCACCGGACGCGCCTTGATCATCGCCGCGCGCTCCCAATTTTGTCCCATGCTTTCGTAGTATGTGATGGCGTTGGTCATCGCGATCGCGGGCGGCGTGGCGGCCGGATCGGGGCGCAGGCGGAGATCTGTGCGGAAGACATACCCGTCCGCGTCTCGCGTCTCCATCAGGCTAACGAGGCCGCGCGCGATCCGGGCCGCGAAGCCGGTCATGGCGTGACCGGCCGTTCGCTCGGTATAGATCGGCGCGGTAGGGTCAAACAGCAGAACGAGGTCAACATCCGACGAGTAATTCAGTTCCCGCGCTCCGAGCTTCCCCATGCCAAGTACGGTGAATCCGCCTCCGGCGGCGGGATTTTCGGGATCGGGCAGCATCAGCTCCCCGGCGTCGTGCGCGGCACGCAGCAAATGCGCGACGGCGAGGCTCAACGTGGCCTCGGCCAGCGCCGACAGTGCCTCGGTGACCTGCTCCAGCTTCCACTGGCCGCCGATATCGGCCAGCGCGCAAATCAGCGCGACCTGGCGCTTGGCCTGACGCAAAGCCGCCGCGACGCGATCCCGTCTCGTACTTGGTCTCGTCTCGGCCAGAACCGCCATGGCGGTTGCGGCGGTCGCGTCCGGCCCCTCGGCGACGAACCGCAGGATGGTGGCGGACTCGCGGACCGCAAGATCGCTCAGATACGGACTGTCGCCGCCGAGACAACGCAATATGGCGCCGCCGTTCGCGGTGGCCGCGATCCGGGCCTCGGCGCGGCCAAGCGCGCTGAAACGTTCGAGCAGGCGGCCGGCGGCGGCTTCGTCGAAGGGCAGAGGCCAGGAAAGCAGTTTCATCGCCGTGGAGGCTGGGCGTGTTGACGCGCGCGGGTCAAGCGCCGGGGCTTTGCCCCGAGCCTCACCGTAGGGCGCTGCCCTCCGGGCCCCCGCCAAGGGCAGTGTCCCTTGGAACCATGACTTTTGGTTGTGGTTGGCGACAGGGCCTACGAAGACCTCTCAACATCCGAGCAGGCCCTCTCACCAACCACAACCCACCGATCGCGGTCCAGGGACCGTGCCCCTGGTGGGAGGTCCAGGCGGGCAACGCCCTCCTGGCGGGTTGCAGGGCAGCGCCCTGATGCTTCGCCACCTCCGCGCGTCCGCCCATGACATGGGTCTCGCGATGCATCGGTTCGGCGTTTTCTGCCTGACGCTGCTCGTGCTGCTCAGCCTCCTTTGCGCGGCGGCGGCCTGGCGCCTTTCGCAGGGGCCGGTGGTCCTGAGTTTCCTGAAGGACTCGATTGAGGAAGCTCTGAACAAGAGCATCGCCCCGATTCGCATTTCCCTTGGAACAGCGTCGATTGCCTGGCAAGGCTTCAGCCACGGCGTCGATCAGCCGTTGATCCTGCGCGTGACCGATTTGACGATCGAACAAACCGAGGGCACGGCCCATGTGCGTGTTCCCATTGTGGAAGCGTCCCTGTCCGCGCGCGGTTTGGTCATGGGGCGGGTGCTGCCGCGTGAGATCGTACTCGACGGCGCTCGTCTGACCATGATCCGGCAGGCGGATGGGTCCGTCAGCCTCAATCTGGGTGGCACGAGCGAAACGGATCGCCCGTCGCCGTTGACCGGCCTTTTGAGGGTCCTCGGGACGCCCGCGGGGAGCGATCTGCAAGCCGGGGGTGCGCAATTCAGTCAGATTTCAAAGATTTCCATCCGAGGCGCGGCACTGCTGCTGGATGACCGGCGCTTCGGTGTGACCTGGTCGGCGCCCAGGGGCGATATGGAGCTGTCGCGGCGGGCCGGCGGCGGGGTGGACGGGCGAGCCGTGGTCAGCCTCGCATTTGGCGATCGGCTGGTGGACCTGGAGGCCAAATTCAATCTGACGCCGGAGGCAAAGTCGGCGCATGTCCAGGTGCATCTATCGAAGATCGATCCGAAGGCGCTGGCAAAAGCCATCCCGGAACTGGATATGCTCGCCGCGCTCGATGCCCCGGTCGTCCTGGAAGGCGAGGCCGATCTCGGACCCGACCTCAATCTCTCCCGAGCGCGGGTGACCGCGCGCATGGGCGCGGGCAACGTGAACACAGGCACGGGCACAATCCCATTTCGCGGCGCGGAGTTGATCGTCAGCGGCACGCCGGAGAACCTGGTCCTGGAGCGCGGTACGATCGAACTTCAACCGAAGCCGGGCGCGCCGCTTACGAACGTGTCGGTTTCCGGCCGCGTGACCCATGCGGAGGGCCGCCGGTCCGCCAGGCTCCATCTCACGCTGGATCGGGTCGCCTTCGCGGATTTGCCGTTGCTCTGGCCCGCGGATATCGCGCCTCATGCGCAAGCGTGGATCACACAAAACATCCTGGCCGGCACGGCGCGAGATGGAACCGCCGACCTGGTTCTGGAAAAGCCGGACGATGCCCCGGACATCGCTCTGGTTCAGGCGACGGCGGCGCTTGAGGGCGAGGGGCTGACGGTAACCTGGCTGCCTACAGTGCCGCCGGTCGAGCAGGGGCGGGCTCGCCTGGTCGTGACAGACCCCGATAAACTTGAAATCGATGTCAAAAGCGGCCGCCAGGCGGTGCGCGGCGGTGACCCGATCGCGCTCCGCGGCGGTCATGTCACCATTACCGGCCTGTCGAAGACGAAACAGGTCGCATCCATCCGGTGCGACGTTGCGGGGTCGGTGCCCAGTGCGATCGCGCTGTTGAAGGAACCTCGGCTACGGATTTTCGACCGCTACCCGATGGACCTGAAATCCCCCACCGGTGACGCGCGCTTGAGTATCCAGGCGGTGATTCCTCTGGAACTGAACCTCCGTTTCGATGACGTGGCGATCCGTGGGGCAGGCAGCCTGAACAAGGTTCATTTGACCGGCATCGCCGCCGGACGGGATCTGGACGATGGCGCGGTCGTGCTGGACGTGGACACGAATCGGTTGACGCTCAAAGGCACTGCCCGTCTGGCGGGAATACCGGTGACCATCGACGGCATGATGGATTTTCGCGCCGGCCCGCAATCGCAAATGACCCAGCGCTACGCTTTGGCCGGCAAGACAACGGCGACGGCGTTGGCCGAGATCGGACTGAACACCGGCGGCCTTGTGACTGGCGACGTCGGATTGAACGCGATCGTCAGCGAGTTCCGGAGCGGCGACGGCGAGGTGAACGTCGAGGCCGATCTGACCGCCGCCGTGTTGTTTGTCCCGCCAATGAACTGGCGGAAGCCCGCGGGCGGCGCGGCGAAAGCGTCCGCGCGAATAAAGTTGTTCAAGGATAAGTTGGTGGGGATCGACGCGATCGCGATCGATGGTCCGGACCTGCGGCTGCGCGGCGGTGCGACAGTATCGGATGGCCGGGTGGAGGCGGTGCGAGTGGATCGCGCCAATCTGGGCCGGACCGACGTCGGTGGGACGATCCGATTACCGAGGAACGGTCCGATCGGGATCGACCTCTCCGGTCCGTCGGTGGATGCCTCCGCGAAATTGCTGGAAAAACCGTCGCCGCGCGACCGAGGCGCGCCCGGCCTGGCGTGGTCGTTGCGGGGGCGCTTCGACCGGGTGTTGCTGGCGCATGAGCAGTCGGTTCACCAGATCGTGGTCTCAGCGGACTTTGACGGCGCGATTTATCGTGGTTTGTCGGTCGGCGGGAAAACCGCGGCTGGCGAACCGCTGTCGATGCGAATCGCCGGCGATCGAGGTGCCCGCCGGGTGTCGGTGGAGACCGCCGATGCCGGTGGTCTGCTGCGAGGGTTGGATATCACCTCGACGATTCAGGATGGCACGCTGACGGTGGCCGGAACCTTCGATGATTCGACCGCGGACCATGCATTGTCCGGGACATTCGAAATGAACGACTTCCGTGTGAATCAGGCCCCCGCTTTGGGCCGGTTGCTTCAGGCCGTGACGCTATACGGCCTCGTCGATGCTCTGGGTGGCCCGGGACTGAGCTTCGCGCGGCTGATCGCACCGTTCCAGTTGACTGGCGATACGCTGTCGCTGCGCGATGCGCGCGCGTTCAGCCCTTCACTCGGACTGACGGCGAAGGGGCGCATCGACCGCGCGAGCGAACGGCTGGACCTGGAGGGCACGATCGTGCCCGCCTATATCTTCAACTCGATGCTCGGCCGCCTGCCGCTGATTGGAAAATTGTTCACCGCGGAGAAGGATGGCGGGCTGATCGCGATGAATTATTCGTTGCGTGGACCGATGGATAATCCCTCGGTCATGGCGAACCCGCTCAGCGCCGTGACGCCGGGCTTTCTGCGTGGCATGTTCGGTCTGTTCGATCAGGCCCCGTCCGGTACCGGGAACCCGGGAGGCGACGGCCAGAAACCGTGAAGGGGAGAGATTGAGATGGCGCGTAAACAACCCGTGGCGATCGTGTTCGACACGTTTGGAACCGTGGTGGACTGGCGTGGCAGCCTGATCGCCGATCTGACCGCTTTCGGTCAAAAGCGCGGTATCGCCGCCGACTGGCCCGCGTTGATCGACGCCTGGCGAGCGTCCTATCACCCGTCGATGGATCGGGTCCGCAAGGGGGAACTGCCCTGGACCACGCTCGATAATCTGCATCGCGTATCGCTCGACCGGCTGGTGGCGGAGTTCGGCATCAAGGGGCTGACCGAGCAGGATCTGGTGCATATCAACCTCGGCTGGCACCGGCTCAATGGTTGGCCGGATTCGGTGCCGGGTCTGACGCGATTGAAGAAGCAGTTCGTGATCGGGCCGTTATCGAATGGGAACGTATCGCTGCTGACCTACATGGCGAAGCACGCGGGCCTGCCCTGGGACATGGTGTTCGGGTCCGATCTGTTCCACCATTTCAAGCCCGACCCGGAAACCTATCTGGGCGTGGCGAAATTGATGGATCTGGCGCCGGATCAGGTGATGCTGGCGGCGGCGCATAACGCCGATCTGGGAAAGGCGCGCGCATGCGGGCTGATGACGGCGTTCTTCGCCCGGCCCGAGGAATATGGGCCGAACCAGAAACGGGATTTCAAGGCTGAGCAGGACTGGGACTTCGTAGCGAAGAACATCGAGGACCTGGCAACCCAACTGGGGGTTTGATACCAATCGTCCGAACACTTGACCCATGGTACCGCCCCTCTCCCCGTCATGGCCCGACCCGATCGGGCCATCCGTAGCGGCACTGCGCCGGATCAGATGGCCCGATCGAGTCGGGCCATGACGAATGCGTACGAGTCCGGCGTTCGGGCGGTTGATATGACACCTCCCTCGCCGTCATGGCCCTGCCCCCCGCAGGCGGGGCCGGGCCATGACGTAAAAACGGGGACGCCGATTTCCCAGGCCCGCTATCCCGGCAAATGCCGCCCGATATAAGGCGGCAAATGAAACGCCCCGACATGGATCTCCGGCGTCCAATACTGCGTTGTCCCAAGAATCCCCTCGGCCGCGGCCCGCGCGCGGATCGTTTCGATTGGCAACACGGTTAACGACGCGTCCTTGCCAGCCCAGCCAAGAGTCATGAATCCGCCGACGTAGGTTGGAACGGCCGCGACATAAGCGGTCACGTGCGGAAAGAATTTCCGCCGGCGCAGACTGGTGTCCCGCAACTCATCCGCCTGCATCGCGGGCACGCCGCACTGGTTCACGATCAACCCGCGAGGGGTCAGAATCCGCGCGCAGTTCTGATAGAATTCGTCGGTGAACAACACCTCGCCCACCCCGATCGGGTCAGTGGAATCAACGATGATCGCGTCGAACGACGCATCCGGCGCCCGTTTTACGTAATCGATGCCATCGCCCACGATCACGTCCGCGCGTGGATCGTTCCAGGCGTCCCCCGCGATTCCCGGCAGGAATTCCTTTGACAGCCGGATCACCTCGCCGTCGATTTCCACCATCACGGCACGCTTCACGGTCTTGTGCTGGAGCACGCGCCGCAGCACGCCGCCATCGCCAGCGCCGATAATCAGGATATTTTCCGCCGCCCCGTGCGCCAGCAAAGGCACATGCGTCAGCATCTCCTGATAGACGAACTCGTCGGCTTCAGTGATCTGGATCACGCCATCCAAGACCATCACGCGGCCGTGCGAGAAGCTCTCAAAAATCACGATATCCTGAAAATCGCTTTGCACCCGCGCCAGCTCGCGCTTTACGAGAAAGCGCTGGCCCCAGTCCGGGTAGAGCGATTCATTGATCCAGCTATCGGTGGTCATCCAACGTCTCCCGCAAACGAAACGGCCCGGACAATGCCCGGGCCGTTCTGGTCAGTGCATGACGATCGCGTTACGCGATCAGGCCGCGGCGGTTCTCGCTCAGATTGATCGAGGCCGGCCGGAACGCCGCCTTCAACGCGGGCAGCCCGTGATACGGGTTGCAGGCGCCGCACATGAATATGTCGATCGAGGCGAAGTCGCGCTCGGGCCAGGTGTGAATCGAGATATGGCTTTCCGCCAGCACCAGCACTCCGCTCACGCCGCCATTGGGCGAGAAGTGGTGAAAATGCCCATGCAGGATCGTGGCGCCGGCTGCCTCGGCCGCTTCGCGTAGCGCGCGATCGATGACCACCGGGTCGCACAAGTTCGAGGCGCCCCATAAATCCAGCAACAGATGCGTGCCAGCAAACGTCACTCCGTCTTTTTGGACGAAGTAGTCCTTCTGGACCTCAAGGCCCTGATCAGGCGACTGGTTGCTGCTCGGAGTTTCCGAGACCATCCCCAGCGGGCTGAGTGCGTTCATCGCGTACCCCTTCCTACCAGTAGACGGCCTGTTGGATGGACGTAACCGCCACCCCCAGGGCCAAGGCGGCGGAACATGATGAGAAGGGGGGGGCGATGCAAGCCCCTTTTTGGCCATCAGACCGAAAAACGGCGAAAAAAGCCCCGGTCACGGCGTCTTCGCGGGCTTCCGAGCGCCGGTATCCGCGGTAATCGCCCGCGCCAGTCCCATCTCCGCGCGCGCGCGGACCAGATCCGCCGTGCCGCGCACCGGCTCGGCGGTCAGCAAGCGGAACAGATCGGCTTGTGGCCCGCTCCCGATTCGTCCCCCCAACTTTTCCCGCAACGATTCCAACAGCGGGTCATCGCCGGTCTGGGCCGCCGCGGTGGCGAGGCGCAGAATCACCCGCAGTCGCGCGTCGTCCAGCGCGCCTTCGGCCGGCACCAGCCGTGTCGCCAGCACCCGGAGCGCGTCCCGCGCGGCCGGCCAGTCTTTCGCCTGCTCGTAAATCCCGGCCCGGGTCTCGTCCGCCTCCAGGGTCAGCACGCCGGCCAAAGCTTCGATGGCGCTTGCCGTGTCGCCGCGTTTCGCCTGAACCCGCGCGGCAATCAAAGCACGCCGTTCACGCACCAGTTCGGGCATCTCCGCGGAACTGGATTCGCTGAGCGCGAGCAACGCTCCATCGCCATCGCCCTGTTGCAGTCTCACGGTCGCCAGCGTCGCGCCGAACCCCGCCTTCGCCGGACCGATGGGCGCCGCGCGCATCAATTTCACCAACAAGGGATCGGCGCGTTTGGGTAGGTCCAGAGCCATCAGCTTCCCGGCCAGGCGCACGCGCATCGGCTCACCCTCGGGACCGTCCGCCATCAGGTCGGCGTTCTCCTCCAGCAGCACGATCAGATCGGTGGGCGGCATGGTGTCGAGCGACGCGTCGCGCGCGAGCGCCGCGAATGTCTCCTTCATTTGGCGTTCGACCTCCGCCGACTGGGCCGGAAAATCGGCTTTCGCCGCCCGAAGCATGGCGAAGGCCACTCGCCACGCGCCGTCCGCCCGCCGCAGCGCCGCGACGCGCCGCCGCAGCGCGAGGTCTCGCCCGTCGCCGCGCCACGCATAGAGCCTTTTGTCCAGCGCCTGGGCCGCGCTTTTGTTGTCCATTTGCCCCATCGTCAGACGAAGTTCGGTGGCCCGGATGGACGCGCGCGCGTGATCCAAAGGCGATCGCCCGTTCACCAGCGCGTCGAACAGCGTCAGCGCCCCGGCGTTGTCGCCTCGCGCCTGTTTCAATAGCGCGCGAGCGTAGGCCAGCCGCGGGTCGTCCTCGCGTTGCACGAGAAGCCTGGCCGCCGCGTCGGGCTCGCCGCCAAGGATGATCGTCTCCAGTGCCAGGGGCAGGAAGCGGCGGCGCAATTCCTCTGGATAGGTCAGTAAGAGGGCCGCGGTCGTCGAGAGCACCGATGCCGCGGCGGGCGAGGCTTCATCGCCCATCGCCGTCCGGATTGCCCGCCATAAGGCAATCTCATCGGTGCCGGTCAGGCGCGGGTCGTCGAGACCGGCGGAGTCGGCGGGCCGCGCGGCAAGCAGCGCCGCGATCCCGGCGAGGCCCGCGGCAGTCGCGGAAGCGGCCTCCTTCGGGTCGTCCCGGGCGGCGATGCGCAGCGCGGTTTGCGCCTCAACACCCAGGCCAACGGCGATCATGGTTTGCGCGAGGTCGCGCCGCATCCGTCCACGAGCGAGGGGCGGCGCGGTGGCGGCGGCGATGGCCTGTTGCTTCATGCGCCGCGCCAGAGCTTCTGTCGTCTGGTCCGGGAACTGGAAGTTCCGTGTCAGGCCGGCGGCTTCCAGCATCGCCTCGGCCATGCGCGGCATGGGCGAAAGCGCCAGTCCACCAGGCGGGCCGGAGAGCACGAACCCCGCCGGGGTGACACGCAGGGAGATCGCGTCGGACAGGGGTTCGACCACGACGCCCTGGGTTGTGACCGGTAGCATGAACTCGGGAGCGCGGCGTTCAACCGCGACTCCCTGGCCGGGTTTGCGCTGCGTGCCGGCCAGTAACGTGCCGCCGGTCAGAGGATCGGTGATCGCCACGACCTGACCCGGCGCCTCGGCGGTGAAGGTCATGACACCCTTGTCGGACACGCCGGCCAGTGCCGCGGGCCTGGACGCGGCTGGCCCAATCGAGATCTGCCACCCATCCCGCGCGCGCGACAGCATAGCCAGCTGGCCCGAAGGTGGGGTCAGCCGGATCACCGTCGCTCCCGGGTAAATGGTCACCACGGCCGACCCGAAGACCGGATCGTCGCGTACCGAGGCGAGATCGATCGGGCGCCGCTCATCGAACACGGCATAGGTATGGGCACCCCGCGAAAACATCGCGGCGCCGATAGGCTCCGCGAAGGGAACGAGCAGTCCCGCGCCAGTCAGGCCCGCGGGGGGACGCGATCTGGAGGCAACGAGCGCGACGGGACCCGCCGGCAAAGCTCCACGCGTGAGCGGCCAGACCTGCATGGGCTCCAGCGGCGTCGACGGCGTGGCCTCGGCGCGTGGCTCAGGTTCATCGGCCGGGAGTTTCGGGTTCGGGGGTTTGTTGGCGGTCGCGAGGTTCGGCTGGGGGTCGGGTGGCGGGGGCGATGCTGGCGTTTCGATTTTGGGCGGGCCTGGTTGCGGCAGCGCGTCCATTTTCGCTGGTACCGGAACCGGCTCGGTCTTCGGCGGCGGTTCGGGAGGGATGGGCGTCAGGATGGGTGGCCCTGTCTCGGCTTGCGCCGCCAGCGGGAGAGGGGGTTGCATGTGACCTGATGCGCCGGCTTCAACCGCGGCGGCGGGCGTGGCGCGAAGCGGGGGTTTGGGTATCTCCCCGGCCGGCGCCACGGGATTATCGATGTCGATCACAATTCGCCCGCCTGTCCGCCGATTGCGGGCCACGGCACCGGGCGGCAGTGTAAGCGCGACACCGCCCGGCACCGCCTGGATGGCGAGAACGTTACGTGGGGGCGACGGCAGCTCCGAGAGCGCGGGTGGCTCGGTGAACCACACGAACAGGCGGTCGCCCTCGCGCCGGATCGTGTAACGAAACCCCGGCGCGTCAACCATCACGCGGCTGAACGCGGGCTGATCTTCCACCGTGACCCGGACCTCGCCGCGGGGTTTCGCCGCGACTGGCCAGACCACGAGCGCCACCCAGCACGCCGCCAGGAAAACGCGCTTCAATCGCCGCGCATGTCTCAAGAACGTCTATCCAAGACTGGCGAGCAGCTTGTCGATGTCGGACTGATCCATCGCGTTCGATGGCAATTGCGGGCCGTTCAGCAGTTCGTCGGCGATTGGAACGTGGTCCGCGGCCGGGATGTCGATCGTGCCGCCATGCGCGCCAAATGTAGTGACCATCCGCGCGACCTTGGCCTCGATGACTTTCAACGTCGCCACGACCTTGGTGATACGTTGCCCGGTGATATCCTGGAAACTACAGGCCTCGTAGATTTTTGTGACCGCGTCTTGCAACTTCGCGCCTGCGTCGGCGGCCACGGTGGCCGCGACTGCGTCCAGCATCTCGCAGCTTTCCAGGATGGCGTGGGTCGCGTCGGCGGTGTGGCGCACGATCGCGTCCAATTCATCCGTGGCGAAGGGTATGTCCCGCTGTTTTATATCGGCGACGCGCAGGGACGCGATTTCCTGTTTCGCGGCGCTGATCGCGCGGCCCAGAGCCTCGACCTCGTGCAGCAGGGACGTTTCCGTGGCGCTCAGATCGCCACTCATTGTCGTCAGCACGGCTCGCACCACCTCCGCCATCATGCCGCGGTCGACCGGCGCGTGGTGCCGCCGCGCCCTCTCGAGTTGTTCGTGAATCGGGCCAAGCGTCGACGCGGGCTTCGTCAGGGCCGGCCGCCCGGTCCGGTCACGCATGGCCCAACACCTTTTCGATCTTGCCTTTCAACGTTTCGGCGTTGAAGGGCTTGACGATGTAGTTGGAAACGCCGGCCTGTTTCGCGGCGACGACGTTTTCGGTCTTGCTTTCCGCGGTAATCATGATGAATGGGATTTGCCGCAGTCTTACGTCGGCGCGCACCTCCTGTAGCAATTGCAGTCCGGTCATTGGCGCCATGTTCCAGTCGCTGATCACCAGCCCGTAATGACCGGACCGCAACTTCGACAATGCTTCGGTGCCATCGCTCGCCTCCTCGACGTTGTTGAACTCGATCTGCTTCAGCAGATTGCGGATGATTCGCAGCATCGTCTTGTAATCGTCGACGATCAGCACGTTCATGGATCTGTCGATCGGCATCGGCGTATCCCTCCTGGGTTCGTTCCTTCTCGGGCTTCAGGTACCGGAACCCGGGATTTTCCCAGGGGGCGGGGGTTTGCCACCGATTTCGGTGGTGGCGGCCGTCGCGCGGGTGCGGGCCGACGCAAGCTGCGTCGTGACTTCCCGCGCCTTTTCGGGCGACATTGCCGCCAGAATCGCGGCGGCCTTGGCTTCCTTCATGCGATCGACCACGGACAGCAGGACGGGCATCGCCAGGTCGTTGAAGATCGCCGCCGCGTCGCGCGGCTTCATGGCCTCGTAAACCTTCACCAGGCTCTGCCAGGCATTGTCGTCGTGACGCTTTTGACCGGCATCCAGGGCTTCGAGCCGTTTTTGCAGCGCCTGAAGTTCCTCGACCCGCGCGGAAAGTTTCCCTTCCGCGGCAGTGAGCATCGCTTCCCGCGAGGCCAGGGTTGTCTCCCGTGCCTCCAGCTCCAATCGCCGTTCGCGCAGGTCCAGCAGGACCGCTTTCTCGCTTTCGCTGACCGGAGGCGGACCCGTGGGAACCGGGGGTATGGCCGCCGCCGGCGGCGGTTCCGAGGCGGCGGGTTTGCCGTGGTCGCCATGGCCAGCGGGCTTTGGCGGCGGCTTCGTTCCGCGGCCCGCGCCCTTGGCCGGCGTGTCATGCGGCCCCGCCAAGGCGGAGGCGATCAATTCGGCCGAGCCCCCTTGGCCAATCATCGAACCCACCAGCGAGGCCGACTTCGCCGCCAGCACCACGGCGAGCATGCCAATGGTCGCCGGCAGCAGCCGAGGCGCGACGTTCCACATTCTCATCGTGCCATCCTCAGGGCTTTCAACAAGTCGCGTTCGGCCTGGCTGCGCGACCGCGGGTCCTCTGCCGCCTCGTGCTCAGTCTGTCGCGGCGGCTGAAGATAAGGGGAGCGCGGTGGGATCGCGCTTATCGACGCGGAAACCTCTGGCGACGGCCCGGCCCGCGCCGTAAGCGGGCGGGCAGCGCACACGAGTTCGTCGAGCCGGTCGGCGAGACCCTCGCCGCGTTGAACCAGAAATGTCAGGTCGTCCTTCAACCCGGTCGCGGTATCGATCTGCCGCTGAATTTGCCGACCCGCGCCATCGGTCGCCCCGCGCAGCCGCTCGACGCCGGTTTCCGCCGCCCGCGTGCTGGCGTTAAAGGTCGCGACCAGTGTCTCCAGCGCGGCCCGATCCCGCTTCAACACGCCAAGCGCGCGCTCCAGACGCACCGCGTGAAACAGCGTCGCCGTCAGCAAAACCACCAGGGCGATATCGAGGATCCACTCCATGCCGGGCATTTGACCCACGAGCGCGTTAATAAGTGGTGAACGGGATCATGAGCGCTCGCCGTCCCGAGCTCGCGGTACTTCGCGCTCGATGCGCACGGCGACGTGGTTCTTGCGGCGGCCGATCTTGCCCTCGAACATCGGGATGGTGCCGCAACGGATCCGCACAACGGCCTCCGGGCCCGTGTTCAGCACGATCTTCGAGCCGGGTTTGAGGTCGATGATGTCGCCCAGACGCATGGATTGCTCGTCGAGGACGACGTCCAGCTCGACATCGGTGTTCCATAACTCCTCGGCCAGATGGGTTTCCCAGATTGAATCGCGGCCGAATTTTTCGCCCATGAATTGCTGCAGCAGAAGTTCTCGCACTGGTTCCAGGGTCGCGTAGGGCAGCAGCATTTCCAGCTTGCCGCCGCGGTCTTCCATGTCGATGCGCAACCTGGCGAGAACGGCCGCGTTCGACAGCCGGCTGATCGTGGCGAAGCGCGGATTGACCTCCAGCCGCTCGAACCGGAACGTCACCGGACACAGCGGGTCGAAACTGGCGGACAGATCGGCCAGCGCGACGACGATCAATCGTTCCACCAGCGTGCGTTCGATGGTTGTGTACGGGCGGCCCTCGATCCGCATCGCCGCCGTGCCTCGCCGGCCGCCCAGGAGCACGTCGACGATCGAGTAGATCATCGCGGAGTCGACGACCATCAATCCGTAATTGTCCCACTCGTCCGCCTTGAACACGGCCAGCATCGCGGGCAATTGCACGGCGTTCAGGTAATCGCCGAACCGCAGGCTGATCATGTTGTCGATCCCCACCTCCACGTTGTCGGAGGTGAAGTTGCGCAGACTGGTGGACATGATGCGCACGAGCCGGTCGAAGACGATCTCCAGCATCGGCAGACGTTCGTAAGATATGAGGCCGGAACTAATGATCCGCTGCATTCCGGTGCGGGCGTCGTCGCCCAACGGTCCCGCGTCGAACCCCAGCAGATTGTCGATCTCGGCCTGATTGAGAACCCGCGCGGATTGGCCGCCTTCGCCCTCGGCATCGGCGCGCCCGGCGGCGGCCAGATCCTCCTCGGACTGACCGTTTCCGGCGGCCGGTTCGTCGCCGGTCCCGCTCATTGGATCAGCAACTGCGTGAACAGCACGTCGTGCACCTTGACCGGAGCGACGGCGACGTTGGCGCGGCCCAGAAGCTCCTCGCGCAGGCGATAGGTACCGATGGAATTGCGCAGTTCTTCCGGCCGCATTTCTCTCAGATAGGTCTGGAACATGTCCTGCAGTCTGGGCATCGCCAGCTTGATCTTCTCGACATCCTCCTGCCTGGAGACCTCCAATCGTGCCTGTAGTTTGATGTAGGAGGGCTTGCTCGACGGCCCAGCCAGATTGGCGATCATATCCGGCAGGTCGACGAACACCGGTATCGCGGGTTTCCCGGCTTCGGCCTCGTGATGCTCGTCGTGCTTCATGCCCAGAAGTCCCGGCAAAATGCCGCTGAACCACAGGCCGGCGCCCAGGGCGATCAACAGGACCGGCGCGGCCATCAGGATCAGCTTCTTCTTGCCGCCCGGTTTCGGCGCGGTGTCCTCGGTTGTTTCGTCCTTTGGGGTGTCCGTTTTGCTGCTCATGCGGGGAACGATGGCAGGGAAAACTTAACGAACTCCTAAGGCCCGGCAGGAAGTGTCACGGCGGCAATTGTTGCCGGGGAGGGGCCGTCGCGGTGGCCGTCTCGCCTTCCCCCGTCATGGCCCGGCTCGTCCGGGCCACCTGCTCCGGCACAGTGCCGCGACCGGTGGCCCGGACGAGCCGGGCCATGACGGCTTTGGGGGAAAACCGCCCATCCCGTGGGACTTATCCAGGCGCACAAGCGGTCAGGCCGCGTGCCCATCACTGAGCACTGACGCCTGGCACGCCCCTTGCTCGATCCCCCTCGTAGCCAACCGTGAGGCATTCGCCATGAACGTCGCCAGCCTGATCGCCGCCTCCCGTCTCGTCGCTCAGGAGCGGGCGGTTCAGGTGACGGCGATGAATCTCGCCAACGTGAATACGCCGGGATTTCAGGCCTCCCGGGTACAGTTCTCCGACTGGCTGTCGCCACAGACCGGCGCGGCGGCGCTGCCCGGGGAGAAGCAGATCGCCTACACCCAGGACCGCGCCACCTGGCGGGAGACACAACAAGGCAGCCTGACGCAGACTGGCAATTCTTTCGACTTCGCTTTGCGAAACGGTGGATATTTTACCGTGGCGACGCCGCGCGGGCCTCGCCTGACGCGCGACGGCAGGTTCGGACCGTTACCGGACGGCACGATCGGCGACGCGGCCGGCAACGCGCTGCTGGACGTGAATGGAAGACCTTTGCAAATCGGCGCCGGCGACGCGCGGATCACGGTCGCGGCCGACGGCGCGATGTCCAGCGAGAACGGACAGCTTGGCAAAATCGGCGTGGTGAAGCCCTCCGACCCGATGAAACTCCAGGCCGAGGGCGCCACGCTGTTCCGGGCGGACACGCCAACAGCTCAACAAGCTCAGCCGGCGGTCCTGCAAGGCGCGATCGAGGGATCGAACGTCTCTCCGGTGCTGGAGGTGACGCGGATGATGAACGATCTCCGCGATTATCAGTTCACCACCCAACTGGTACAGGCCGAGGACGACCGGATTCAATCCACGATCGATAAAACCTTGTCGCGCAACACCTGAAACCGGAGACCCTGAACCATGCGGTCGCTCGACATCGCCGGCACGGGCATGCAGGCCCAGACGACCAACGTCGAAGTCATTTCCAACAATATCGCCAACCTGAGCACCACCGGATTTAAACGGCGGCGGGCCGAGTTTCAGGACCTGATGTATCAAAGCCTACGCCGCGTAGGTTCCAACAGTTCCGATACCGGAAGCGTCGTGCCGTCCGGCGCGCAGATTGGTCTGGGCGTGAAAACGGCCGCGATTTACCGGATCAATGAGCAAGGCGCGCTGCAACAGACCTCGAACTCATTGGACATGGCGATCCAGGGGCATGGGCATTTTCAGATTACCATGGCGGATGGGACAACCGGGTACACGCGGGATGGCACATTCGGTCTGGCGCCTGACGGAACGATCGTCACGGCCGACGGTCACACGGTGCAACCGGGCCTGGCTATCCCCGCGGCGGCGACCGGGGTGACCGTGAACCCGAACGGACAGGTGCAGGTCACTCTGTCCGGTCAGACCGCGCCCTCGACGATCGGGCAGTTGCAAATCGCGATCTTTCCGAACGCAGCCGGCCTGGATGCGTTTGGCGACAACATGTTCGCGCAGACCTCGGCGTCCGGAGCTCCGGTCACCGGCAATCCCGGTACGGCCGGATTCGGAACGGTGATGCAAGGGTTCGTCGAAACCTCCAACGTCAATATTGTCACCGAAATCACCAACCTGATCACGGCGCAGCGAGCCTACGAGATGAACAGCCGCGTGATCACCGCCAGCGACGAGATGATGTCGACTTTGACCAACATACGGTAACGCAATGAAATTTTGCCATTGGATTCTGGTATTCCTCGCGATCGCGCCGGCCGACGCGGCGACGCTGCGCACCGTGGTCTCGCTGCAAGGTCCCCAGGTCCACCTGCGCGATCTGTTCGACGATGCGGGCATCAATGCGGCCCGCGTTCTGGGCCCGGGTCCCGGGCCTGGCGGGCGCATCGTCGTCGAGGCGCGCCAGTTGAAGTCCATCGCGAAACAATACGGAGTGGACTGGGAGCCCGTCTCCGGCGCCGATCGCGCGATCCTGGAATGGCCTGGGCGTCCGCTGAAACGTGAGGATGCTTTGCTCGCCGTCCGCGCCGCGCTGGTGGCCCAGGGGGCGGCGCCGGATTGCGAGATCGAGATCCCTGGGTTCGCCCCACCGTTGATCCCGGTCAGCGGCACGTCTCCACCGGCTGTGACGCGGATGGATTACGACCAGGACATGGGGCGGTTCACCGCCGTGCTTTCAGTCACCGCGGAGGGAATGGAGCCGATCGCCGTCCGGATCAGCGGCCAGGTGTCCGACGTGATCGAGTTGCCGGTCGCCGTCGTCAGGCTTCCCGCGGGGGCCATTCCGGGGCCAGGCGATGTGCGGATGGCACGGGTTCACGTCGCCTCGGTGCGGACCGAGGTCGCGCGCAATGCGGCGATGGTGATCGGCATGCAACTGAAACGTCAGATCGCCGCGGGCACGCCGATCGCGGTCGCGGATCTGATGCCGCCGACGCAGGTCGCCCGCGGCGATCCCGTCCAGCTGCGGCTCCAGGTTGGCGGATTGTCGCTGTCCGGTCAGGGCGTCGCGTTGGAATCCGGAGCCAAAGGGGAACGCATCCGGGTCCGTAACATTTCCTCCCAGGCCGTGATCGAGGCGGAGGTTCTCGGTCCGGGCGTGGTACGCGTCGTGCCCGGCACCACCCCGATCACCGCCCAGGCCCGGCAGGGCATATCCTCACGGCGGGGAGGCTGATGGTGGCGGCGCCCTGGGCCGCGGTCGCGATATCGTGCCTGGCTCTGGCCGGGTGTGGGCATTTGCAACGGTTGTCGGAGGTGGGGCGGCCGCCGGAGATGAGCAAGACCAGCGATCCGACCAAAGACCCGAATTACCGGCCCATCACCATGCCAATGCCGAAAACCCAGGCCGCGCCGAATGAGGCGAACGCGTTATGGCGGCCGGGCTCGCGCGCGTTTTTCAAAGATCAGCGCGCGGCGCAGGCCGGCGACATTGTCACCGTCGTGGTGTCGATGAACGACACGGCGCAACTGAAGAATGTGACGTCGGCGGCGCGGACCGGTGGGGAAACGGCGGGCATTCCGGATTTCCTCGGCCTGACGAGCCGCCTGGGGCCAACGATCGCCGATCCCTCGAAGATCATTTCGCTCAACAGCACGAACAACAGTACCGGCACCGGTCAGATCCAGCGGAATGAGTCGGTCACGTTACGGCTGGCGGGGGTGGTGACGCAGGTGCTGCCGAACGGCAATCTGGTCGTGGCGGCGCGGCAGGAATTCGTTGTCAACCGCGAGTTGCGCGAATTGCGGGTCACCGGGGTGATCCGGCCACAGGACATCGCCTCAGACAACACGGTGCTGCACGACCGCATGGCCGAGGCGCGGATCGCCTATGGCGGCCGCGGTCAATTGACCGAGTTGCAATCGGCGCGTTGGGGCCAGCAATTGTTTGATATTCTGTTGCCTTTTTGACAGTTATCCTATATATATCAGTTAGTTAACAGAGGGTAGAGAGGCTATATGTCTCTATAATGTCTCTCAAAGAAAGCGGGGAGCCGTGAAGCTCCCCGATCCGGCATGACGCGGTTTGCGTGTCAGGTCAGAGTTTGATGAGCGCCGCCAGGGCCGCCACGGCGAGGCCAAGCATGGCCCCAAGGCGCACGGTGAGCCGGAGGCCCATGATGTCCAGCGCCGAACGGAAGTCGCGCCGAACACCGGCCAGTCCGGTGTCCTGGTCGCGACGGACGCCAGAAATCTCCTCGCGGAGCGTGGCAACCGCAGCTTCCAGGTCGGTCTTGGTCACGAGTTCCAACATGATGAACTCCCTGGCGGCTTCGGCGTGGGCCTCGGCCTGCTCGGTGGGTATACCACATTCTCGTAGGCGCTTGGCATAGCCCAACGTGTCCATGACGAACGCCATCAGTGGGTTCCCCGGAGCGCCGCAGAGCGATCGGCCTGCAACTTCCCGATTTGCGTGTCCAGTTCCCCTTTGGTGATGGCGGTTATGACCGCATCATAGAACGCGGCCACGTCCTCCAGCTTGTCGCCGATGAGCATGGCCGTCTCCCCTTTGTCGGTCATGGGGATGGAGATCTGGCCGTATCGAACGGTCGTCCACCATCCATCCAACTGCCGGCAAAACCAGGTGCTTGCCTCTCGGCTGGCTTGGTTCTTGGGGAGGGGTTTGTCCTCCGCTACCAAGGTGACGTAGCCCTTTTGGAGTTTCAGAGCTTCGACGATTTTCGTCTTGGCCAAAGTGAGCGGGTCTACCTTCTTCCCGCCCGCGTTCTTTGGGAGTGTGCCGGTCTTTTTCACCATCCCCATGAAGCTGAGTTTGGTTGCAGTCGGCTGTGGTGCTGGTTGAGCCATCGTGGAACCTCCTGTTTGTGCTCCATCTATGAGAGTACCACACGTTCCGTAAGCGGTTCGATTACTCTTCTCTGCTCAACGCTACTCCTTTGCGGGTAATTGGATGGGGTTCGTCGTTGATGGTGAAGATCACTACTGTCCGGAGTTTTCCGAACGAACCGTTCCGAAGTGTCTGACCTATAACGGTTTTTCGACGATTTTGGGTGGTGTCGGTTTGAAGTTGGTGGCGGTTTGCCCGACCCTTGTCCGGGGAGGGCTCACTCATGAACGCCGGA
>SHWL01000061.1 GCA_009693865.1 Acetobacteraceae bacterium | reverse complement strand
CATGGCGTGGCAACCAAATATCTCGACCATTACCTGGGCTGGCGCCGGACAGTCGAAGCTCTGGGGGGCGACATGCAGCCAGAGGACTGGCTGCGGAGCGCCGTCGGAATCGGACCATATCAATCAATAACGCAATGAGAGCCAAAGCTATTGATCAGGGGCATCGAGGTCGACGAGACATGGTACGCGCGATTGTATGATGATATCGGTCAGGCGATCCGCACCGGAACGATTCGGTCAGCGCGGGAGCATTTCCTCGGCGATGGCTATTTTGAAGGCCGTTTGCCGTTTCCCATTCGCGTCGACGAGGCATGGTATCTTCGTCAGTATCCCGATGTGGCCGACAGTATCCGCCGCGGGGTGCTCACCTCGGCGCAAGAACATTTCGATCTTGATGGCTATAAAGAGGGACGGCTTCCCTTTGAAATGTAACCGCCCGGCGCATCGTCCGGTAACTTCGTGAGGACCGCCACCATCGTGAGGGCCGCCCGGGGGGAGCCATGACGAGACGGCCTGCCCGCAAGAAGCCCCGAGGATCCGGCGGCGATCCCCGGCCCGAGGGCGAGGCTGGCCTGACGACGATTCCGGTCCGCGGGTCGATCCGGGTCGAGATCGAGTCGGAGATCGTCGGCTGGCCGTCGGGCGCCCGCTTCGACGTGCTGCTGCGTGGCCAGATCCTGTCGGCGGCGCCCGCCGAATCCCTCAAGATCCGGGACACCGCGGGGTCTGAACTGACCGCGATTTCATTTGGCCAGGGGGACGCGGCGGTGCCGGCTGAAACGCGTGGCGGCGACGCGATCCATCGGACCGGGTTTCAGGTCTATCTTCCGATGCCCGGCGGCGACGGGGTCCGGGTGACGGACCTGTGGATCCGCGCGGAGGGCCAGGATGGCGCGGTATTCGAAGAAGCCATGCGTCTTGGATGCATCGAAGATAAGGCGGCGATCCTCGCGGGACCGTCGCATGACATGACTGGGATCGTCCTGCCGGCGCCGCGGGCGATCGTCTATCTGGAAACCGCGGAGCTGAGCGGCGAGGGGTTCCTCGAAGTCATCGGCTGGACCCTTTCGCAGTCGCCGATCGTGGCGGTGCAGATTTTCGCCGATGGCGCGCGTATCGGCGCCGCGACGCAAGGCCGCGTCCGGGCCGACGTGGGCAATGCCTATCCTGACTACCCCAATCCTCACCTGGCGGGCTTCGCGCTGGAACGGCCGATGTTGGACGGAATGGCCAATGCGGCCACCGTGACCGTCCAGGTTCTGTGCCTCAGCGGCGCCTGTCATGCGGCCACGATTCCCCTGGCGCGGGTCGGCGGCTTCGCGGTGGAACAACCGGCGCCGGAAGCGGTGGAGGCCCCGGCCACGCCAGACCCGGCGGCACCTGAGCCAGGGCCATCGATGCCGGAAGCTCCCGGATCGGCATCCCCCGGACCGGCGTCCCTGGGGCCACAAGTTCCTGAGCCACAATCCCCTGGGCCACAATCCTCGGGGCTACCTTCCGCCGGACCCGCGCCTCAGTTGCCCGCGCCGGAATGGGATATCGGGCGGACGATCCTGTTGACCTGCGATCGGGCGATCCTGATCGCGACGGATCTGTTGCGGATCGAGGGTTGGTCCGCGTGCGGGCACGGCATCGCCCGGATCGAGATTGAGATCGATGGCCAGCCGTCGGGCCTCGCGGAATACGGGCTCGAACGTCGGGATATCGCCGCCGAGTACGCTGGGTTGCCGGCCGGCATTGGGTTCACCTTCGAAAAATCGATTCCCGGCCTGTCCGCCGGTCCGCACAACGTGCGCGTCATCGCGTTCAGCCGCGTTGGCGACGAGAAGGAGCTGGTTCTGCCGGTGACCGGTCCGGCCACCCCGGCGTTCCGATTCGAACTCGATCTCCCCGCGACCCGCGATGGTGTCGCCGTCGATCCCGTCACCGGCCGTATGACCATCGAGGGTTGGGCGCTCGCCCGCCATGGCATGGCCGGGATCGATGTCGCGCTGGATGGCACGCCGTTGGGCCCAGCGCACTACGGCGTCGCGCGGCCGGACGTGGGGGCGGCGTTTCCAGGGTGGGACGCCGCCGTGCGCAGCGGCTATACCTTCCATTGCCCCTCCCGCGCGCTGCCGGATGGCGAACACACCGTTCAATTGACGGCGCGGTCGAAGGCCGGCGAGACGTACGTCCACGCATTCCGTATCACCGTCAAAAAGACCGAGGATCCTGAAGAGGCCGTCTCCATCCGGCGCGATATCTCCCGGGTCGAGCGCGACACGATGTTCGCCGTTCTGGACCAACTCGCCTGGCGGCCCGCGTTCCATCTTATCGTGACCGGCGATGCCGCGGCGGACGACAAAGCGCGACGCCTGACCATCGGATCCATCGCCGGGCAATCCTGGCCCAACTGGCGCGCGACCATTCTGGCCACAGGAGAGCAGGAGGCCGCCGCGATCCGAGCCATGCTCGAAAGCATTGGCGGCGACGAGGCCGGGCGCTTCCAGGTGATCGATCCCGCGGGCGCGACGGCGTGGAACGCATCCCTGGCGGATCCCGGTGCCGCGGCCCTCACCGCTGTTCTGGCGATCGGCGACGAGCTCGGCCGCGATGCCCTGGGCGCCTTCGCCATCGCGAGCGGATTATATCCGCATGCCGATTTCCTGTACGCAGACGAATTCCGGCTGCCGCCCGAAACCACGCGGGCCGAGGCGTTTTTCAAACCGGATTTTTCACCAACACTGCTTATGTCAACCAATTACATCGGCCGTCCCATCGTGATGAAACCAGCGGTTCTGGCCGCCACGGGCGCGACCGCCGCCTCGCTGACGCGGGATGGCATCCACGATCTCGCGCTGCGTGGCACGGAAGCGGCCGCCGCGGTACATCACGTTCGCGAATTGCTCAGCCGGACCGATGGTGGCACGGTGGCGAACCAGGACGACGGCGCCGCGGCTTTGACCCGGGCCCTGGAGCGGCGCGGCATCGCCGCCGGGTTGTCGCCCGGGCTGGTGCCCGGAACGTGGAACGCGCGGCGAACCGCGCCGGTCACGGGTAAAGTGTCGATCATCGTTCCGACCTGTGCCGCGAAGGGTTATGTCGAGACCTGCCTGACGTCGCTGCGCGCGGTGACCCGGTATCAGAATTTCGAGATCGTCTGCATCGACAACATTCCCGACGCCGATGAAAAATCGAAGGCATTCGTGCGTGTCCACGCGGATAAGGTCATCGCCATCCCGCCGCCCTTCAATTGGTCGCGCTTCAATAACCGCGCGGCCAAGGCGGCCGACGGCGAATATCTCCTGTTTCTGAACGACGACGTGGAGATCATCGAGCCGGATTGGCTCGACGCGATGCTGGAAGATACGGCCCAGCCTGAGGTAGGCATCGTCGGTGCCCGCCTCCTCTATCCCAACCGCACAATCCAGCATGCCGGGATGTTCCTGGGCGCCAACGGCATTGGCCGTCACGCGTTCCGCTATGCCGGGGAGACGGATCCCGGGTACTTCGGCCTCGCGCTGACACGGCGCGAGGTCATCGCCGTCACCGGCGCCTGCCTGCTGGTGCGCCGCGCGGTGTTCGACCGGTTGGGCGGTTTCGACGAAGCGCACGATATCGTGAACAACGATCTCGATTTCTGTCTGCGCGCGCATCGCGCGGGCCTGCGGACCATTTACACACCCTTCGCGACGCTGATTCACCACGAATTGGCCAGCAGGGAAAACATGCGGGACGACTTCGATGCAACCCGCTTCGCGGGCGAATGGGGCACGTTGTTCGCGGCTGGCGACCCATATTTCAATCCGAATTTATCAAGATATTCGGACGATTACCGAATCGACGACGAAGGCGTTCGCACGATCTTTTCCGGCCATCCGCTGATCCATCGGGAGGACGTGAAACAAATCCTGGTGGTCAAGCTCGACCATATCGGCGACTTCGTCACCTCGCTGCCCGCGATACGGCGCCTGAAGACGTTGTTTCCCGCGGCCCACCTGACGGTTCTCGCCGCGCCGGCTTCGATGGCCTTCGCTGGGACGGAAGCCGCGATCGACGCGTTCCTTCCGTTCGAGTTTTTTTACGAGCGATCCGAGTTGGGTGAGAAGACTCTCACGCCTGAAGATCTCGCCGCGCTCACTGAACAACTGGCGCCTTATCGCTTCGATATCGCGGTAGATTTGCGCAAGCATCTCTCGACACGGCATATCCTGCAATGTTCCGGCGCGAAAATTCTCGCGGGCTACGATTCGCTCGATCGGTTCCCCTGGCTCGACGTGGCGCTGGAATGGGAGGGCGATAAAGCGCTCCAGCACAAGCGGAACCATATTGCCGACGATCTGCTGCATCTGGTGGCGGCGATCGACGCGGCGTGCGAGCGGGGCCGCAAGCTGATCGACCCGAGGCCGGCGGCGATGACCCTGACGGAACTGCCCGAGGGCGCGCGGCATCTGTTTGTCCGCCCGGTAGTCGCGGTGCATCCGGGCGCCGGGAACATCACCAAGCAGTGGCCCGTCGCGCATATCCAGGCGCTGATCAACCTGTTGATCGAGCGCAACGATGTCTCGGTGCTGCTGGTCGGCGGCAAGGACGATACCGAGGTCGCCGCCTCGATCATGGAAAATTCTGCCCACCCGGACCGTATCGCCTCTGCCGTGGGTATGGTGGCGCTGCGTGATCTGCCAAGGCTGCTCGCGACATGCGCGTTGTATATTGGCAACGACAGCGGGCCGAAGCATGTGGCTGCCGCGATGGGCGTGCCGACGATCGGTGTGCATTCCGGCGTGGTCGATCCCGGTGAGTGGGCGCCGGTAGGCGAACGCGCCGTCGCGATGTACCGCAACATGAGCTGCGCGCCATGCTACCTTTCGAAGGCGGAAGATTGCCCGCGTGGCCTCGCTTGTATTCAGTTGCTCGATCCGGCGCTGGTGCACCAGATGGCGGAGAAGTTCCTGGCGCGGCCAGTGTCCATCCCCGCCCGCGCGCCGGTGGCCACGCCGGTCAAGAAGCGCGACCGGCGTGTTCCCGTCACCGCGGCGTGATGATCGGAGCGGTGCCTCGGGTGGGGAAGCGTCAGGGCTCCGCCCTGAAACCCGCCAGAGGGCGTTGCCGTCTGGACTCCCACCAGGGACACGGTCCCTGGACCGCGATTTATGGGGTTGGGGACCGGGAGAGGGCCTACGAGAACGATGCGACATCTCGACAGGCCCTCTCCCGGTCCCCGACAAAAAGTCATGGTTCCAAGGGGCAGCGCTCCTTGGTGGGGTTCGGGGCAAAGCCCCGGCGCTTCCTCCCCGGGCGCACGCCGCGATGACCGGCGACGCGTTGCTGGAACTGGCCGCGGGCCTCGCGTTGCGGGCGGCGGAGGCGATCCTCGCCATTCGCGAGCGCGGCTTCGACGTGGCGCGCAAGGCGGACCGATCGGTGGTCACCGAGGCCGATCATGCCGCCGAAGCGATTTTGGTCGCGGGTCTGCGGGCCGCGGCGCCGGACATCCCCGTGATCGCCGAGGAGGAAGTGGCTGGCGGTGCCAGGTTCGTGGCCTCGCCATGTTTCTGGTTGGTCGATCCGCTGGACGGCACGCGTGAGTTCGTCGATGGGAATGACGATTTCGCGGTGAACATTGGTCTGGTGCGCGATGGCCGCATGGTGCTTGGCGTGGTGGGTGTGCCGGCGACAGGCGAATTATTCGGCGGCATTGTTGGCCGGGGAGCGTGGAAGCGTCACAACGGTGTGGAGACACCGGTGCGCGCTCGCGTTGTGCCCGCCGAGGGACTGACGGTGCTCGCCAGCCGGCACCACGGCAATGCCGCGCGGCTGGAGGCATTTCTTGCCGGCCGCACCGTGGCGAAAACCATGAATTTTGGGTCGAGCCTGAAGTTCTGCCGTCTGGCGGAGGGAATCGCCGATCTGTATCCGCGCCTTGGCCGCACGATGGAGTGGGATACCGCGGCCCCGCAGGCGGTGCTGGAAGCGGCGGGTGGGACCGTTCGCACGCTGGACGGGCAGCCGTTAGGGTACGGCAAGCCGGGTTGGGAAAATCCGCACTTCGTTTGCACGGGCATTCCGTCCTGACGTTGGAGGTTGGACCGGCAGGATTGCCCATGCGAAATCCCGCGCCACCCAGCAATTCTCATTATGGCTGCTGACCTCTCCCAAATCGTCATCCTCCGGCGCGACCGGAGGATCCGGAGCGGCACCACGCCTCGCTTTCCGGCGCTATTATGCGCGGATATGTGCCGCTACCGATCCTCCGGTCGCGCCGGAGGATGACGAAAAAGCAAGCGTCAGCGCCATAATGAGAATTGCTGCGCGCCACCCGTGACAGTTGACTTACCAACCCCCCTCCGCCATCTGAGCCGTTGATAGATATTGGGAACAGGTCCCATGCTACTCGTCATCGACGCGGGCAACACCAACATCGTCTTCGCGGTCCGCGATGAAAACGGCTGGATCGGTTCATGGCGCATCCGGACCGATCCGCAGCGCACCTCCGACGAATATGCCGTCTGGTTGCTGGCGTTGCTTGGCCATGTCGGTTTGCGCAAGGAAAACGTATCTCGCGCCGTGCTTGGCACCGTCGTGCCCGCCGCGCTTTACCATCTGCGCCGCCTCTGCCGGGAATGGTTTTCCGTCGAACCTCTGGTGGCGCGCGCCTCGCTCGACTGGGGCTTTGAGATTCGCGTCGATCAACCGAATGAGGTCGGCGCCGACCGGCTTCTGAACGCGCTGGCCGGGCACCACATTTTCGGCGGTCCGCTGATCGTGGTCGACTTCGGCACCGCCACCACTTTCGACGTCGTCAACCAGGATGGTGCTTATCTGGGCGGCGTGATCGCGCCCGGCATCAACCTGTCGTTGGAGGCGTTGCACCAGGCCGCCGCGCAGCTGCCCAGGATTGGGATTGGCAGGCCGCGGTCGGTGATTGGGACCTCGACGGTGCCGGCGATGCAATCCGGCGTTTACTGGGGCTATGTAGGACTGATCGAGGGACTGATCGCCCGGATCAAGGCCGAGTATGGCGGCCCGATGAAAGTCCTGGCGACCGGCGGTCTCGCGCCGTTGTTCGCCGAGGGCACCATGCAGATCGAGCACATCGAGCCCGACCTCACATTGGATGGGCTACGCATGCTGGCCGAACGGAACCCCGCGCCCGTGATGCCAAGGGAGCGTACGCGGCTCATCGAGACCGAGTGACAGTCCCGTGGTTCCATCGCCGCCGCCCGTGGATCACGCGGACGTTTCGGCCTTGTATCTGGACCGTCACAGCCAATTTTGGCAGTTAAGCACCATGGTATCCGCGTCCCCCCATTAACTCGGCACCTGTCACACGAGGTCACAACAAACTCACATGGATCTTGAAACCGGAGACCTGTCTTTCCTGCCTCTTGGCGGGACGGGCGAGATCGGCATGAATCTCAACCTCTATCGCTGCGACGGCAAATGGCTGGCGATCGATTGTGGGATTGGCTTTGGCGGTGCCGCGCATCCCGAGGTCGACGTCATGATGGCCGATCCGTCGTTCATCGCCGGACGGCGCGACCAGCTTCTGGGCCTGGTCATTACCCACGCGCATGAAGACCATATCGGCGCGGTCGCCTGGCTCTGGCCGCAATTGCGCTGCCCGGTTTACGCGACCCCCTTCGCCGCCGCCGTACTGCGGCGGAAGCTGACCGAGGTCGGGCTGCTGCATCAGGTGAAGCTGCATGTCGTGCAGCCTGGCGGGTCGATCGACCTGAAGCCCTTCGCGATCCGGCTGATCCGGATGTCGCACTCGATCCCGGAAGCGCAGGCGCTGGCGATCGACACGCCCTATGGCACCGTGCTCCACACCGGTGACTGGAAACTCGATCCGACACCGCTGCTTGGTCCGCCCTCTGATGAGGCGGCTTTGGCGGAGTTGTCGAAGAAACCGGTGCTCGCGATGATCTGCGATTCGACCAACGCGATGGTCGAGGGCCATTCAGGCAGCGAGAAGGACGTCAGCCAGGTGTTGACGGCGCTGATCCGCGATTTGCGCGGGCGGGTCGCGGTCACCTGCTTCGCCAGCAACGTCGCGCGGATGGAATCGATCGCCAAGGCCGCCGCCGCCGCCGGCCGTACCACAGCGTTGGTGGGACGGAGTCTGCGTAACATCGACGCCGCTGCGCGCGAGTGCGGCTATTTGAAATCGCTGCCGCCCTTCCTGCGCGAAGACGATGTCGACGATCTGCCCGACGATAACGTGCTGATCCTGATCACCGGCAGCCAGGGCGAAACCCGTAGCGCGCTTTCCCGCGTCGCCTTGGACACACATCCTCGCGTGGCGCTGGGCGAGGGCGATACCGTGATCTTTTCGTCACGCGTCATCCCCGGGAACGAACGGGCGATCGGCACGGTGCAGGACAATCTGGTTCGCCGGGGCGTCAAAGTGATGACCGACGCCGATCACGCCGTGCATGTGTCCGGCCATCCGGCACGGGACGAACTGCGGCGTCTCTACCGCCTGGTGAAGCCCCGCTTCTCCGTCCCCGTGCATGGCGAGTGGCGCCATCTGACCGCGCACGCCGAACTGGCGAGGGAAGAGGGCGCGCACCCGATCCTGATGGAAGATGGAGACATTCTTAACCTCGCACCTGGCACCGTGGAAATCGTCGACAGCGCGCCGGTGGGCCGCCTGGTGCTGGACGAAGCCCGGCTGATCCCGATGCAGGGCGAGGTCATGAACGCCCGCCGCAAGTTGCTGTTCAACGGCGTCGTGGTGGCGAGCCTCGCGGTCGATCGCTCTGGCAACTTTCTGGGCCAGCCAAAGCTTAGCGCGCCAGGCCTGCTCGACGCCGACGACCCGGAGGCGGCGAGTGTCATGCGCGATTTCACGATCGGCCTCGCCGAGCTGCCGGTGGCCACGCGCCGCGACGACGCCCTGCTGACCGAGGCCGCCCGGACCGCGTTGAGGCGGGCAGTTGGCAAGCGGTTGAAGAAGCGGCCGCAGGTCGATGTGCATCTGCTGCGGGTGTGAGCGCGTGAGATTTTCGGCGTTTTTGACCATGCGCTCCATCTATCCGCCGCGGTCCGGCGTGTCCGCGAATGCATCCGGAGATGCTGAATTCGTAGCAGGATCTTCCCACACACACGCGTCATCCCCGGACTTGTTCCGGGGACCCGGAGCGGCATCATCCCATGAATAAGCTGCTCCAACCGCGGTTCCGTGCCGCGGCCGGTCCACGGGACGAGCCCGTGGATGACGAGTTTTTGGAGGCATTCCGGACAGCCCCGCCCCTTCTCCGATGGCCTTGGTCAGGCCTGACACGGCGATGAACTGGGTCTCCGGCGTTGTTCTCTATATCTTGATCTGGTGGGTGGCGCTGTTCGCGGTGCTGCCGATCGGGACGCATGCCGTGCAGGATCCTGACGACGCGTCCGGCTGGCGCGGCGCGCCGGCCAAACCCCGGTTGTGGATGAAAGTGGGCGTGACGACGCTGGTCGCCTGCGTCGTCTGGGCGCTCGCCTATGGGATCATTCAGAGCGATTGGATCAGTTTTCGCGAGGGATATTTCGCGGCTCCCAAGGACTGATCCCGCGCCGGGCGGTTCGATCTCCCGACCGAAGCGTACCAGGAGGCGCCCCAAAACGACCACAACCGCCTCTACCAGGCGAGGGAAAATCATCCTCGTCCTGGCGGGCGGTTGTCGTTTCCTCCCCAAACCTGGCCCTCGAGAGCGCCAAGTACGGGCCAAAGCCTTGCTACCCAAAAGTAATCCGCTTGTCACCTGTCTTCCGCCCGATTTTCGGCAAATTGTCGCGGTTTGTGTCGTAATTCCATTGTGCGATGCACAATAATTTCGCGGAACGGGCCTTGGCCAGTGCGAATATGTCACGAAATCGATCGTCCGCCTCTGCCTCGAAGCCCCTCCGCGTGGCCCCGCGATCGCGATCGTGTGACAAGACGCGCGCCACCCCTTAGGGTCCGCGCCGCACCGCGAACAGATGGATTGATCCTACGATGCGCCTGACCCAGGGCTTCATACCGACCCTTAAGGAGACCCCGAACGAGGCGCAGATCGCCTCGCACCGGCTGATGCTGCGCGCGGGCCTCGTGCGCCAGACCTCGGCCGGGATTTATGCCTGGCTGCCTCTGGGCTTGCGGGTGCTGCGCAATATCGAGCGGATCGTGCGCCAGGAGCAGGATGCGGCGGGCGCCCAGGAGTTGCTGATGCCGACGATCCAACCGGCGGAGTTGTGGCGGGAGAGCGGGCGATACGACGATTACGGCAAGGAGATGCTGCGTATCGTCGACCGGCACGATCGCGACATGTTGTACGGGCCGACGAACGAGGAAATGATTTCCGACATCTTCCGCCAGTCGGTGCATAGTTATCGAAATCTGCCGCTGAATCTTTATCACATTCAGTGGAAGTTCCGCGATGAAACGCGCCCGCGCTTCGGTGTCATGCGCGGGCGCGAGTTCCTGATGAAGGACGCCTATTCCTTCGACATCGATCGGGCGGCGGCAGTCGTCAGTTACCGCAAAATGATGCTGGCTTATATGCGTACTTTCCAGCGTCTGGGGTTGAAGGCGATCCCGATGGAGGCCGACACGGGCCCAATCGGCGGCGACCTCAGCCATGAGTTCATCATTCTGGCGCCAACCGGTGAAAGCCAGGTGTTTTACGACGCGGCCTTCGAGGATATCGATTATGGCGCGCGTGGCGCCGGCGGGTTCAGCCACGACAGCGCCGCCGATCTGGAACGCTTCTTTCATGCCATGACCTCGGTCTACGCCGCGACCGACGAAAAGCACGATCTGGAAAAATGGGCGGCGGTGGCGCCGGAGCGGCGGCGCGAGGGCAGGGGGATCGAGGTCGGCCACATCTTCAATTTCGGCACCAAATACACGAAGGCGATGAACGTCACCGTCGCCAATGCGGAGGGCAAACAGGTCCATCCCGAAATGGGCAGTTACGGCATCGGCGTGTCTCGCCTGGTCGGCGCGACGATCGAGGCGAGCCACGACGACGCGGGCATTATCTGGCCGGATGCCGTCGCGCCGTTCCGCGCCGCGATCCTCAATCTGAAATCGGGCGATGCCGCTTGCGACGCGGTGTGCGAGCGTTTGTACACAGCCCTTGGCGATGACGCGTTGTACGACGACAGACCGGACCGGGCGGGGGTAAAATTCAACGACGCCGACCTGATGGGCCATCCCTGGCAATTGGTCGTGGGCCCTCGTGGCGTCGCCGCCGGTAAAGTCGAATTGAAGCGCCGCGCCTCTGGGGAGCGCGAGGAACTCAGCCCTGAGGACGCACTGTCCCGGGTCACGGGCTGAGTCGGGATGGATGATCCAGAACCGAAGCCAAACTCGGGGTATGCCGCCGCCGTCGCCGAAATCCGCGAGATATTGACTGACGCGGTCATTGTTGCCTGCGTTGTTCTGGCCATCTATGGGGTGGATGTGCTGTCGCATACCCTCGTCCCGCCGGATGGCCCGGTCTTCTTTCGTCACACGAGGTTTGAATTTCCCTTCCAATGGATGATAGATGCCAGCCACATCGCCAATTTTGGCACCTTCGTCGTTCGCGTGGTCCGGCGAATGTGGCGCTGATGATGGGATGAACAGTATGGAGATTGTGATTCGCTGCGTGAAAAGTCTCCGCCGGGCAGCGCGTCTATATTGTGTCGCGGCACTAGCCGGAGCGGCACTGGTTTTCATTGGCGTCGAAGGATGGCGGGTCATCGCCTGGTCCTTGACTCCGGACCTGGGGGGCTCGTCGGCTGACGGGGGGCTTGGCCGCGACCTGACGGTGGCCGTCCCGTACTTTGCTATCGCGGCGGTCTATGTCTGGACGGCTAAAACCTCGCGTGGCCATGGGGCTGAGGCCGCTCTCTACGCCCTGCCGGGATTTCTCCACGTCGTGGGAGGTACCGTTGCAGTTTATGGACTTTTTGCCGTCACGGAAGGTTTGATCCCGAGCCTGTCGCGATACGACCTCTTGAGCGCAACCGGTATCAGCATGTCGGTGCTTTTGGGCGCTTACATGCTCTTCCACGGGCGGGTAATCCGCTGATTCAGCGCACGGGCACGCCCTCTCACTCTCGGAAAGGCCACATATCGCGATGTTCGGACCCTTCGAACGCACTGTCGCGGGCCGCTATTTGCGTGCCCGTAAAGGTGAGCGGTTCGTTTCGATCATCGCGATCTTCTCGCTGATCGGCATCGCTCTGGGCGTTGCGACGTTGATCGTCGTGACCTCGGTCATGAGCGGATTTCAAACCGAGATGGTGTCACGCTTTCTGGGCGTGAACGGGCACGTCACCATCGAGGCTTATGCCGGGCAAAAGATCGAAAAATATGAGGAACTGACAAAGCAGATCGTGATGCTGCCAAGCGTGACGTCCGCGCTGTCGCTGCTGGATGGGCAGGTGCTGCTAAGTACCGAGACCAATACCTCCCGTGGCGGTTTGGTGCGAGGGATTAGTCAGGCCGATCTGCGGGCATTGCGCCGGATCAGCGACAATATCGTCGGCGGAAATCTGGACGATTTCAAAGGCGACAACGCGCTGGCGATCGGGATCGGGTTCGCCCAGGCGTACCGGATTGAGGTTGGGCAACTCGTGACGTTGATCTCGCCGCAGGGCGCGGCGACGGCGTTCGGCACGATCCCTCGGGTGCGAGCCTACAAAGTCGTGGCGGTCTTCGATTCCGGGTTGCACGACTATAATACCTCGGTCGTGTTCATGCCGCTGCCCGCCGCGCAGATTTACTTTCAAAAGCCGAACGGCGTGACTCAGATCGAAATCCGCATGGACGATCCCAATCACGCGGACCGCCTCGCGGCGTCACTGCCGCCGTTGCTGACCGGACGGTCCGTCCTGGTGCGCGACTGGCGCCATGCGAACGACGTGATCCTGAGTGTACTACAGGTACAGAAGGACACGATGTTCATCGTGCTTGGCATGATCGTTCTGGTGGCGGCGTTCAATGTGGTGTCGTCGCTGATCATGCTGGTGAAGGACAAACGCGCCGATATCGCGGTGCTGCGGACGATCGGTGCCAGCAGCGGCGCCGTTCAGCGCATCTTCATGATGTGCGGCGCCTTCGTCGGCATCGCGGGCACGCTGCTTGGCACCATCATCGGCGTTCTGGTTTGCCGCAACATCGTCGAGATACAGCGTGTCATTGAAAGGATCACCGGCGGTCAGGTTTTCGATGCCTCGGTGTTCATGCTCAGCACGTTGCCGAACACGATCGATTGGGGCGACGTCGCCCGCGTCGTCATCCTCGGCTTTGCCTTGTCGATCCTGGCGACGATCTATCCAAGTTGGCGGGCCGCGCGCACCGATCCGGTGGAGGCGTTGCGGCATGAATGATCCCCTCGTTCTGCGCGACGTGTACCGGACTTATCGCGGTGAGGCCGCCGACGTGCGCGTGTTACGCGGCGTCGACCTGACGTTGCGCGCTGGCGAGATCGTCGCCTTGGTCGCGCCATCGGGCGTCGGAAAATCGACGCTTCTGCACATCGCGGGATTGCTGGACCGGCCGGATCAGGGCGCCGTGCTGGTCGATGGCAAGGATGCGGGCAATCTGCCCGACGCTGCCCGCACCGCCGTCCGCCGCGATACCATCGGCTTCGTCTATCAATTCCATCATCTCCTGGGCGAGTTCACCGCGCTGGAAAACGTTGCTTTGCCGCAGATGATCGCGGGCCGCCAGCGCCGCGAGGCGGAACGGCGAGCTATTGAACTGCTTGGCGCATTCGGACTTGGGACGCGCCTGCGGTATCTGCCAGGCAAACTCTCCGGCGGCGAACAGCAGCGGGTGGCGATCGCGCGCGCCATGGCGAACCGGCCGCGGATTTTGCTCGCGGATGAGCCAACCGGTAATCTCGATGTGGAAACAGCGGAGACGGTGTTCGCCGAGTTGGTCGCGCGTGTAAGAGATGTCGGTGTGGCGGCGTTGATCGCAACGCATAATCCGGAGCTCGCCGCGCGCATGGATCGCACCGTCAGAATTCGCGACGGACGCATCGTCGAAGAAACGTAAGGAGGACGCGCCATGTGGATATCCCGCGCCGCCGTGCTGCGCCAGACCGGCGCCCCGATGACCATCGAAACGCTGGAGGTCGGGCCGCTCGGGGCCGGTGACGTGCTGGTGCGCGTGCGCGCGGCCAGCCTGTGCCACACGGATCTGGAAGCGATCGAGGGCGCGCTGGCGGTGAACCTGCCCGTCGTACTGGGCCACGAAGCAGCCGGCGAAATTGTCGAGGTTGGCGCCGATGTTCTTGACCTGGGCGTCGGGGACCGGGTGGTGCTGTCCTGGAACCCGCATTGCGGTCGATGCTTTTATTGCGAGCGGGCGCAGCCGATCCTGTGCCGGACGTTCCTGGCGAACGGTCCGCGCGGATTTCATTTCGATGGCAAACCCCGGCTGGCGTGCGACGCGGTCCCCGTGCATCAGTTGATGTATCTGGGTGGCTTCTCCGAATATTGCGTGGTCGCGGCCCAGAGCGCGATCCGCGTGCCGGACACGATGCCGTTCGATCGCGCGGCGCTGATTGGGTGCGGCGTCATGACCGGCGTGGGCGCGGTGACCCGCATCGCGAAGCCGGCCTGGGGCGACACCGCCATGGTGATCGGCTGCGGCGCCGTGGGTCTGTCCGCTGTGCAGGGCTGCGTGCTCGCGGGCTGCGGCGAGATCGTCGCCGTCGATCCCAACCCGGCGCGGCGGCAACTGGCTCAGGCGATCGGAGCGACGCGGGCGGTGACGCCGGAGGAGGCAATGGATCTGGCGCGGTCGTTGACCGATGGCCGCGGCGCCGATCTTGTCGTCGAGGCGGCCGGCCGGAACGAAACGTTTCGCCTTTCGGTCGAGGCGGTTCGTCCCGGCGGTCAGGTCGTCTGGCTTGGCAAGGTCGCGGTCAATGACGAGGTCATGTTCCGCTGGGGCAGTCTGATGCAGGAAAAGCGCATCACCCGTAGTTCCTACGGCGGCGCCAATCCGGCGCGGGATTTCCCGATGCTGGCGCGGGCGTATCTGGACGGTAAATTGAAGCTGGACGAAATGATCTCGGCCCGGATCGGTCTGGAACAGATCAATGAGGGTTTCGCGGCGTTGAAACGCGGAGAGACGGTGCGCAGCGTGGTGATGTTCGCATGAAAATCTATGAGGGCGGGCGCTCGTTGGATGGCGCGGTCGTGACGGTCGATGCCAGGCCGTTAAACCCTCGTTTCGATCTGAAGACGTTCAGTCCGATGGGGTTTGAGTGGACATACGAGGGCGATGGTCCCCGGCAGTTGGCGCTCGCGCTGCTGGCCGATCATCTGCGGGACGACCAGAAGGCGATAGCGTTGACGGAGCGGTTCATGCGGGAGGTTGTTTCGGTTCTGGATAACGCGTGGCGTTTGACAGGGGAGGAGATCGACGCCGCGTTGGGGTAGGGCCAGGTCCATCGGGCTTCGGATTGGGTTCGACGATCATCGGTTCTCTTGTTGGCGCTGGCACTTCCCTTTTTGGTGCTGACGCTCCCCTCATCGGCGCTGACGCTTCCCATTTCGGCGCCGACGCTTCCCATTTTGGCGCCCGGGCTCCCCGCCCTTCGTCATCCTCCGGCTCGACCGGAGGACCCGTGGCGGCACAAATCCGCGTATAGGCGTGCCTGGCGCCCTTCAACCGGAGCGGGCATGGGATGATGTATCCCGCCCCTTGTTTGCCCGGTGCGGCGAAACCAATTACGCTGCCGGATGAAAGGCATGATGCATGGGTCCGTCGTTTCGCCGATGCCGACCGGGTTTGGCCGCCCGGCGTGGCGTCACACCGCCAGCGCCCATCGTGGGAGCGCGTGTCCGGTCCAGGCGATGATGAAGGGGTTCATTTCTTACGCGCACAAGGATCACGCTGTGCTGGAACGGTTGCTGGAGCATCTGCGCCCCATGGAGCGCACGCTTCACCTGACATTCTGGCACGACAAGCATATCGATGCCGGCCACCGATGGAACGACGAAATCGAGAAAGCGATCGACGCCGCGGAAGTGTTCATCCTTCTCGCCAGTCCCGCGTTCATGGCTTCCCCCTTCATCGTCGGAAAGGAGATTCCGGCGATCAAGAAGCAACGCAGAAAATGCCGCGGCGTTGTTATCCCGGTGCTGGTTCGCGCCTGCGCCTGGCAACTCGAACTCGGCGCCATCCAGGCCGTCCCGCGAGGCAAGGACGGTGCATGGCCGATCGAACGCTGGAACCCGCGAAACGACGGCTATGACACCGCCCGGCAACAGATCGACACCGCGATTTGCAAGCATTTTGGGCTCAGACCGAGGCAGCGTCAATGGTAACCGGTGTAACCTCTCCACCGGCCACCGATCCGCCGGGCTGGACCGCGGAGCAAACCTTGATCTCCGCGCTTGAGGAACTGCGCCGCGCGGCGGAAGACATCCGTAAAACCCTGCGCGGCGTCAACGATGACGTCTACGGCACCAAACTTCAACAGGCCCTGGGCATCGCCACGAACCTGCTCGCCATCCATTTGCCGGAGCCTGGCTATCGGGTCGTTGGCCGGTTGGAGCTCCTTTACCGCGCCACACGCAACCTCCGCCCCCCGGTGGAGGACGAGGATATGGAAACGCCAACTGAGACCCGCGCGACGATCCGGGAAGCCCTGGGAGCTCTTCGCATGGCGCTGGACGACGCGTTGGATGCCGCGCGGCGGGTCTATGACGAAATCGCTCCAATTCCCACCCGCCGGAAAGCACTTGGCGCCAAAACCGTGAAAGACCAGGTCGATGAAGTCCTGAACGGACTGGTGGCATTTCAGGCAGTGGTCAACGACATCGCCCGGGAGGAAACGACCGCGCCAGACTTTGCTCAGCAGGGCTCGCTGGTGCGATACTACGTGCGGGAGATGACGCTGGAAATCGACTCCGCCAACCTGCATCTGACCGTCAGCAATACCAGCCTCGACCTGGGCGCGCTGGTGCATGCGATCGGGGACATTCGCGAAGTCACCGGAACATTCCGGGCGAACGTTCTGGACTGGTGGGAATACGCGACCGAAACGCTGTTGGCGGGAACGGAGGCGCTGCAAGAGCCCGTCAACCGCCTCGTCACCGGCGTCCGAGCCCTGGGCGGCATGATCGGCGCCTGCGGCTCCGATGGCGGCCCCGACATGGTGCTGATCCCCCGCGGCACCTTCCTGATGGGCATCCCGCCCGAGGAGTCGAAGCGCGAAGGCTCCGAACGCTTCGACAAGAACGCCCAGCCGCAACGCGAGGTCACCATCGGGCGCCCCTTCTTGCTGGGCCGCTCCCCCGTGACCGTCGGCGAATACGCGGTCTTCGCCCGGGAGACAGACCGGCCCCGGGAAAAACCGGAATTCCCACAAACCGATCGTCATCCCGCGGTCAATGTCGGGTTCGCCGATGCCGCCGCCTACGCGGCCTGGCTGTCGGAGCGCACCGGCGATGCCTATCGCCTGCCCAGTGAGGCGGAGTGGGAATATGCCTGCCGCGCTGGCACCATCGCCGCGCAATATTGGGGTGATGCGTGGGATCCGAAGATGGCGAACGCCGAAAGCCACGGCACGAGCGAGGTCGGGGACTTCCCGGCGAACCCCTGGGGTTTGCTCGACATGCTCGGTAACGTCTGGGAATGGACCGAGGACACAGGGCACGACGATCTCAGGAAAGCGCCAAGGGATGGCACGGCATGGACAACCGGAGGTAGCGGGCGCGTGCTTCGGGGCGGCTCCTGGAACTACGTCCGCAGGTTCAACCGCGCCGGCTACCGCGTCTGGGGCTACGACGCGCCTCGCTCCTGGGTTGGGTTTCGTCTCGCCAGAACTCTTTAACCTCCTGCGTCTTTGCCTCTTTATCTCTTGAAATCTTGCTTGCCGGAACGTGGGGGAACGGGGGCAAAGCCTCCGTTCGAATTTTCCGGGATGCCGTTCATGACCGACACGTATTTTACCAATGAATCCTTGCCCGACTCGCGCGTGCCGCGCTTTGCCACGTCAGCGGAACAAAGGCCTTCGGGCCTGACGACCTTCTTTCTCTGGCGGGTCCAGGGGAGAAGCCTGGTCACCTCCCGGGCGCGTGCTCCGGGGCGGCTCCTGGAACAACAACCACAGGAACATCCGCGCCGGCTACCGCGACTGGAACAACGAGGCGCCTCGCTCCGGGGTTGGGTTTCGTCCCGGCCAGCACGCCTTCATGCCAGAGCCGGTGCGATCATGGTCGCATCGGGAGAGCCAAGGGTGCGTTCAGGGGTGGCCATGATGAGCGGCGCCGGGCATGTGCCTTATGCGGCCCCCTGGAGAAGGGCGTCCGCTTTGGCCTCAGGCGGCAGCGGACGCCTGTCCGGCCGGCGCGGCGGCCCGGGCCGTTAACCCAATCTTGACGTTCCCAATCGTATCTTTGGCCGCATGGGCCAAGACCTCGCGCTCACCGCCGGATGGCACGCCGTTCCGTGGCACCTGATACCAGGGGCCCAAAGGTTTGACTCTTACCCCTCCCCGTCATCCACGGGCTCGTCCCGTGGACCGGTCGCGGTACCCTGCCGCCCCCCGCCTTCGCAGGGGCGTGTTCAGGCCCCGGAACAAGTCCGGGGATGACGGGGAAAGGGCATCGCCACCGGTCAATACTTTCGGCCGCGGGTGTGATCTGGGCTCACGGCTGGCTGGCGGCCTGGTGGGATCGGCTACGGGAGGCCGAGCAAGGGAGGTTCGTCCTCTGGCTCCCGGTATTCATGGGCGCGGGCGTCCTGGCCTATTTCGACCTGCGGTTCGAGCCACCGCCCTGGCTCGCCGCCAAGATCGCTGCCGCGGCCTTCGCCGCCGCCATCGCATTGTCCAGTTGGACCCTGCCCAGGGCGCTCGCGCTGGTAGCAGGGTTCGCCGCGCTGGGTTTTGCCTCGGCCCAGTACACCACGGCCCGATTGCCGCCGATCGAGACCCACCTCCCCGGCAAGGCCATGATGGTCTCCGGCACCGTCCGCGCGGTCGAGATTCTGCCGCATGCCCGCCGCATCACGCTGAAGACCGTCACGCTGAACCCCGACGAGCGCCCGCCAGGCCGCGGCCGCCCGGTCGTGACGTTTGGCGATCCCGCGCCGCCGCGGCATCTGATCCGCGATGTCCGCCTCCGGCTGGCGAAGGGCGACGACAGCGTGGTCGCGACCGGCGATCTGGTCCGCATCCGCGCGATCTCCCGTCAACCGATGCCGCCCTCGATGCCCGGCGGCTGGGACACCCAGCGCGACGCCTATTTCGCTGGCCTCGGTGCCTCTGGCTGGGCTTTGGGCCGGCTTCAGATCGTAAACCACGCGCTCCCGGACCGCTTCGCCTCCTGGGTGCAATGGCTGCGGGAGACGATCGGCGGCCGGATCATGGCGGCCGTCCCGGGCGCCGAGGGCACGATCGCGGTCACCCTTCTGACCGGCGCCGCCCGAAGCATCCCTCCGGCCGATCACGCCGCGTTCCGGGACTCGGGGCTGGCGCACATCCTGGCGGTCGCGGGGCTGCATATCGGAATCGTCATGGGCTTCGCTCTGGCCGGGGCGCGGACCGCGATGGCGTTGTCGGAGCGCGCCAGCCTGTTCTGGCCCACGAGGAAAATCGCCGCGGTGTTCGCTCTGGCCGTGGGCGGCGGCTACATGATTCTGACGGGCGCGCATGTGCCGATCGTGCGCAGCTTCGCGATGGCGTGCTTGTTCACGTTGGCCCTGCTCGCGGGCCGCCAGCCCGTTTCGGTCCGCGGCCTCGGCCTCGCCGGCATCGCGTTGATGACGATCGCGCCGTACGAAGTCCCCGGCGTGTCGTTTCAAATGAGCTTTTCCGCCGTGCTGGCGTTGATCTCCGGTTATGAAACGTTACGGCCCTGGTTGCGGCGGCTGTATGGCAAGTCGTGGGGGAAACGGCTGGGGTCGCATCTCGTGGCACTGGCGTTGACCAGCACGCTGGCGGGCACGGCGTCGTTGCCATACGGGGCATATCATTTCGGCCATGTGCAATTATATTACATTTTCTCCAACATGGCGGCGGTGCCGCTGACCGCGTTGTGGGTAATGCCGGCGGGGATGATCGCGCTGCTGTTGATCCCTCTGGGGTTGGAGGCGTTGGCGCTGGTGCCGATGGGTTGGGGCGTCACGTTGATCATCTGGATCGCCCGCGGCACCGCCGCCTTGCCCGCGGCGACTCTCCCCGTGCCGCATCTGTCCGAGTGGGGCCTTGCCGTGCTGTCGGTCGGCATAGCCTGGCTGGGCATTTGGCGGTCCCGGATCCGGCTTCTGGGGATCCTTGCGATCGCCATCGGGATCGCGTCGCCCATGTTCGACCGGCCCCCGGATATCTTGCTTTCCGGCGACGGCGGATTGATCGGATTCCGCACGGAACAGGGCGTGTTCCTGCAAGAGACGCGGAGCGGTTCGTCGTTTACCCGCGATGCCTGGCTCACCCGATGGTACGCCACCACCGCGGCGAAACTACCCGTCACCGGGGAGGCCGCAGACGGCGCGTTGCGGTGCGTGAAGGATCGTTGCCTGTTTCAGCCGCGGCCGGACGCAAAGCCGGTATTGCTGATGCGAGGCCCCTCTAAGCCGGACAATTGCAAGGAGCTGGCGGCGATCGTGTCCGCCGAACCGGCTCGAGGCCTCTGCCATTATCCCGGGCCAAAGCTGGTGGACCGGTTCACCGTGTGGAAACAGGGACCGGCGGCGATCTGGCTGGAACCCGGCGGGGTTCTGGTACTGACCGACCGCGAGGCGCGAGGCACCCGTCCCTGGGTTCCGCCGCCGCCTAAACCCAGACCTCGCCCGGTGTCGAATTTGCCTTTGGCGCCGCTGGATGGCGCAGGGCGTTGAGGTGAGGTGAACGGCTGGAAACGACTCCCGAACCGTCATGGCTCGGCTCGACCAGCAATTCTCATTTTGGCTGCAGACCTCTCCCCAATCGTCATCCTCCGGCGCGACCGGAGGATGACGAAAAAGCAAGCGTCAGCGCCAAAATGAGAATTGCCGCGGCTCGACCGGGCCATACGGTGCGGCACCGTACCACTACGGATGGCCCGGTCACGTCGGGCCAAAACGATTTGGGCGGACACCCTTGCGCGGGCAAACTCGCGCCATGACGCCAAGAGAATGCGGCGAGAAAGGACGATCCATTTCAGTAACGCCGCAGCAATCCCACCAGCCGTCCCTGCACCTTAACCTTATCCGCTGGCAGAATTTGCGACTTATAGGCCTGATTGCACGGCTCCAACGCGGTCGAGTTTCCCCGCCGGCGCAAGCGCTTCAACGTCACCTCGGTGTCGTCGACCAGCGCCACGACGATCTGTCCGTTATCGGCCACCTCGCCCTTGCGGATCAGCACCGTGTCGCCGTCCAGAATTCCCGCGTCCACCATCGAATCGCCGGACACTTCCAATGCGTAATGATCTCCAGGGCCCAGGAGCGAGGCGGGAACATCGATCATCGTGGTGGTATCGCGCAATGCCTCGATCGGCAGGCCAGCCGCGATGCGCCCATACAGCGGCAGTTTGACCGCGGCGGCGTCGTTGGCGGTATGCACCGCCTGGAAGCGTCCGGTGAAATCGCCCTTGATCACGTTCGGTGTGAAACGGGGCGAGTCCGCGTCATCCATGTCCATATCGTCCACGTCGAGCACGGTCTCATGCCGCGGCGCCATGTTGTCCGGCATCCGCAACACCTCCAGCGCGCGGGCGCGGTGATGCCGGCGGCCAAGGTAATTACGCTCCTCCAACGCTGAAATCAGCCGATGGATGCCCGACTTCGACTTCAGGCTCAGCGCCTCCTTCATTTCTTCGAAACTCGGCGAATAGCCGGTTCGTTTCAGATAGGAGTCGATGTAGATCAGCAACTCGTATTGTTTACGGGTCAGCATGATGACGGTATCCCCGTGCCGGAGTTCCAGGTGCGGACTGCCCCGGACGGCGGTCAGGGACCCGCTCGGAACAAACCGGCAACCTCAAAAGCGTTCTATGTTGGTTCCCGTGAGTCGGTCAACCAGCTTGTGGATAATTCTGGCACATAAAGAGAATCTCCCAGGCGATCAATGAAAATATGGCTATTAATACGATATTAATCCTTGTAACGACCGATCGTCTTATTCATGTCGGCAGGGAATCGGACGCGGTTGCCCACCAAGGGAATCGCATCCGCCCTTGCAACCCCGCTCCGGACACGGGAAACCGCCTGGCGACGACGCGAGGGCAACACCGATGAACATCACCATTCTGGGCGGCGGCGGATTCCTCGGACTCAGAATCGCACAGTATCTGGCCCGGACCGGCACGCTTGGCGGTAAGGCCGCCACCAGCCTGACGCTGTTCGATTTGCATGAGCCGCCGCCGCTCGTCGCGCCGTTTCCGGTCATCCGGCTGGCTGGCGACATCGTCGCGTTGCCCGAAGCCGCGATCCCACCCGGGACAGACGTTGTCTTTCATCTCGCCGCCGTCGTCAGTGCGCAGGCGGAGGCGGATTACGACCTTGGCCGCCGCGTCAACCTGCGCGGCACCGACGCGGTGGTCGATGCCTGCCGCCGCCTGACCTCCAATGGAGGGAAGCCACCCAGAGTGGTGTTCACGAGTTCGGTGGCGAGTTTCAGCGGCGGGCAGGGGGCGAACCTGAGCGATGACGCCCGCCAGGTGCCCGCCAATTCCTATGGTGCGCAAAAGGCCGCGGCAGAGCTGATTCTGGCGGATGCCTGCCGCCGTGGGTTCATGGACACCGTTTCCCTTCGCCTCCCCACTGTCATCGTTCGTCCTGGGCGGCCCAACAAAGCGGCGAGTTCGTTCTTTTCGGCCATCTTGCGCGAGCCGCTTCTGGGCCTGGAAACCGAACTTCCCGTGCCTGACGATTTCGCGGCCTGGATTTGCAGTCCGCGAAGCGCCGCGGGCTGGCTGTTGCATGCCGCCGCGCTGGACAGTGGCGCTCTGGGTCTGGATCGCGGCATCAATCCGCCGGGGTTGTCCGTGACGATCGCGGAGTTGCTCGCGGGCCTGGATGCGGTTCGGCCTGGTGCGTCGTCGCTTGTGAAGCGCGTACCGGACCCGGCGGTGGCGGCGATCGTTGGCCCCTGGCCGCCGTTGTTCACGCCCTCACGCGCGCCCCGTCTTGGCTTTGCCCCACATGAATCCGCGATCGATCTGATCCGCGCCTTTATCGAGGATGACCTGGCCGCGACCCGCGCCGATCGGGGCCTGCCAATCGGGGCCTGCCAATCGGGGCCTGACGGCTAACTGCGTTCCGATTGGACCGTGCCTTGGCCGAGCAAACACCCCAGCGACCATTTTTTTACCACGATTCGCGATAATTCTGCGCTCAGCCCGTTGCTCGGGCCGGAGCGCCGTTCCAATAAGGAGCGTTGCCTCTCACCCGCTCCACGGGACGTCGCGCATGCCGCCAACGCCTGGAGATCCCGCCGTCGCGGGCGCCACCCGCCACGGGAGGGGTGCGTTCAGATCCAAAGATGGTCACGCACACGGAACGGGCCGGCGGCCGAGAAGAGCCCTCGGATCGGCGGTGGCGCACGCGCCGCAGGTGCTACGGGCACTGGTCCGGGCCGATGAAGTCTGGCTTCTGGTGCTGTCCGGGTTCATCGGCATCGGCGCTGGCGTCGCGGTTTGGTTGATCACCCTGGCAGCCCAGTACATGCACCAGTTGTTGTTCGGCATCGCACACGATCAGCGGTTGAGCGCCATGGACCACCTCAACCCGCTGCTGACGGTCGCCGTTCCCGTCATCGGCGGCCTGATCCTGGGCCTCGTGACCCTGGGGATTGGCCGGCTCTATACCAGGCGCGCGGTCGATCCGATCGAGGCCAACGCGCTGTTCGGCGGGCGCATGTCGATGACCGGCAGCCTGGTCGTCGTGCTGCAAACCATCATCTCCAACGGGGTCGGCGCCTCGATCGGGCTGGAGGCGGCGTATACCCAGATCGGCTCCGCCATAGCCTCCCGCGTCGGGCATGCGTTCCGCGTGCGGCGCGGCGATCTGCGGCTGCTGGTCGGATGCGGCGCGGCGGCGGCGATCGCGGGAGCGTTCAACGCGCCACTGACCGGGGCATTCTACGCCTTCGAACTGGTGATCGGCACCTATGCGATCGGCACCTTCGGCCCCGTCGCGGTCGCATCGCTGACGTCCATGGCCGTCGTTCACGCTCTGGGCGGCGAGTTGTTCGAACTGTTCCTGTTACCCGCCGAAATCGTGCCGCTGGATTATATCCCGATCCTCGCCTTGGGCATGCTGTGCGCGCTTCTGGGCATCGCGATCATGCGCGGCGTGACCCTGACCGAGCAAGCGTTCCGGCGTCTGGGCTTGTCCACCTGGTCGCGGCCGGCGATCGGCGGTCTGGTGGTGGGCCTGCTCGCCCTGGCCACGCCGGCCGTGCTGTCATCGGGCCATGGCGCGCTGGCGGTCGTGGTCGGCGCCGAATACTCGTTGGCGTATTTATTGTTACTGGTCGTACTGAAAGCGGCCGCGTCGGCGATTTCGATCGGGTCCGGCTTCCGCGGCGGGCTGTTCTTCGCCTCGCTGTTTCTCGGCGCCGTATTGGGCAAGGCCTTCGCGCTGGTCGTCGGCGCGATCAGTTCCGAGCATATGATTTCCCCCACGCTATGCGCGCTGGTGGGCATGAGCGGACTGGCCGTCGCGGTCATTGGCGGACCGCTGACAATGGGGTTCCTGGCGCTGGAATCGACGGGAAGCCTGCCGATGACGGTGGCCGTGCTGGTGGCGTGCGTTGTCTCGGCGGTGACGGTGCGGCGGACCTTCGGATACTCCTTCGCCACCTGGCGGTTCCACTTGCGCGGCGAGTCGATCCGCAGTGCCGTCGATATCGGCTGGATGCGAAATCTGACGGTCGAACGCATGATGCGCCGCGAGGTGCGGACGGTCCACGCCGATAAGGCGTTGCCGGAATTCAAGCAGGAGTTCTCGCTCGGGTCGGAGCAGCGGGTGGTCGTGCTGGACGATGAAGATCGCTACGTTGGGCTGGTGCAGGTGGCTGAGGCGTACGCCGACGCCCATGACGAACACGTGGTCGGCGATCTGCTGCACCACGCCGATACCGTGCTGCTGCCGAGGATGACGATCAAGGAAGCGGTGGCGATGTTCGAGAACGCGGAAAGCGACGCTCTTGCCGTGGTCGACGGGCCCGAGACCCGGCATGTGATCGGGATGCTGACGGAACAGCACGCGCTGCGGCGGTACAGCGAGGAGTTGGACCGCAGACGGCGGGAGTTGTCGGGGGAGTAATACCAGCCGCCCTAAACATTGACACACGCCCAGTCGCGGTGCCCGATTGACTGGATGCGGGCGGGGTCATCGACCAGGAACGCCCATGCGTCCCGGCACGCCTGAACGATGGCGTCATAGGTGTCCCAGACCAGCGCGCACAGTTTGT
>SHWL01000060.1 GCA_009693865.1 Acetobacteraceae bacterium | reverse complement strand
AGCGCCTCTACCGGGCAACTCTGCGGCGGCAGCAGTCGCGCCACCGCGTTGTCCTTAAACGTCTGTCCATACCGAGCCATGTTCGTCTTCCAGCGCCCCCTGAGGTCTTGATCCTATCCGGGCGGCAACTTCTCTGACACAGGGGGTATTCGGGAACACCTATGAAAAAGGCGACCGCTGCCTTGCGGTCGCCTTTGTGTCACCAAGGGACTCCATGGCTTTCCCTTTAACCACGTTCGGCAATTGGCAAGACCAAACGGGCACGGCCCGGAGATTTACCGTGTCATGACAGAGGTATCATACCAGCCATCGGCGGAATGTCAATCATAAATAATTTGTAAGTCATTGGAATCTCACACAGAATCTAAGTAAGTCCTTGATTTTAGACTCTTTTCATCTCTGAGATTTTTGAGTATGAAAACACAATCGGCTATCCTGCGATCCTCCACATCAATGCGCCCCCTCGCCCCATCTCGCAGGTCACAACCCCGTTCTCCCTCTGGCGCCCCAACGCGGTCCTTATCTGCTCCCCCATCTTTCTGACGCGCCGCTTGTTGTCGGCAGCCAACCCCAGTTTCTCCAAGGCTTGGAGCGTGAGAGCCCGTAGGGTCAGCGGCTCAGGCGACTTCCGGAGGATCGTCAGGACCATCCGCGTGACTTGGCCATGCCCAGCATACCGAATCTGTGGCGCCACTGGCCGATGGTCGGGTTTGAACATTGTAATCGCTATGTCCAAATGCTCGATGTCCGAGATCAGATCGCGGATAGCGACTTCGGTCTCTCGCACTCGGATGATAAGTTGCTCCCGGCGTTCAAGCAGACCGGCGATGACGGCGGAGTTCATGGGATTGCCTCTTTGGTGAGGAAAATGTATAACCCCAACGTTAAGCGTTTGCCAGTGATATTTTAGGTGACCTTGCTACATAATACCGTCCACCCCCAGATCTTGCCCAGAAGCCGTGGCGTGGCGCAGAACGCGCCCATGTCTGAGACCGTCATCGGCTTCCCCCAAGGCCGCGTTTTGGCCGCGCTCGACCGCGCCGCGCTGGCCTCGGTTCTGCTGTGCCCGCCGCTGTTGTTGCACGCCCATGGCATCGCCGAGGTCGCGATCGCCATCGCCTGCCTGTCCTTCCTGGTCCGCTCCTACCTCACCCGTGACTGGGCCTGGGTGACGTCGCCCTGGATGCTGATCGCGTGGGCCTGGTGCGCCTGGCTGGTCGTCTGCTCCCTGCCGATCCCATCCCTGGATTTGGGAGAAGGCGGGACGCGATCTTTGGTCCAGGCGCTGGTGCTGGTGCGGTTCCCGGTCTTCGTCGCGGCCATGGAATGCGCTGTCCTACGCGCACCGGAGACACGGCGCTGGATGTACTGGGTCATTGCCGCCTCGGCCGGCTACATCGCCGTCCATACCGTGGCGCAGTTCATCACCGGCTATAACCTTTATGGCGAACCCATCGCCGCCGCCGGGGAACTGACCGGCCCCTTCGGTAAACCCCGTGCCGGCCCGCCGATGGCGCGGATCCTGCTGCCCGCGATCATTCCCTTGGCCGCGGCAATGCTGATGCGGCCCGGCGCCTTGCCGCTGGTTAAGGCCCTCCTTGTGCTGATCGGAGGCGTCGCAGTGGTTTTGATCATCGGCCAGCGGATGCCCCTTATGCTGACCTGCCTCGGCATGGGCGTCGTGGGTTTGCTGCTGCCAAGGCTTCGCTGGGGCATGGCCGCCGCGGGACTTGCCGTCATCGCCCTTCTGGCGGCCTCGCCCGTCATCGCGCCCAAGGCGCACCATCGGCTGGTCGAGCAATTCGCCGACCAGATGACCCATTTCGCCACCAGCCCCTACGGCAGGCTTTACGCCCGCGCGCTGGAAATCGGCGTCCGGAACCCGGTCACCGGTCTTGGCGCGGAGGGGTTTCGGACTGGCTGCCCCGACCCGCGCTATTTCCGCCCCACCTTCGACGGCACGATACCCGACGGCGGCGGCACCTCCGTCTGCTGGAACCACCCGCACAACTACTACCTCGAGGCCTTGGTCATCGGCGGTGTCCCCAACCTGATCCTGTTCTCAGCCCTGGGCGTCGCCTGGCTGATGGCGCTCGGGCGAGGCCTGTGGCGCGACCCCGATCCCTTGCGCGTGGCCCTGTTCGCGGCGGCGTTCCTGCATTTCTGGCCGATCGCCTCCTCCACCGGCTTCACCTCCATGCCAGTCGGCGGCTGGTCCTTCTTGCTTCTTGGCTGGGGGCTCGCCGAGGCGCGTTGGCGGGATCCCCACCCGCAGGCTATGCCGAACGGACCGCCCGCCCCTATATTAGCTCCAACCGCATGACCTGACGGAGCGCGACCCATGGCTGAAACCCCGAACGACCTGATCCCGGTGACGGTGCTGACCGGCTATCTCGGGGCCGGCAAGACGACCTTGCTCAATCGCATTCTGACCGAGAACCACGGCCGCAAATACGCCGTCGTCATCAACGAATTCGGTGAACTGGGCGTCGACAACGACCTCGTCGTGGATACCGACGAGGAAGTGTTCGAAATGAACAACGGCTGCATCTGCTGCACCGTGCGCGGCGACCTGATCCGCATCGTCAGCGGCCTGATGAAGCGGCGCGACAAGTTCGACGGGATCATCATCGAGACCACCGGCCTCGCCAACCCGGCCCCCGTGGCACAGACATTCTTCGTCGATGAGGACGTAAAGGCCCGCACCCGGCTGGACGCCATCGTCACCGTCGTCGACGCCAAGCATCTGCCCGCTCGCCTGGCCGACAGTCACGAGGCCGAGGATCAGATCGCCTTCGCCGACGTCATCGTGCTGAACAAGATCGATCTCGTGACGCCCGAGGAACTCGATGCCGTCGAAGCCCGCATCAAATCCATCAATCGGCACGCCATCATCCATCGCACTCAGCGGGCCTCGGTCGCGATCGACCAGGTGTTGAACCGCGGCGCTTTCGACCTGGGCCGCATTCTGGAGTTTGAGCCGGACTTTCTCGATGGCGACGACGATCATGAACACAACGAGGATATCGCCTCGTTGAGCTTCCAGGTGGACAAACCGATCGACCCCGAGAAGTTCAACGCCTGGATCGGCGCGTTGTTGCAGGAACAAGGGCCCGATCTGCTGCGGACGAAGGGGATACTCGCCTATGCCAACGAGCCTCGCCGGTTCGCGTTCCAGGCGGTGCACATGATCGCCGATGGCGATTTCATCAGCGACTGGAAAGCGGGTGAGGCCCAGGTGAGCCGCCTTGTGTTCATCGGCCGCAATCTGAACCGGCCAAAACTTCGGCGCGGGTTCGAAGGATGCGTGGTGGATTGATCGTCCACCGTCCTTTTTCGTCATCGCCGGGTCTACCGTGCGTTATCCCCTGGCCTATATTCGCCCTCCCCGGGTCTATCGTGCGTTTTTCCCCGGTCTATATTCGTCATCCCCGGGCTCGTCCCGGGGACCCGTCGCGGCACAGTGCCGGAGTTGGTGGCAAGGGCATTCCCATCCACGGCCATTATTAAAGAGGCGCGGCGGCACGCCCCGTGAAGCGATCGGAACATCATGAGCCAGACCGAGAAAAAAGCCGACTTTCTGATCGACACCCGCGGAGAACAACGCGCGCTTGACGCTTTTGTCGTGGCGGCCCGCTTCTCTCGCGATGGTAAAACCCTCGCCTTCGCCCTGGGGGACGGCACCGTGCGGCTCGTCGTGGTCGCAAATCCCACGGGCGAGTGGCGATCTACACCGGTGCATGACGGCGCGGCGCTGTCGTTCGCGGCGGGGACAGGAGGCGACGATTTCATCTCAGGTGGCGATGACGGGAAGCTGCGGCGCATCACCGCCGGAGGGGAGACCTCGGACCTTGCCGGGTTCGGCATGAAATGGGTCGAACAGCTCGCCTCTCACGCGCTGGACAAGGGCAAGGGCCTGATCGCCGCCGGCGTCGGTAAGGCCGTGCATCTGTTCGATGAGACCGGGAAAAAGCTGAAGGAGTGGACCCACCCGTCCTCCGTCACCGGTCTGACGTTCGACACCAAGGGCAAGCGGGTCGCGGCCTCCCACTACAACGGGGCCACACTCTGGTTTGTCGCGGCGAAGACCGACACGCCGCGAAAGCTGGAATGGAAAGGCAGCCACATCGCGCTGGCCATGCACCCCGAGGGCGATTCCGTCGTCACCGCCATGCAAGAGAATTCTCTGCACGGCTGGCGCCTGCCGGAAGGGCAGCACATGCGCATGAGCGGCTATCCGTCCAAGACCACGTCGTTGTCGTTCTCCAAAGGCGGCAAATGGCTGGCGAGCAGTGGGGCGGACTCGATGGTGCTGTGGCCGTTCTTCGGGGGCGGGCCGATGGGGAAAGCGCCGATCGAGCTGGCGGGCGGGGATGGGATCAACTGCACCCAGGTCGCCGCCAATCCGAAAGAGGACATCGTCGCGGGCGGGTTCGAGGACGGGCTGGTCGTGGTCGCGGATATCGGCTCGTCCCGCGTTCTGCCAATCGTGCCGCCCGGGAATGGCCCGGTGACCGCGTTGGCGTGGAGCGCGGACGGCACGTGCTTGGCTGTTGGGACGGAAACCGGCTTCGCCGGAATTGTGGATTTTACGAAGCGGCAGGTCTGACGTGGCGCCGCCTGTCCTGTTCGGCAGATGGATCGCGACCGGTCCCCGGGACAAGCTCGGGGATGACGATGGGGGCGGGAAACCGCGGCGGACCCTCGGTCAGGTCGTCATTCGCGAGTCCGAAGGCAGCCCGTCGGAAGCCATGGCGGCCTGGAGCGCGTTGGCCGCCTTATGGGCCGACAGCGTTTTCCTCCGCCCGGACACGCGCGACGGGCGCGCGGCCAGCATTTTCTCACGCCCGGGATAAAGCGGGGCGGCTTGCATGGGCTCCGGCCGGGGCTCGCGCGGCGGTGCCGCCAGGGCCTCGGCCGGGGCGAGAGCCTCGTTGTCAGGCGCGGCGGGCGGGTCGGGAATTACTTCCTGATCTGACCGCTTCCGGACGGCGCGTGGCAGGCGGCCCTGGAGGCGAAGCAGCGTGTCCAGATGCTTCGCGGCCAGACGGCCCATCGCGGTCAGGGTCGTCAGCATCCGCGGCGTCACCGGCTCGGCGGTGCCGCGCAGGAGGCCGAGCGCGCCATCGGCCGCCAGGGTCTGGAACAACACCATCTGGCCCGCGATCATCAGTTGCAGAGAGTCCTGAGGCTGAAACGACAGGATCAGGCTCTGGATGGTCCTGGCATGGGCGGGACGCTGGTCTTCGGGGACGCAAGGGCGCTCGGACAACGCGCGTACGATGTCGCCGAGGCATGCCCCGATCAGGGCCGGGGACAACTTCGATTCCTGGGCTTCGGCGGGATACATGCGGGTCGCCTTTCGTGCTGGATTACGACATGAATGTGTAAATAATCTTATGACAGGACCGCGCCAAGCGGAATTCGATCCGCGCGCCGGGGCGGTTGGCGATTTGGCCCGATTTGGCGGCAAACAGGCGGGCTCGCCGGGCGATGCTCTGCTATCCTGCCGGCGTTCACCCGAGGCGGGACCGGTCATGGCTTTGGAACTGAGACCGAACTGCGAGTTTTGCGATCGCGACCTGCCGCTCGCGTCCACGCTGGCGCGCATCTGCTCCTTCGAATGCACGTTTTGCGCGGATTGCGTGGAGCGCGAATTGCACAATGTCTGTCCGAATTGCGGTGGCGAAGCGGCCGGGGTCTTCGACGCGGAAGCGGTTGGGTTACAGTGAGGAGGAAATCGCGGCGTTCGTGGCCCGGGTGAGCGGGGTGCCGCCGGGGGAGAGGTGAATTCCCCTGGCGGCGCAAATCGATAGCCTCCACGCCAGACAATGTTAAAAGCCACCTGGGCTAACCTGAAGCTCAGGCGATCCGTTTTCGTGGCGAAACCTCGCAAGTTCGTCCAGCGTCGATCGCAGAGCCTCGATGCGCGGCGGATCCAGGTAAAGCCACTGAAGCGCGGTCATGCCCTTCAATGGATCGAGGTTCGCGACCTGGGTCTGGCTCAGGTCGAGCGTCCGAAGCGCGGTCATGCCCTTCAACGGATCGAGGTTCGCGACCTGGGTCTGGCTCAGGTAGAGCGTCTGAAGCGCGGTCATGCCCTTCAACGGATCGAGGTTCGCGACCTGGGTCTGGTTCAGGAGGAGCGTCTGAAGCGCGGTCAGGCCCTTCAACGGATCGAGGTTCGCGACCTGGGTCCGCCTCAGGTTGAGCGTCTGAAGCGCGGTCATGCCCTTCAACGGATCGAGGTTCACGACCTCGGTCCCGCTCAGGTAGAGCGTCTGAAGCGCGGTCGTGCCCTTCAACGGATCGAGGTTCACGACCTCGGTCCCGCTCAGGTCGAGCGTCTGAAGCGCGGTCATGCCCTTCAACGGATCGAGGTTCGCGACCTGGATCCCCCTCAGGTTGAGCGTCTGAAGCGCGGTCATGCCCTTCAACGGATCGAGGTTCACGACCTCGGTCCCGCTCAGGTCGAGCGTCTGAAGCGCGGTCATGCCCTTCAACGGATCGAGGTTCACGACCTCGGTCCCGCTCAGGTCGAGCGTCTGAAGCGCGGTCATGCCCTTCAACGGATCGAGGTTCGCGACCTGGGTCCCGCTCAGGTCGACCCCGATCACAGCGACGTGCGCGTTGAGTTTTTCCAGAAACCCAGCGGCCCTGGCGAAATTGTCCGGTGTCAGCCGGGAGTTCCTTTCGATAACCACGCCATACGCCACAGAATGAACCGTCAGCCCGAGGTCGGCGAGATCCTTCCGTAACTGATACGGGCTGAACCGGTCCAGGGCCGCCATCCCCAACCCAATCGTCACCGCCAGTCCCAGCAACCCCGGCGCGGCATAGGCAACGGCCCGCCGCGTTACATTCGTCCGCCGGCGGCTTTGCGTATACGCCACCGCGCGCGCGACGAAATCGTGCGACAACTCCCAGACCGCCTGAACCGGATCGAGCGGCCGCGCCAGCATCGCCGCGGCGAGACTGTTCAGCACCGCGCGGATCACGCCGCGCGGTAAATGCGTCGCCGCGGCCAGCTCGTCCTCTGTGCGCGGCCGTTTCGTGGCCTGTTCGGTGACGAGTTGCTCCAGCACCAACGGCGCCTGATCGCGGATCGCGGGCTGCTCGATGGTTCGGCGGATGTAACGGTCGATCAATTGCCCGGCATCGAGCGTATCGGTCGCGCCTTGCCCCGTGGCGAGCACATGGCCGAGCACGTTCAGCGTGATGGGCCGGAGCAGCCCGGGGGTTTCGTCAAGCCTGGCCGCGCTGTTCAACAGACGCTCGACCGCTTCGGGCGCCAGTTTCAGGCCGGATTTGGTGAAAAACGCGGTCGCGGCGGATAAGGTGAAGCGCGCGACCTGGAACAGGTTTTCTCCCTGCCGCGGCGCGGGCAGCCCGATGTCCTGCAACAGCGCCTGATAATCGCTCCGCAGCGACAACAACATCCGAACGCCGGGGATGGGTTTGTCCCGCAGGTCGGCGAGCAAAGCGAGGAAGGCCGTCTGTTCCTGCGGGCTCGCCAGGATCACGAACTCCTCGAACTGGTCCAGGACCAGCAACAGGCCTTGCCCGGCATGCGCCGCCGCCTCCACCAGTGCCCGCGTCGCCGGCTCCTTCCCCGCCCGGGGCCTGGGCATCCCCGGCAGGCGGCGCAGGGCTTCGCGCAGCATACCCTCGGGGGTCTGGAAGGCGCGCGCCTCGACGACGATCCACCCTTGGTCGCGCAACGCCGGCAGCACGAAGGCACTCAGCACCGAGGTCTTGCCGGACCCGGAATCGCCAGTGAGGTAAAGCGGCAAGCTGGCGGAGGTCCGGACCCAGTCGAGCACTTTCTCATGCGCTCGATCGGCGCGGTTGAATTGTTTCCGGTCCTCCGGCGTGCCGGTATAGGGACCGATCCGGAAATAGCCCGCCGGCTGTTCCCCGGTCGCGACGGCCAGAATCAACCGCTCCCGCCGGTTCCGGTCCGCGCGCCATTCGATCGCCAATTGAACCAGGACGGCGAGCATCGGCAGGCCGAACAAAAGGCTGTAATAAAGCCACTGTGGGGATGGCCGCTCCAACCCGATGAACTTCAGTCCCTGATCGATCAGGCCCGCGAACCCGAGCGCCAAAACGATCAGCGACAGCAGCGCGGCTGTCCGGCTGATGGCCTTGCCCGGCAGAAAGGTTTTGACCGCCTTCAGATCGTCCTTATCCAAAGCGGGTGGTTTCGGAAGGCGTGACCTGAACGCGTCGGTGAGAGCCATGGCGGATGTGGTCCGGTGATCGCCGGTCAGCCTACCGGGCTATAATCGGGTTGGAAATAGGCTCGGTAAAGGAACGTCCTCTCGAACGTCGCCTCACAGGAACAGGCGGCGGCAGTGAGCAAAGGTCACGGTATTCAGACGAAAGCCCGGCACCATGGTATACTCAGCCCCCGGCAAAACCTGTGTTATACTCGGTGGAAGAAAGGCAGATTCACCACAGAGCCACAGAGCCACAGAGAGCACAGAGAAGAAAAGTCCAAACGCGCACTTCCTTTTTTCTCTGTGCTCTCTGTGGTCTCTGTGGCTCTGTGGTGAATATTTTCTTACCTTCTTGCATCGAAACCGCAGATTCACGCGAAGGATGGGTATATTTCAACCGCCAAAGGCCCGTGAGGCCGGCGGACAGATACAACTGGCGGCACCAAAGGGTTAGCTTAGCGCTGATCAAAAAGGGTGTGCACCACGCGCGTTCCGCCGCTAAACCGCCGTGTAGCATGGCCCGTCATGCGGATTTTCCCGGAAGCGAGGTAACCGGCCCTCCAGGACGCGCCGGTCCCCCAACGCTGGTTCGGAAAGCGCTCCCATGGCACGAACGTAAATTTATTCGCAAAGAGCGTGTCCAGGGATAAATTTCCCCGCCGTGCGGGATCGCCGTTACGTCCGCGCGTTGCCGGTCATGCGGGACAGCGCCTTCCGCCATATCGCGGCCAAAAACCCGCCCGCGCCAACCGGCATAAGGAACAGCATCGCGATCAGGATCACCCCGTACACGGCACCCGGCGCCGCCTTCGACAGGTTATCCGCGAGGTTCGGCACGAACTCGATAAAGATCGCCCCCACGATCGTCCCGCCAATCGAGGCCGCCCCGCCCGCGCACAACCCCACGAACAACGTGATCGACAGGAACACGGTAAAACTATCCGGCGCCACGAAGGCCACGGCGATGGCGCCCAGGGAGCCGGCGACTCCGGTGTACATGGCGCTGACCGCGAAGGTGCGAGTTTTGATCATGGCGAGGTTGATGCCCATCGCCTCGGCCGCCGTGGCGTGGTCGCGGATAGCTCGCATCGCGCGCCCGATCCGCCCGCGGGTCAGGTTCCATGCGAACACGTACATCACGATCGCGACACCAAGCGAGAACAGATACAGCCACTGATCCGACGATAGTTTCAAACCGAAGGGCGCGTCGGGTTTATCGATCACCAGGCCCTGCACGCCGCCGGTCCATGGCTCAAACAAATTATGCTTCAGGATTTGCGGGATCGCGACCGCCAGAGCGAACGTCGTCAGCGCGAGATAGTGGCCAGCCAGACGCAAGGCGGGCAGTCCGATCAGGAAACCGAACGCCGCGCAAATTACCGCGGATATCGGGATCGTCGCCCAATACGGCACGTCCCAGCTCGCCATCAGGATCGCGGTCGAATAAGCGCCGATCGCGTAAAACGCGCCATGGCCGAGGGAGATCTGTCCGTTGAACCCGACCAGGATCGCCATGCCCAGGATGGCGACGGCGTAGACCACGACCATCGTTGACTGGAACAAGTGGTAATCGCTGAAGATCGCCGTGGGATAGATTGCCAGCGAAACGACGAATATCGTGACGAACCAGGAATTCCGCATGATCTTACACCCGGCTCAGCACGGTTCGGCCCAACAGGCCGGACGGTTTGATCGTCAGTACAGTCACGATAATGACCAGCGCCAGAGTGAGTTTCAGTTCGGTCCCGACCAGATAGGCGCCGCCCAGGTTCTCGATGACGCCAACGGCGAAGCCGCCGAGCACGGCGCCAAGCGGGCTGTCGATCCCGCCAAGCAAAGCCCCGGCGAAGGCATACAGCAGAATGCCCGCCATCATGTTCGGGTCAAGGAAAACGATCGGCGCCACCATGCAGCCCGCGACCGAGCCGATTGCCGCCGCCAGTCCCCATCCCAGGGCCAACATCCAGCCGACCCGCACGCCCACCAGCCGAGACGACACCGGGTTCAGCGCCGCTGCCCGCATCGCCAGTCCGAGACTGGTATGACGGAAGAACAAATATACCGCGATCAACACCGCCAGTGTCACGCCGGTCGAGCCCAGTTGATGTCCCGAAATGAATCCGCCCGGGAGCGGCTGGTCCGGGAACGGCGTTGGAAATTGCTTGATCGTGTAATCGAAGAACCAACCGCTCACGCTGTTGATGATCAACAACAATCCCACGAACACGCCGACCGCCGACAGCACCGGCGCATTTGTCATGGGCCGGATCAGGATCCGTTCGATCGCGACGCCGGCCACGAAGGACACGGCCACGGCGGCGAAGAACGCAACCCAGTACGGCATGCCCATATTTATGAACATCAATGTGAGATACGTCGAGAACGTCGCCATCTCGCCCTGGGCGAAATTGATGTGATGCGTCGCCTGGTAAATCATCACCAGCGCGAGCGCCACACTGGCGTAAATCCCGCCCGTGGCGATCCCCGCGACGATCTGGTGCATCACTCCTTCCACGATATGATTTCCTTATTGCGGTCAGTGACGAAGGCGCTGGTGCGCTGGTGCCTGGCGTGGCCCGGTCGCACCCCGCAGGCACCAGGACAACGCCGGTTCGGCGACGGATACTCTCTTTTCATCGTCATGGCCCGGCCCCCGCCTTCGCAGGGGCAGGCTTCGTTCCGGGCCACCGGTTGCGGCATCGTGCTGGTATAGGTGGCCAGGACGAGCCGGGCCATGACGATAAAAGGGGAACGTTCATCTCCGCACCGGCGTTATTCTGATGCGTATGCGGTCGCACCCGGCCAATACGGCGGGAGAGGCGATGCGTCATATCCTGGGCCCGTCCGCGATCAGTAACCAAGGTACGAGCGGCGGATCGACTCGTCCTTGCTGATCTCATGCGCCTTGCCGGATACGACGATGCGGCCGGTCTCCAGCAGATACGCGTCCTCGGCGAAGGCCAGCGCGAGGCTCGCGTTCTGTTCCACCAGCAGGATACTGACTTTTTCCTCGTCGCGGATGCGGCGCATGATGTGGAAGATTTCCTTCACGACCAGCGGCGCGAGGCCAAAGGATGGTTCGTCCAACAGCAGCAGCCGGGGACGCAGCAGCAGCGCGCGGGTGATCGCCAGCATCTGCTGCTCGCCGCCGGACAGGGTGCCCGCTTGCTGGCGGAAGCGCTCTTTCAGGCGGGGGAAATAACCGAACATTCGCTCAAAATCCGCCTCGATCCCTTTGTCTCGGCGGACATAGGCGCCGAGACGCATGTTTTCCTCGACCGTCAGTTCCATGAAGGTGCCGCGGCCGTCGGGGACATGGGCGACGCCAAGGCGGACGATGTCCTCGGTCGCGACCCCCACGATGGATCGGCCACCCAAGGTCAAGGTGCCCTGGACCTTCAACATGCCGCAGATGGCGCGGAGCGTGGTGGTCTTGCCCGCGCCGTTGGCGCCAAGCAGCGCGGTCACCCCGCCTTCCTCAACCTGGAAGTCGATACCGTGCAGGACTTTGGTTTCGCCGTACGCGGCGTGCAGGCCTTTGGCCTCAAGCAGCGCCGGCATGGGCGTCTTCCTCCTCGGGTTCGCCCAGATAGGCTCGGATGACTTCCGGTTCGTTGCGCACCTCGTCGGGCGTGCCATCGGCGATTTTCAGACCGAATTCCAGTGCCACGACCTTGTCGGAGACGCGCATCACGAGGCTCATGTGGTGCTCGACCAGCAGGATGCTGAGGTTCAGTTGGTCGCGGATGCGGCCCATGAGGCCCGCGAGTTCGTCGACCTCGCTGTGATTGAGGCCGGCGGCGGGTTCGTCGAGCATCAGGAGTTTTGGGGCGGTCATCAGCGCGCGGGCCAGCTCGACGCGTTTTTGCCAGCCGAACGGGATGGCGCCGGCGGGGGTGTCGATGACCTGGTGGAGGTCGAGGAGGTCGAGCAGTTCATACAGGCGCTTGTCGGCCGTGGCTTGTTCGCGCCGGACGGCGGGCAGGCGCAGCGCGTTGGCGATGTATCCCGTGCGCGCGGTGTTGTGAGCGCCGACAAGAATGTTGTCGCGAACGCTCATATAGCGGAACAGCGCGACGTTTTGAAAGGTGCGGCCCAGACCGATGCCGGCCATGTCGTGGCGAGGGAGGTTGGTAAGCGATTTACCCTCGAACAGGATGTCGCCTTCGACGTGGCGGTAGATGCCGCTGATGCAATTGAACAACGTGGTCTTGCCGGAGCCGTTGGGGCCGATCAGGCCGCAGATCTGGCGATGGCCGACGTCGAAGGACACACCGCCAAGCGCGACAACGCCGCCAAAGCGCATCTTGACCCCGGAGACGCGGAGAAGGGGCTGGCCTGGCTCCTGGGTCATCGCGCGGCGAGTACAGCCGTGAGGCAGTCGCGCGGAGTTTGGCGGCTTTCCATGCGTTCCCTCGGGTTGGTTTTCGTGTCGCGGACGGGCAGAAACTGGCGAAGGGCGTGGCGATAGTCAATTGGCTGGTTTCTCGCGGGCACGCGGTCGTGCTTCCGCGTCCCACGCAGGTAATGTTAACTCTGGGTGGAGGTTGCCGCGCTGTCATCACGGCCAGATCGGTCAGCGAGACCGAACCCGGCCGCCCGAATAACGCCGACGGCGGTTGGGAGGCAGGGTGGCGAGGTCAGATATACACTCCGCCCATGCCGCCGGCCGGATAACGTGTCCCGGCCGCCGCGCCTTTCGGCACCGCCGCGTCGATCCGCGCGACATCCTCCGCGGAAAGGTTGACTTTTAACGCGCCGAGGTTTTCGTCCAGACGCGCTGGATACCGAGTGCCGGGAATCGCGGTCACGTCGCCACCGCGTGCCAGTAGCCACGCGATGGTCAACTGCGCGGGCGTACAATTCTTCTCGCGCGCGATGTCTTCGATGTGAGCAACCAAAGCGCGATTCTGGTCGAAATTGGCCTTCTGAAACCGCGGGTGCGCCGCCCGCCTTCCGTCGACATCGTCGAACGTCTTGATCGCGCCGGTCAGGAACCCGCGTCCAAGCGGCGCGTACGCAACGAATCCAATGCCCAGAGCGCGGGTGGTCTCACGGGTTTCCTCCGCCTCGGTGCGGTATAACAAGGAGTATTCCGTCTGCACCGCCGCGATCGGATGCACCGCATGGGCGCGGCGGATGCGGTCTGGCGCGGCCTCCGACATGCCAAGAAAGCGGACCTTGCCCTGTTCCACAAGACGCTTCATCGCGCCGACCGTTTCCTCGACGGGGACCGAGGGATCGACGCGATGCTGATAATAAAGGTCGATGACATCCTCGTTCAGCCGCTTCAGACTCGCCTCGCAAGCTTGTTGGACGTATTCGGGACGGCCGCTCACGCCGTTGGACTGGCCGGGCCGTTGCGTCTGGCCGAATTTCGTAGCGAGCACGACCTTGTCGCGGCGGCCCTTAATGGCACGGCCGATCACTTCTTCGTTGTGGCCCCAGCCGTACATATCGGAAGAGTCCAGATGGTTCACGCCATGGTCGATCGCGTAACGGATCAGATTTTCCGACGCCGCGTCGTCGGCTTCCCCATAAACACCGGACAGCGACATGCAGCCGAGGCCGACGGTGGAAACCGAAAGTCCGCCAAGCTCGCGGTGCGGTAGGATCGAGTCGTTCGCCATGAAAACCTCCCTGGTTCGCCGCCTTATAGAATGGCGGGCATGGACTGGCGACGGGCCAGGCGCCATAATTCGCCCATGAGCAACACCCTCTACGATCAGGATTTCCACGCCTGGGCTTTGCAGCAGGCAACGCTATTGCGTGAGGGGAAACTCCAGCAAGCGGATGTCGAGAATATCGCGGAGGAGATCGAGAGCATGGGACGGGGCGAGCGGCGGGAACTCGTGAACCGTCTGGCGGCCTTGCTGACGCATCTTCTGAAATGGCGGTTTCAACCGGCGCTTCGAGGTAACAGCTGGCGGCTGACGATCAAGGAGCAACGCCGCGCCACCTTTCGGCATCTCCGAGATAATCCGAGTCTGCAATCCTGGCTCGATGAGGCGATGGCCGATGCTTATGGCGATGCCGCGATCCGAGCGGCACGCGAAACCGGCCTCGAAGTCTTCCCCGAGATCTGCCCCTTTACCTTCGATCAGGCAATTGGCGACGATTTCTGGCCAGACGACTGACTTTGGCGCCTGATTCGATGAACGCGCCGGCGTTGCCTCGCTGGCTGATCCCCCGGCTGCCGTTTTTCTATGGCTGGGTGATCCTCGCCTGTGCGTGTTGCGCCGGTTTGTCCCGGCAGGGAGGCGCGGTCGCCACATTGTCGGTGTTCGTCGAGCCCATGACATCGGAGTTCGGCTGGTCGCGCACCGCCATTTCCGGTGCCGTGTCGTTGGGTGGGATTCTTGCCGCCATCGCCACGCCGATGCTGGGACGTTTTCTGGATCGGGAGGGCGCGCGGATCGTGCTGTGCGCGGCGGTGTTGACGACCGGTCTGGCCGACATGGCGCTGTCGCTGACTTTTTCCCTGCCGATGTTTTATCTGCTGTTCTGTGTGGCACGGCTTAATTTCGCGGGACCGTTCGATCTTGGCATCTACGGCGCCGTGAACAACTGGTTCGTGGCGCGGCGGTCGTTCGCCAGCTCGATCGCGACCGTGGGGCAAATGAGCGGGCTGGTCGCTTTGCCGATGATCGCGTCCCTGGCGATGGTCTCGAGCGGATGGCGCGCGGGTTGGCTGGCCATCGGCGTGACCGTGCTGACCGTGGGGTTCGTGCCGGTCTTTCTGCTGATGGTGCGCCGGCCGGAGGATGTCGGCCTGGTGCCTGATGGCGGTCCGATCGCCACCATCGACAGGGGCCGGATCGCGCTGCCCGAGCCGTCGTTCTCGCGCGCCCAGGCGCTGCGGACGAGAAGTTTTTGGCTGTTGTCGCTGTTTACGTTGCTGGCTTATCCCGTGCAGGCGGGGGTCAGTCTGCATCAGGCGCCTTTGCTGATCGAGCGGGGACTCAGTCCGACCGTGGCGGCGTCCATTGTGAGTTACTGCTCCCTGATGTCAGGTATCGCGAGTTTTGGTTTTGGTTTGTTGCCGAAACGCGTCACCACACACTGGAAACTCGCGCTTGCCGGGTTGTCGCTGTGTATGGGAACCCTGCTGTTTGGGCCGGTGCACGGGGCGGCCGCGGGGTATTTGGCGGCGACGTTTTTCGGTCTGGGCATTGGCGGTCTGCTCGTCATCGTGCCCATTGCCTGGGCGGATTATTTTGGGCGCGGCAGTTACGGCGCGATCCGGGGTATCGCGCTGACGGTGCAGGTTCTGGCACAGGCGGCGGGTCCGTTACTGTCGGGCGTGCTGCGGGACGCGACTGGCGACTACGACACGGCCCTGATCTGTTTCGCGGTGCTGGCCGGGCTGAGCGTGTTGGTGGCACTGTTGGCCACTCCCCCAGAAAGGGCTTGAAGCCGGGCGGGCTTGGGTGTACTGAGAATACCATCGGGATGACTGACCGGATGAGATTGAGCGTCCCCTGGCGGATTGAAAGATCCGTGCCCGCGCAAGGCGGGCCGAGGCGCAAGCCGCAGCAGTGTCCGGATCGCTGTTCCCCAAGGGCGCCCCCGGGCGCCCTTGTCGATTCCAACGCCCATCAGACTTCAACGCCGGGTCAGAACCGGTTCCCCCTTGTAGGTCTTGCCGCATAGCACAACGAAACCCATGGACCCACGTATTCCTGGCGGTTTGTTTGACGGATCCCAGGCGTAAGCGCTCTCCACCACCAAACTCAGATCCTGAAGATGCCGGACCTCCACCGGTGCGCGCCGGAGTTCGAAAAATATGCGATAGAGGCCGCCAGGCGCATCGATCGTCACGGAATGAAGCCAGTTCCGCTCCTGCGCCGTCTGCGACACCGCCGCCTTTGGGTGGTTCAGCGCTTGAATGGCCGCTGGCAGACGCGAAGAGAGCCCGTATCGCACGCGGCAAAAGGAACGAGGGCGCCCTCCGGCATCGTGGATAATTGGCTCCTCCGTTGGATGTGTCGCCGCGTCGTATTTCCTGGTGAAGCAATGTGTCGTGAAGCGGACGTGGACTCGTAGTGTCCGGCCGGCCTTCAGGCTCTCGACGTTCATCCCGAAAGGCTCGAGATGCGGGAACGCGAATGTGTGTTTGCCCGCTTTCAGAGGAGGGTGATAGGGCTGTGGCATGTCCCGGCTGGCCATACCGTCCCCGGGTTAAGAACCCGCTAACTCCCTGGGCCAACCGGCCTCTCATCCTGCCCAGGGATTGAATCTCCTGGCATCAATGCGCATATCGGCCCGCGGCAAGGAGGGCCCCTGATGAACGATACCGTATTGGAAAAACACAGTTTTGGCGCCGAGGTCGGCCGCCTCTTGGACCTCGTGGTCCACTCGCTTTACTCCGAGCGCGAGATATTCTTACGCGAACTGGTCGCCAACGCCGCCGACGCCTGCGATCGCCGCCGGTTCGAGGCGCTGACCGACCCAAAACTCGCCCCGCCCGCCGAGGCGAAGATCCGTATCGTTCCGGATAAGCAGGCGCGCACGTTGCTGATCGCGGACGACGGCATCGGCATGTCGCGCCAGGAACTGATCGACAACCTGGGCACCATCGCCCGGTCCGGGACCAAGGCCTTTGGAGAAAAACTCGCCGCCTCGAAACCCGAGGACCGGCCCAGTTTGATCGGCCAGTTTGGCGTTGGCTTTTATTCCGCCTTCATGGTCGCCGACCGCGTCGAGGTCACGTCCCGGAAAGCGGGCTCTGAGGAGGCCTTCATGTGGGCGTCCGAAGGCGCGGGCGAGTTCACGCTGGCACCCGCCGAGCGCGACACGGCGGGAACCGAGGTCGTCCTGCACATCAAATCGGATGCGGAAGAATATCTGGAGCCGATGCGGCTGGAAACGATTGTCCGCAAATGGGCCGATCACGTCACGCTGCCGATTACCGTCGCGCGGGATGGTAAGGATCAGACCGCCAACGAAGGCACGGCGCTGTGGCGGAAAGCAAAGTCCGATGTCACCGAACAGAACCTCAAGGAGTTCTACCGTCATCTCGGCCATTTCTTCGACGAGCCTTGGGGCTCGTTGCATTGGCGTGCCGAAGGCGTGTTGGAATATTTTTGCCTGCTGTTCATTCCCGGCATGAAACCCTTCGACGTGGTCGAGGGAGATCGGGATTCACATATCCGTCTGCACGTCCGGCGCATGTTCATTACCGACAAAGCCGATTTGCTGCCGCACTGGTTACGTTTCGTCAGCGGTGTGGTGGACACCGAGGATCTGCCGCTCAATGTTTCCCGCGAGATGCTGCAAACGACCCCCGTCCTGGGCCGCATCCGCAAGGCTCTGATCTCCCGGGTGCTTGGCGAGTTGAAGACCCGCGCGAAGGAGGCAGATGACTACGCGAAGTTCTGGAACAACTTTGGCGCGATCGTCAAAGAGGGGCTTTGGGATGACGCCGAACATCGCGGGGAGATCTTGCCGCTGGTGCGCTTCCATTCCTCGACCCAGGACGGTCTGGTGTCGCTGGCGGATTACGTGGGGCGCATGCAAGCGGGTCAGGACACGATTTATTACCTGACCGGCGACACAGTCGACGCGATGAAGACCTCCCCACAATTGGAAGGTTTCCGCGCCAAAGACATTGAAGTCCTGCTGATGTCCGATCCGATCGACAATTTCTGGCCGGAACGAACGGACAGTTTCGAGGATAAGAAGCTTCGCGCGGTGACTCAGGCCGCGGGCGAATTCGGCAAGGATGATTCGTTGCCGGATATCTCGGTTCTGTTGGCGGCGATGAAAGAGGCGCTTGGTGAGGATGTGGCCGATGTTCGGGCCACTGGCCGCCTTACCGACAGCGCGGTGGTGCTGGCGGCGGACGACCATGGGCCGGACTTGCAGGTGCAGCGCCTGATGCGCCGCGCGGGCCGGGGAGGCATGCCGTCTAGGCCAATCCTGGAGGTGAACCCACGCCACAAACTGATCGAGAGCCTGATTGCCAAACAGGAGGACAAAGATCTCGTGAAGGGCGTGGCCCTGACATTGCTGGACCTCGCGAAAGTCCAGGAAGGTGAGCCGCTGAAGGACGCGGCTGGCTTCGCGCGCCGGGTCAGCACGCTGTTGGCGGGCAGTTTGACGGGGTAAGCCAGCCGACCGCGCGATCTGGCGGGCAGGTCGGCCAAAGGGCCTCGCTGGCGCGGTCGTGACGTTTTGCCGTCGATCGATCCACGGCGTTTCGGTCTTCACGGGAAAACGCCACGGGAGGGGTCGTGGCGTTCAGGCCGTTCGCGGTGACCAGCGAAGTCGATTGGCCTTTTCCCAGGGGAGCGGCGCGTTGCAGTATCATGCATGCGTGAACCGAACCCACGGCCCTGGAGCCACCGCCCATGATCGACCAAACCCTGGACTGCCTGACTGCGGATGAGGACGGCGCGCTGCCATTGCATACCGTCCGGCCAGGCCATCTGGAGCCGTTTCTCGCCGGTTTGCCAGACGCCCAGAGGTCTTGGTTACGCGCCACGGGCTTCACCGCGAAGCCTGGCGTCCTCCGCCTGCTGCCGGGAGCGGACGGCATTGATGGCGCGGTTCTCGGCCTTGGGGAGGATCGATCGCCCCATGTCTTTGGTGGTTTGCCCGCGCAGTTGCCCGAAGGGACGGTGTGGCGCCTGGCCTCCGGCGATCATGACACCTCCGCCGCCACGCTTGGTTTTGTCCTTGGCGCCTATCGTTACACTGGCATCAAACCAGCGGCGCGGCGGTTCGCGACGCTGGTCGCGGGCCCGGATCAGTCCGCCGCCAGATCGATCGCCGCCGCCGCCTGGATGGTACGGGATCTGATCAATACGCCGCCGAATCTACTGGGCCCCGCTGAACTGGCCGATGCCGCGCGTCTACTTGGAACGCGACACGGCGCGACCGTGAATATTGTGGAAGGCAGGGCTCTGGAGGAAGGGTATCCGGCGGTCGCCGCGGTTGGCCGGGGCTCGGCGCGGCTGCCCAGGGTGGTGACGCTACGGTGGCGTGGCAGCGAAGCGGGCGGGGATGCGCCGCTGGTGTCTTTGTGCGGCAAGGGTGTTTGTTTCGACACTGGCGGTTACGATTTGAAACCGTCCGCGGGCATGCTGAGAATGAAAAAAGACATGGGCGGCGCCGCCGTGGCGCTCGGCGTCGCGCGACTGGCGATGGAAGCGGACTTACCGATCCGCCTTGTGACCCGGATCGGTTGCGTCGAAAACTCGGTGTCCGGGACGGCGATGCGCCCGTCGGACGTGATCCGCACGCGCAGCGGTTTGACGGTCGAAGTCGGCAACACCGATGCCGAGGGCCGGCTGGTGTTGTGCGACCTGCTGACGGACGCGTCGGCTGAAGAACCTTCTGTTCTGTTCGATTTCGCGACGTTGACGGGAGCCGCGCGGGTCGCATTGGGACCCGATGTTCCCGCGCTTTTTTGCGACGATGACGCATGGGCGGAAACATTGTCGCGCGCGGGCGCAGTCGTTTTCGATCCGGTATGGCGTTTACCGTTATGGTCAGGGTATGACGATTGGCTGAAGAGCCCGATCGCCGATCTTAACAATGTGTCGTCGAAACCTTTCGCCGGGGCGATTGTTGCTGCTTTGTTCTTGAAACGGTTCGTGACAAAAGATATCATCCACGCTCATATCGATCTTTACGGGTGGAACGATCAGACGCGGCCTGGACGCCCCGAGGGTGGAGAAGCGCAGTCCATGCGCGCGGTTTTCGCCGCGTTACAACAACGATTTGACCCAACGGCCCGACGCGATTGATGGCGGGATGTAAGGTTCCGTAAGCAGGTCGAAATAAGAAATTTTAATCGTAATGAAGGTTGACAGGGCCAAAATCGATGCATATATGGAAATGGGGTCGCGCCACCATTTCATTTTGGCGCCAGCAGTGGAAAGGATAACGAATGGCAACGGCCACTTCGAATACGGACCAGTTGATCGGCGTGCTGCGCGATACCGTCGTCGGTCTGGTTCGCCGCGATGGGGTTGACCTGTCGTCCCGGCAGCTCGGGGTGTTCCTGACCTGCTACCTGCGTGACGGCGGTCATACCGTACGCGGCCTGGCGGCTGAGTTGAATGTGTCCAAGCCGGCGATCACGCGCGCGTTGGATCGTCTGGGCGAACTGGACCTCGCGCGCCGCAAGGTCGATCCGCTGGATCGCCGGAGTGTCCTCGTGCAGCGCACGCCCAAAGGGTCGGCGTTTCTGCGGGACGTTCACAAGATCATTGGTGAATCGGTGAATCCGAAGAAGTCCTCCGCCAAGGAAGGTGGACGGCGCGCCGCGAACGGCTGATCGCCACCCGAGGGTTTACCCCGGGGGATGCGGGTGCCGGTCAAGTCCCCCGAATGCCATTCAGCCTGTATCTTGTGCCGCGCGGGCCGTCGGCACCTGACGCTCGCGGTTCCGCCATGGCGGTGCGACGCGACCGCGCCGCCAAGGGGCTTGTCAGCCAGCCGGAAGCCATGATCGCGAGACGCCCGCGCGACCCCGTGGCTGGGATGCCGCCGTGTTCTGACATTTGCCCCGATCAGTGGCGCCAACCCCAGCCGGCATGGACGTGTCCAGGCGTGTAGACCGCCGGCCCATGCACCCGGCGCTCGGGGACGACCACGCACCCGGCCAGAACCACCGCCACGCAAAGCATGGCGATTGGAACAACGCGGCGAAGAGTGTTTGACATTGGCGATGCCTCCAGGTCTCGTAAGCCACTTGCGGCAATTTTGCCTGGCTTCAAGGCCATTTCATGTTTGGAAGGGCGCCGATCCGTGGCCGGTTACGAAACCGGGGTCGGACTGCCTGACAGCCGCGCCGCGATAAGCCGAGCCCGTTGCCCGAACCTGAAATCCCCCGGCGTCACCGCGCGGCGGCGAACGCTTTCGGCAGCATTGGCGCGAGGTCTTCCGCGATCAGGCCCGGGCCGGCCTCCACCGCTGCGCGGCCATGCAACCAAGCGCCCGCCAAGGTCGCGTCCCAGGCGGTCATGCCTTGCGCCAGGAGGCCAGCGATCAGGCCCGCCAACACGTCGCCCGCCCCCGCGGTCGCCAGCCAGGGTGGCGCGGAATCGTTGATCGCCACGGTGCCGTCAGGCCGCGCGATGATTGTGTCTGAGCCCTTCACCAGGACAACAGCATTGGTACGCGCGGCCGCCGCCCGCGCGGCCGTGACGCGGTCAACGCCAGTAAGATCGGCGAACGCCCGCGCGAACTCCCCCGCATGTGGCGTCAGGACAGCCGCTCCCCGCAGTGCATCGGGCGCTCCCGCGAATGCCGTGAAGACATCGGCGTCGCCAACCACCGCGCGACCAGCGGCGATCAGCACGGGCCAGGTCTGCCGTGCCAGGTCGGGTCCCAGCCCCGGACCGCAGACCCACACCGCGCGGCGGGGATCGGCGAGGAGCTCGGGCAACGGGGCCTCGGAGACGAGCGCGCCGGGGGAGCCACCGCGGTAGACCTCAGCCGAGCCCAGGGCGGCAATGGTGACGAGTCCGGCCCCACCTCGGCGGGCGGCGTCGGCCGCGAGACGGGCCGCGCCGGTCATGATCGGGCCGCCGAGGATGGTTACATGGCCTCGTTCATACTTATGAGTGTCAGTAGCGAGGTCCGGGACCGACCACAGACCGGGCCCATTGCGGAAGGCGCGCGGACGAACCACGTCCAGCACGCCGGACGGCATACCGATGTCAGCCAGTTTGGTTTCGCCGCACAAATCGCGCCCAGGCAGCAGAAGGTGGCCCGGCTTCAGCCGGAAAAACGTGACGGTCAACGTTGCCTGGCGCGCGAAACCGCGCGTCCGGCCGGTCGCGCCGTCCAGGCCGCTTGGGACATCGACCGCGACGATCTGGCGCGCCGCGCGCAGAACCGCGGCCGTATCCGGCTCGATGTCCCGGCTCAGACCGGCCCCGAACACGGCGTCGATCACCAGGTCAGCGCGGGCCGATTCTTCTGGGGTGAAAGGCACATTGGGGCCGCGCCACCGCGCGTGGGCGCGCGCCGCGTCCGAATCCGGCCGAGGCGGCCCCAATGCCGCGACCAGGACCGGCCACCCGTCCTGGGCAAGCAGTCGCGCCGCGACATATCCGTCGCCACCATTATTCCCGGGTCCGCACAGCACCAGTGTCCGGCACGGCCGAAATCGTTCCTGGATCGCGCGGACAACGGCCCGGCCCGCGTTTTCCATCAATGTATACGACGCAACCCCCAGCCCGGGCGCAGCCGCGTCCGCTTGGGCCATTTCATCCGGGGTGAGCAATTCGGGAGCGGAACGTTCGCGCGGCATCCACGACATCGCTGGCGGTTACATCGTCGCGCCGAGAACCCAGGGCGCGAACTCAGCGGCGCCGAAGTCGAAGGCCTCGCTTTTGGTCGCCTCGCCCGAGGCGACGCGCAGGATCAGTTCGAAGATGCGTTGACCGCATTCCTGGACCGATTCATCGCCGTCAAGAATCGTACCGCAGTTCACGTCCATATCGTCCTCGATATGACGATACATGGTGGAATTGGTCGCCAGCTTGATCGATGGCGCGGGCTTGCAGCCGAAGACCGAGCCGCGTCCGGTGGTGAAACAAACGAGGCTTGCTCCTCCCGCCACTTGCCCTGTGGCCGAGACAGGGTCGTAACCCGGCGTGTCCATGAACACGAAGCCGCGCGCTTTCACCTCCTCGGCGTATTGCACGACATCGACAAGATTGGTGCTTCCCGCTTTTGCCATTGCCCCAAGCGATTTTTCCAGGATCGTCGTCAGCCCGCCCGCTTTATTGCCGGGAGATGGGTTGGCGTTCATCTCGGCGTTTTCGCGCTTCGTGTAGTCTTCCCACCAGTGCATGAGTCCGACGAGTTTTTCGCCCACATCCCGGGATATCGCGCGGCGGGTCAGCAAATGCTCGGCGCCGTAGGTTTCGGGCGTTTCCGACAGGATCACCGATCCGCCGTGGCGAACGATCAGATCGCTGGCGTAACCCAAAGCCGGGTTGGCCGATACGCCAGAATAACCATCCGAGCCGCCACATTGCAGCGCCACGGTCAATGCGCTGACTGGCACGGTCTCGCGCTTCGCGGTGTTGGACTCCGCGAGTACTTCACGCACGAAATCGACGCCCGCGGCAACCGTTTTGCGCGTGCCTCCAACGGTTTGAATGTCCAACGATCGCAGTCTGCCGGCGAGGCGTTGTTCGTCCATCAATCCGCCGATCTGATTGACCTCGCAACCCAGGCCGAGAACGATCACGTGGGAGAAATTCGGATGTCGCGCGTACCCTGCGAGCGTCCGGCGGAGCACGCGCAACGGTTCGTCCTGGGTCATTCCGCAGCCGGTCTTGTGCGTCAGGGCGACGACGCCATCGACATTGGGGTAGGCGGCCAAGGGGTCGTGGTCAGTAAACGGATTGCGTTGGAACATGTTGGCGACGAGGCCCGCGACATGTGCGGAACAGTTCACGCTGGTCAGAATGCCGATGTAGTTACGCGTCGCGACCTTGCCATCCGGGCGGCGGATACCTTGGAACGTCGCGGGCGGATTGAAATAATCGGTGGGTTTCGCGTCCACGCCATACGCGTAGTCCTTGGCGAAATCGCCCATCTCGCAGTTGTGGACATGCACGTGCTGACCCGAGGCGATGTCCGACGAAGCGAAGCCGATGATCTGGCCATAGCGCCGGATCGCCTCACCCTTCGCGATCGGGCGCACACTGGCTTTGTGGCCGGCGGGAATGCGCTGTGTGGCCGCGGCGTTGCCGGCCAGCGGCGCGCCTTGCATCAATGACACGCGCGCGATCACGATGTTGTCACTGGAGTGCAGGCGGATCACAGGTGGAGGGGGCATCGGTCGGTCTCCGATCTACAAATGGCGGGCATATGGATCGCCCATGGAACGGCCTGGAAGGCGCGGGACGGTCAGCCGCGAAGCCCCAGCCGGGTTAGCCGCGGCAGTACCTCGTCGCGGAAGAACGGCAATTCCTCAACGTAGTTCACGAACGATACCGCGATTCCGCTCGCGCCAGCCTTCGCGAGTTCCGCCATGCCCTGGGCCACAACGTCTGGATCACCGACGATCGGCAGGCCCCCGAGCCCATTCGCCTGGTGGAGGCGAAGCAGTTCGAAATCGTCTGGATGCGATTGCCGAGTGACGCCGCGCATCGCCATGATGCGGTCGACCGCCGCCCAGTCGGCATTGTCGATGACGCAATGCCGATAATACGCTTCCGCCTCGCTCGAAGTCGGCCGGCAAGTGACGACACCAACGGTGTAAACGTCGATCTCGCGTCCGCCGTCGCGTGCCAGCGCCTTCACTCGCGCCACATGGGCGGCGAATTCCTCCAGCTTATCCCGCGGAGCATAGGAAAACAGCGCGTCGCAGTTGCGGATCGCAAACCCCTGACCGGCCGGCGAGACGCCGGCGTTCATCACGATCGGCTGCCCGCCGCCGAACGGCTTCGGCCAGGCGCGCGCATTCTTCAATTGGATGAAGCGTCCGTCGAAGTCGAACTCGTCCTCGCGCGTCCAGGCGAGTTTGACCGCGTCCAGCCACTCCTGCGCATGCTCGTAACGCGTGGCGTGGTCGCGCTGTGTGGCGCCGAACATGGTGAACTCGTCCTCGTTCCAGCCGCAAACGACGTTCAGCCCGAAGCGGCCCTCGCCGATATGGTCCGCGGTGACGAATTGCTTGGCCGCGATCAACGGATGGATCAGCGGCGCGTGCACGGTTCCGAACACCGTCAGCCGCTTCGTCGCCGCGAGCAATCCGGCGGCCCAGGTGACGGTTTCCAGCGTCTCGCCCTGGTAGTCGGTGTCGCCGCCGTAGCCCTTCCAACGGGCGACCGGCAGCATGAACTCGATGCCCGCATCGTCAGCCATGCGTGCCAGACGCAGACAGTCGGGCCAACTGCCGCTCCAACGTTCGGGCACCTTGGTGACCGCGCGGCCGGATGAACAGTTGGCGCCGAACAAGCCCAGTTTGAGCCTGTTGCGGCTATGGAACTCGGAACGGCCGGGGGCGGTGGTTTGCATGGCTGTTTCGCGGCATCAACCGTCGTGGACGGGACAAAGCGCCAAAGAGAAAGGCTCTCATTGCGTTATTGATTGATATGGTCCGATTCCGATGGCGCTCCGCAGCCAGTCCTCTGGCTGCATGTCGCCCCCCAGAGCTTCGACTGTCCGGCGCCAGCCCAGGTAATGGTCGAGATATTTGGTTGCCACGCCATGGAA
>SHWL01000059.1 GCA_009693865.1 Acetobacteraceae bacterium | reverse complement strand
CCCTCTACACATTGATGCAGGTGTTTTCGGTGACAGTATTTGAAAAGGCCTCGATAGAATCTGTGATTTCTCAAACAGCTGACAGTTCCGAACACGTCATGGACGATAACCAATTGAATTTATTCAGCTATTGACCGGACAATAGTGGTAACAATATTAAAATTTTGAGGACAGTCGATAAGAACTAAATCATACTTGTCTGGTTCAATGGAATTTAAGCCCTCGGCGAGACGTCTATGGATATTAATAAAATTCCTCTTGGACTGAACCAAGGAGGCACCACCCAGTTTTGTGGCAAGCTCAAGATCTACATTAATCAATCCAAGATGTGAAAAGATCAGATGAAGAGCTCCGGCAGAGCCGAGACGAGGTAAAACGCGAGCCGGTTGAAAAATCAGATCAGAAAGAGGGATTGGCTTGCCAAGTTCGAAGGCGTCAAACCATGATTTGATCGTTTTTGAGTCCGCATAGGTCTTAACCCAGGAGTCGGGTGTAATGAAAGAGAAGGTCAGGCTTGCTTGCGCATCCAAATCGAGCAACAAAACCCTTTTGCCACGGAATGCAAGTTCCGCGCCCAAATTGGCGGTAAGGCTGGTCTTTCCAACTCCGCCTTTGTAATTGATTACCGATACGACCTTCATGAGTTCCCCCGATTGGCATCTAATGCCAAAAACCGTGACGTCAGGCCCCATCGCCGGTCCCGCTACATAGCCTACTCGCTTTGGAATACCGCGCAAAGGAGCTTTTTGGGCCGCGGGCCGGATGGGGTGGATCGCAGGTCCTGGTACCAGCTTGGCCGCACACACCGGTCCCGACGCCTGTGGCCTGCAGGGCACCAGTGGCACGCTTCAAGCATCGCCGGGTCGGGTGGTTTTTTGAGGCTCCTCGCTGTTTGAAGTGGGTGGTAACGAATTCACGTTGGCAGCCTGAGGTCGAGCTTTCCGGCGATGAGATAGACCATGGCTTTGAGGTTGCGTGTTGAGCGATACCCTCGTGCCTTCGCCTTGGCAGCCTGAACCAGGCTGTTAATGCCCTCGATCACACCATTGGCGATTCTGCTGTCGAACCAGCGCAGGATGCCGTTCCAATGACGTTTCACCGTGTGGGCGGCGTCAATCATCGGCGGTAGCCGGCTGCGAGTGGCCCAGAAATACCATTTCTTCAGATAGGCGGTGGCACTTTCCGGGCTGCCTTCCGCGTACATATCCTGGAAGGCGAGCCTGATCTGGTAGGCCCGCGCGGTCTTCAGAGTGCATGTGGGTAACGCATCCAACGTGGTGCGCTGACGCTCCGAGAGCGTATCGGGGTTACGCAACCAGATATAACGCGTGCCCTTCAGTCCGGCGTGCGTCTTTCGTGCAGCGCGGCGCACCTCATCGACGGCGTCGTTGATGATTTTCACGATATGGAACTTGTCGAAGGTCACCTCGGCGTTTGGCAAATGCTTCGCCACGCCATTGATGTAGGCCGGACTCATGTCGATACAGACCTCGGCGATCTGATCGGGATCGCCACTGTGCGCGGTCAGGCCTTCAGCGAAAGCCGCGACAGTTGCGGCGTCTTTGCCTTCGGTGACATGGATGACGCGGGCTTCGCCGATATCGGCGAACAGGGAGATATAATCGTGACCGCGGCGGGCGGCGGTCTCGTCGACCGCCACGCGGGTAACCTCCGATGCATCGATGCGTGCGCGGGCTTCCTCGACATAAGGATGAATGACCCGCCACAGCCTTGTGTCGTATTCGTCAACCAGGCGTTCGGCCGCCTTCACCGGCATGACGGGGATCATGGCCATGATCAATGCTTCGAACAGCAGCGTGAAGCCGCTACCTTCGCGGGCCCAGGGAACGGTCACCTTCCTGACACCACAGGTTTCGCAGCGGACCCGTGGCACCCGGGCGTTGAGCCAGGCCTGGTGCTGGAAGAAATTGAGATGGCGCCATGTCATGGGCGCGGTGTCATGAGCGGGGCAACCGGCGGCGGCGCATTGCGGACAGGCGAAACGGCTGCCGGACGGGAAGCCGATATGGATGTCCAGGCGGCGGGCGTCCGGGTCGAAATCGGCGCCGGTCACCGCCCATGGTGGCGTCAGACCCAGTGCCATCTGAAGTAAGTTCGTGTCATTCATGGTGGCCTCCGCAAAGTCGCTACGACCTGAACCGAGGGTGACGCCCGGGGTGGCGGCAATCAAGGACGCTCCGCGCCGCGAAGACGCGGTGGCCCAAGAGGCCATCCTTGACAGCCGCCGCCCCAGGCGTCCTTGGATCGTCAGGCTGGGGCGGAGAAACGGCGCTCAGCCGAACAAAGAAACGCTTGAGCAAGACCAGACTGGATCGTTACCATCCACTCCAAACAGCGAGGAGGCTTTTTTGATCCTCAAACAAACCGCGGCATCACCTCCGTCCAGAACCGCTCAATCGACTTCATCAACACCGGATGCGGCACCAGCCCATTATACGTGTAACAAAATATCCACTGCACATCCTGCCGCTTCATGTTCGCCTCGATCCCCCGGATCACCGTGTCCACGGACCCCACCAGAGCGTAACCCTGTTGCACGACCTCCTCCGGCGTCAGGTACGTCCCGGTCTTCGGATCCTGCATGCCCCGCCGGAACCCGAACGGCTCGAACCACGCGCGTCCCGAGAACTGCCCGGAGTCGCGCCACAGCGCCATCGCCTCCGCGTCCGTATCGGCGACGATCACGTCCCGCAGCAGCCCCGTGCCATGCGTGCGCGGCTTGCCGGAGACCTCGGCGTACACATCGTAAAGCTGGTTCTCATACACCGGCAGCATTGACGGCAGGATCGCCGTCACGCCCTCGCGAGCAGCCCACCGAATGGAGTTCTCCGAGGACGCAAAGGGCAGAAACAGATCGGGATATGGCTTCTGCAACGGCTTCGGCACCACGCCGACGCTGCGAAGTATGCCGTTCTCCACGCCCTTGCCGTACAAAGCGGTCGTATCCAGCGTCCACGGCGTTTCCCCCGCCGGGATTTTCCAGAACTGGCCGTCGAAGGTCAGCATCTCCTCCGTCCAGGCCTTCTTGATGATCTGAAAATTCTCCTCGAACGCCGCGCGGTTGGTGGCGTCGATCGCGTCGTGTTGGTGCGGCAACGCGCCACTGACCCCGTGAGTCTGTTGCGCCATGACATCGACCCAGCGCCGTTGGTAACCCCGCGCGAACCCCGCCACCGCGCGGCCACCGGTCATGTGGTCCAGCATGGCGATGTCCTCGGCCACCCGGATCGGGTTCGACGCCGGCAGCACGATCCCCAACTGGCCGACGCGGATGCGCTTGGTCTGCATGGCGAAATACAGGTCCAGCAGAACCGGGTTCTGCGACACCTCGAACCCCTCGATATGGAAATGATGCTCGGTGAAGCTGACCGAGTCGTAGCCAAGCTGATCGGCGAGTTTGATCTGCTCCGACAGTTCTTTCAGCATGCGCTGATAGAGGTCGGGCCGCATGCCCGCCATCCCCTGCTCGATTTCCGCGCGGCTGCCGATACTGGGCAGATAGAACAAAGATGCTTTCACCGTCGTCCTCCATGATCTCTGGATGTCAATTCTGGCGCTAATCGCGGACGGGGGCTAGACTTACGCGTTACGAATCACAAATGGGGATGCCCGATGCTGAAAAAATCCTTACTGGGAGCGGCGCTCGCCAGTCTTCTGGCGCTGCCCGCGCTGGCTCAGATACAGATCGCCGTGGTGGGTCCGCTGACCGGAGCGAACGCGGCGTATGGGGAGCAGATGAAGGCCGGCGCCTTGCAGGCGGTCGCGGACCTGAACAAGGCCGGCGGCCTGTTGGGCAAGAAGATCGTGCTGAACATCGGCGACGATGCCTGCGATCCGAAACAGGCCGTTTCCGTCGCCAACCAGATGGCGACCAAGAAAGTGGCGTTGGTCGCGGGTCATTACTGCTCGGGCAGCTCGATCCCCGCGAGCAAGGTGTATCTGGAGGAAGGGGTGCTGCAGATTTCGCCCGCCTCGACCAACCCGAAATTCACCGATGAGGGCGGCTGGGGCACGTTCCGCACCTGCGGGCGCGACGATCAGCAGGGCCTGGTCGCGGGCCAGTACCTGGCGAAACATTACAAGACCCAGAAGATCGCGATCCTCCACGACAACAGCGCCTACGGCAAAGGCCTGGCCGACGAAACGCGGAAAGCGCTGAACGGCGCCGGCGTGAAGGAGGCGACGTACGACGCCTATACCCCCGGCGAGAAGGACTACAGCGCCGTGGTCAGCCGGCTGAAGCAGGCGGGTATCTCGGTCATCTATATCGGCGGTTACCACACCGAGTCGGCGCTGATCATCAAGCAGGCCAAGGAACAGGGCATGAAGGCGACCCTGGTCGGCGGCGACGCGCTGGTGACCAAGGAGTTCTGGCAGATCGCCGGGCCCGCGGGTGAGGGAACGCTGATGACCTTCTCCCCCGATCCGCGCAAGAACGCGGTGGCGGCGAAAGTGGTGAAGGAATTCACCGACAAGAAGATCGATCCGGAGGGTTATGTTCTTTACACCTACGCCACGATCCAGATCTGGGCCGAGGCGGTGAAGAAAGCCGGCACGACCGATCCGAAGAAGGTGGCGACGGCGCTGAAGGCCAGCGGGCCGTGGCCAAGCGTCATCGGGCCGGTGAGCTTCGACAAGAACGGCGACGTCACCTCCGGCGCTTATGTGATGTACATCTGGGACGCGAAGGGCAATTACAACCAGATGTGAGTTGATCTGATATCGAAACAAGTGCCCCGCCGCGGGAGTGGCGGGGCGTGTTTCCGTCGTTCCGGATCTGAACTTATCCCGCTGGGTGACCGCATCATGAGCCTCATCACCATCGCCGCGGGCCCTTACCATTTCGCCGCCCGCTTCGAGGACACCGCCGCCCCGAAAACCTGTGCCGCGTTTCGAAAACTCCTGCCGTACAAAGAACGCATCATCCATGTCCGATGGAGCGGCGAGGCCTGCTGGATTCCCCTTGGCGAACTCGATCTCGGCCTGGGCTTTGAGAACCACACCAGCTACCCGGCGCCTGGCCAGCTTCTTCTGTATCCAGGCGGGTTCAGCGAAACCGAAATTCTGCTGCCCTATGGCGCCTGTCAGTTCGCGAGCAAGATGGGCCAACTCGCCGGCAACCATTTTCTCACGGTGATCGAGGGCAACGAAAACCTCGCGGTCCTTGGCAAGCAGGTGTTGTGGGAAGGCGCGAAAGAGATTGTCTTCACGGCGCGGCCCTGACCACCGGGCCCTTCCGCGGCGGGATCGCCAGCAGCCAGTTCCGGAACGCCGCGATCTTCGGCACCTCGGCGGGCAATTGAAACGCGTCGAACGGCACGACCAGCCGGCGGCGATATCCGCGGTGACGAGCACCGTGTGCCCCATCGCGACGCCGAGGCCGTCCATCGCGGCCTGAAGCGCGAGCATGCGGTCATCGAATCGCATGCCGCGTCGGGCCGCGAGGCTCGCCGGCAGGCCCGCGGCGGTGAACCTGACCATCGTCACGGCCCGGCGGGTGTGTCTCTCGCATCGCTGGAACCGTACCGGGGGAATCGATTCGGATCGCGCGGTGTGGCATGATGTCGCGATGATCGCCGGCCCGACCTTGATCGCGATGCCCACAAATCGGTGACCCGGTTGGCATCCCGCGCCGCTGATGGAAACCATGGCTTAGGGACGAACATGAATGGCACGACTTGAAGACATTCCGGAACCGACACGCTCGGCGGTACGCGACCTACCCTGCCCAGAGTTCGACACGACCCCGTTTGTCACTGGGCTTGCCCTGTCCGAACGCCGCGTGGCGATCGTCAGCAGCGCGGCGTTGATCCATCGCGGCGACAAACCGTTTCCCGTCGGTTCCGGCGAATACCGCGCGGTACCGGGAACATGGAACAACGCCGATATCCTCATGAGCCATGTCTCGATCAACTTCGATCGCGCCGGGTTCCAGCGGGACATCAACGTGGTTTATCCGATCGACCGGCTGCGGGATCTCGCGGCCGATGGCACGATCGGCAGCGTGGCTGGCACACACCATACGGTCATGGGATCGACCGATCCCGCCGTCATGGTGCAATCGGCGGACGGTATCGCCGCCGCCCTTCACGCGGATCGGGTTAACGCCGTCGTCCTCGCCCCCGTTTGACCGCTGTGCACCCGCGCCGTGAGCGCGATGGCACATATGCTGGAAGAACGCGGCCTGCCGACGACGGTCCTCGCACTGGTCCTGCCTCAGGTTGAAAAAACCCGCCCGCCGCGCGCCGTCATGACGCCGTTCATGTTGGGACGCCCGCTTGGCGAGCCGAACGACGCGCCGTTCCAGCGCCGTGTCCTGCTCCAGGCGCTGCGGTTGCTGGAGCGAACCGATGGCCCGGTCATTCTGGAGCATTTCCCGGACGACAACCCAAGCTGGACCGACCGCCCCGGTTGGGCGCCCGCGATGTCCCTGCCCCCACCTGGGCTGTACCAGGACCGCGGGGAATGGGAGGCAGCGTTCCGTGCCGAGTTGACAGCGGTTCTGCCAGCCTGGGGCCGATTCAAGGCGCGGTTTGGCCGCACGACCACCGGCCTCGCCGGTCAACCACCCGAAGCCTGGCCCGCTTTCGCCGCGTCGTTCCTGGACGGCGCCTTGCCCACGGTGCCACTTCATGACACCCCGGCTTTGGCCTTGCGCTTTCTGGCGGACGATCTCAAGGCGCTCTACGGAGAGGCCGCGCAGGCGGATGGCCCGCCACCGTCGGCGCGCCAGATCGATCGATGGTTCTGGCGTCAAACCGTTGCCGGTCAGTTGTTGATCGCGCTACGCCGCACGGCCATGGAGAGCGAGAACAACGCTATAAAAACCGTGGGTGGCCGGTTCTTCGTTCCGGTGCCCTGGTTGCCCGTCTGACCGGCACACGCTCGCGCGCGGCGCGGATCAAGCATATGCCGCCTCCGCCGGATTGCGGTGCCGCGCGTAAAGGAACTCCATCACCCGCGCCGCGCCGCCAGACGTCCCGCGTCACGCGCCATCCCCAGCCTGTCCCACGGCCGCGGCAGATCGACGGACACGTATTTCCCGGCGCGGGTGGTAACGCGCGAAAATTAACCGGCGCTTCATCTGACGATCCTACATTGGCCCCGCGCGCCGACCGCAAGTGGGCGGCGTGACAGGAGATCGGCATGAGATCTGTCTTACCAGGCGTGCTCGGCCGTTTTCGCCGGCGGCCCGAAATGGTCTTCGCGCCGGGAGGGCTGGAACGCCTGGCCGGCCACGAGGGCTATGCGCTCGCCGAACCCTTTCCCCATCTGACACTTGACGGTTTGTTCGACGACACTTTGCTGCGCGCGGTCGTGGCCGAGTTCCCGAACCCGGACACCGGCGCCGTCGAGTCGCACAACGATGGCGTTTATGTACGCCTGAAGCACAACACGACGTGGCAGACCAGGTCAGGGCCCACGACCGCGCGCCTGCTGGCCGAATTGTCCGGTCCCCGTGTGCTGCTGGCGCTGGAGCGGGCCACGGGCATTTCCGGCCTTATGCCCGACCCGTATCTGTTTGGCGGCGGCCTGCATTTCACGGGCGCGGGAGGCAAACTCGCCGTGCACGCCGACTTCAACCGGCACCCGAAGTTACTCCTGGATCGGCGATTGAATTTGTTGCTCTATTTAAACGAGGGCTGGTCCGAGCGAAACCAGGGCTGGCTGGAACTCTGGGACCGCGAGATGCGGATCCGCGTGACCCGGATCGCCCCGCTGTTCAACCGCGCCGTGATCTTCAGCACCACCAGCTTCTCGTTCCACGGTCAGCCCGAGCCCATCCTGGGCCCGCCCGGTCTCATGAGGCGCTCGGTCGCGCTATATTACTATACCAATGGCCGGCCGCCGGATGAGGTTTCCGAACCGGATCATTCCACCTTATGGCGCGCGCGCCCAGGAGAGGGTTTCTGAGGCTATGTCCAAATCGTACCGCTCCAACGCAGCCCACCTCTCCGGCATGGCCAGGCTTTTCCGCATAGGCATCAGGTCAAGGCCGCGGGAGGAGAATATCCGGCGCTGCCCCGTCATGGTCCGGCTTGACCGGACCATCGGGTGTGGCACGGCGTTGCGAAGAAAGACACGGCTCGCGGCCGCGTGCACCCTGAACCGCGATGTTGTACCGCGCCCGATGGCCCGATCGGGTCGGGCCATGACGGTTGTACGTTGGGCCTCGCGCCAGAATTTTCTCCCGTTCATCCTTATCCTGATGCATATGCGGCTCGTCCGGGCCATGACGAAAGGGGGAGATATTCGCACGACCCGGCAAATTTTGGGCGCGGTCTGACCGCCCGATCCGAAACCGTCCTAAGTTTTCGCGACCACCGTGTGATAACCGCGCCCGTAATAAATCAGGCCCTCCTTCGCCGGGCCGACCCGCACCGCCTCGACCGAGCAAAAGAACACATCATGCGTGCCTGACCCGACGATCTCCGTGACCCGGCAGTCAAATACGACCAAAGCCTTGTCCAGCACCGGGGCACCAGTTTCCAACGTGTGCCAGTCGTGGCCGGTGAAGCGTTCCTCGTCGGAATGGTCGGTCATGCCAGCGAAAATGGGGGACAGCCCCTCCTGCGACGGGGTCAGCGTATTCACGCACAGCACCTTGTTTGCCATGAACGCCGGATACGAGTCGTTCGCCCGGTTCACGCACACAACCAGGGTCGGCGGCGTGTCCGTCACGCTCGTGACCGCCGAGGCGGTGAAGCCCGCGCGTCCCCCCGGCCCATCGGTGGTGATGACGTTCACCGCCGCGCCGAGTTTGGCCATGGCGTCCCGATAGGGCTGCTTGTCGACCGGCATGATGGGATCCCCCTCCTGAATTCCACGCGCAGTATGCACAGCAAATCCGGCGGCACAAACGGGCACGGACGCGGCCGGCACGATCAGGCGGCGGTCGCCGTTTCCTCGACCGGGACCGGGAATTCGACATGGTCTTTCACCTCCGAGGCCGTGAGCATCGGCAGGCGTAGCGTCACCGTCGTGCCATGCCCGCGCCTCGCTTCGACGGCGAGCGAGCCGCCTTGCAGCGCGATCGCCGAAGCGGCCTCCCGTGCCATGCTTTCTCGCGTCGCCCGAACGGAATGAGCGCCATCGTCGGTGACGAGGATGTGCAACTGGGTCCCCAGCGGCAGCACGGAAATCAGCACCCGGCCGCCCGTCGCGGCGCGAATCGCGGTTTCGATCGTTGCCCGCAGGGCGGAACGCAGCGCCTCGCCGCTCGCATGGACTGTCCGCCCCGGACTGACAGCGAGGCTGATCCGCGTGTGGTGGGACCGCGCGAGCGGTTCGAGTGAGTCGGCCACCGCCCGCAACAGAACCGGAAGATCCAGCCTCTCGGCGTTGATGCCCGCGCCTTTCCCGCTGACGCTCGCGGCCTGGCCGGGATCCACCTCCACGTGCCGGCGGGCCCTGAACAGGATTGCCGCCAGAGCAGCGTAAACAAACGGCATGCCTACGAAAAAAAGTATCAGGTGCAACGTGCTCATGGCGGTTGGCCCCTGGTGCCATCGAGGCCCGAATATCCCCGAAATAGCTTAATCATTCGTTAACAGCGCGGTTCGACACAAGGTCGCGGCAATCCACGCGCCCCGCGCCAGAATCGGGAGCCGGATCGAACACCGCCAGGTTTCAGCGGGCCTGGAAATCGTCTAACCGTGCCGCCCATGAGCGCCGCCGGCAGGAACGTCATCGAGGTCAAGAGCCTCACCAAACGCTACGGCGACGTGCTCGCGGTCGATGGCATCGAGTTCGTGGCGGAGGCCGGCTCGACCGTGGGACTTCTGGGCGGCAACGGCGCGGGCAAAACGACCACGATCGCCATGTTGCTGGGATTGCTGCTGCCGACGGCGGGGTCAATTCGCGTCCTCGGCCGCGACATGCTGCGTGACCGGTTCGCCGCGCTGGCGCGGATGAATTTCTCCTCACCCTATGTCCAGCTGCCGGCCCGCCTGACCGTGCGGGAGAATCTGCGCGTTTACGGTCATCTGTATAATGTCCGCCGCATCGATGCGCGGATCGCCGAACTGTCGGAGGAACTGGACCTTGGCTCCCTGCTCGACCGGCCCGCGGGCCAGTTGTCAGCGGGCCAGAAAACCCGGGTCGCACTGGCCAAGTCGTTGATCAACCGCCCCGAACTGCTGCTGCTGGATGAGCCGACCGCCAGCCTGGACCCTGACACCGGCGACCTCGTGCGCACCTGGCTGGAGCGGTACCGGGCGGAAACCGGCTGTGCGATCTTGCTCGCCAGCCACAACATGGCCGAGGTCGAGCGCCTGTGCTCCCACGTCCTGATGATGAAACAGGGGCGCGTCGTCGATCGCGGCAGCCCCCAGGATTTGCTCGACCGCTACGGCCGCGACGATCTGGAGGAAGTGTTCCTGGACATCGCCCGCGACCGGCGGACCGCCGCCAGGCCACTCGAACGCGTGGGGCTCCCATGAGCGGGGCGCCTCGACGGGTCTGGGGACTGATGTACCGGCACCTCGCGCTGTATCGCCGGTCGTGGCCGCGGTTGCTGGAACTCGCCTATTGGCCGGTTCTGGGAATGTGCATCTGGGGCTTCACCGCCACCTTCCTGACAAGCCGTCTGGGTTCCGGCGCGGCAATCGCGGCCTCGGCGCTTCTGGGCGGTGTCCTGCTGTGGGAGGTCGCGTTGCGCAGCCAGATGGGCATGGCGATCTCCTTCCTGGAGGAAATATGGTCCCGCAACCTGGGCCACGTGTTCGTCAGCCCGCTGCGTCCGTGGGAGCTGGTGGCGGCGCTGATCGCGATGTCCATCATCCGCATGATGATCGGCGTCGCGCCGGCGGTTCTGATCGCGTGGCTGTTCTATGCGTTCAACCTGTTCGCGCTTGGCCCGATTCTGATCCTGTTTTTCATCAACCTGATGATCATGGGCTGGTGGGTCGCCCTGGGCGTCGTCAGCCTGATCCTACGTCACGGCGCGGGCGCGGAGCCGCTCGCATGGTCGGTGCTGTTCGGCCTGACCCCGTTCTCCGCCGTGTTTTACCCGGTCGCCGTGTTGCCCGCCGCCGTGCAGCCGTTCGCGTTGGCCTTGCCGTCCGCGCATGTGTTCGAGGGGATGCGCGGCGTCCTGCTCGAGGGCGTGATCCATTGGCATCATCTGGCATGGGCCGTCGGCCTGAACGCGGTCTGGCTGGGCGCCGCGACTTTGTTGTTCGCCCAGCAGTTCCATCAGGCGCGGGTGCGCGGCGCTTTGTTGAGTATTGGTGAATGATCGAAACCCGTTTCTGGATGATCCGTCACGCCGTGGTGGACGAAAACTCCCGCGCGATTCTGTATGGCGTGATGGATGTGCCGTTGTGCGAGACCTCGCTCGCGGCGCAGGGTCCGATGTACGCGGCTTTGGCGCGGCGCCTGCCTCAGCCGGCGGTATGGAAGGTGACGCCGCTGTCGCGCACGCGCCGCACCGCCCTATTGATCTTTGATGCCGGGTATCCGGCGCGGGAGCCCGGCGTCGAGCCGGATCTGATCGAGCAATCCCTGGGCGAATGGCAGGGCCTCCCGCATGCCGAGCTACCCGCGAAACTGGCGTATCCGCAACCTCCATTCTGGCCGCTGGCGGGCGACGAGAAACCGCCCGGCGGCGAGAGTATGGTCGAGGTCATCGCCCGCTCCGGCGCGGCATTGGAGCGGTTGGCGCGGGATCACCCGGGGGAGGATATCGTGATCGTCAGCCACGGTGGCACGATCCGCGCCGCGGTCGCGCATGCGCTGGCCGTGCATCCGAGCCACGCGCTGCATCTGTCGATCCATAATTTGTCCCTGACGTGTTTGGAGCGGCATCCGGAGGGATGGCGGGTGACATGCGTTAATGAGATGCCGGGGTATTGATCTCAAATGAGCGTCACTGTCCGGCGGGCAAAGGAACAACAACCACGGGTCGAACAGGGCCCCTTTGACGGGCGCGCGTCAGGCAAGGATTTGCAACCCGTGCTTCTGGACGACCGTCAGCAGCTTCAGAGCCATCCCGCTGGGTTTCTTGGCCCCGGTCTCCCACTTCTCAACCGTGCTTTCGCTGGTATTCAGGTAGCGGGCAAAGACTGGCTGGCTGACCTTTTGTTGCACCCGGAGACGTTTTATCTCAATGGGCTTGAACGGCGTGACCAGACACGTTTCATCAAAATCCCGCATGGTCTTTTTGTCTACGCCACCGGACCGGAACATGCCGGACACGGCACCGTGGATCGCTTCAAAGGCATCACTTTTGTACTTCTGTTTCATGGCATATCTCCGTTAGCTCGTTGTCCGTTAGTTCCTTGGCAATGACCGACTCAGTAACCTGGGCGAAGATATCGGCCAACTTCCCGAAGCCAGTCAGTTCCTTAGCGTCGATGTTCTCCCGATCGTTCTTCGCGAACAGATAAGCGTAGACCCAATATCACCCGCCATGGATGATGATGCCGCGATGCAGGTTCCGATTCAGGGTTTCTTGAACACGGCGCCGCCCCAATCAACGCATTGACCCTTCAGGATTTCCCGCATGCCAGCGCAAAGTTCTGGATCCTGGATATGCGCCTTGCTTGCTGCCTTCGAGAACCAGGCGGTCTTGAAGACCCGAATATTTTCCGCCGGATCTACCATGGCCGTATGTAGCACCCAGTGCTATCTAAGTCGAGAGGTATTTATCCGCTATTCGTGCCCTGCACCCAATGGTAATCATTTTGACGATAGGTTAAACATCGGCCGTTGCAAGTCTTTTGGCTCCCTGTGCTAACCGGATAGGGACACAATTGAGACATCGGCGGCCTGCCGCGCCGCAAATGTAGGCGCCAAGGTCGCGCCAAACGGGGAGAACGGCCATGCACGAACGAACCATCAACATCCATACGCCAGATGGGTCGATGGAGACCTTCATCACGCACCCCGAACAAGACGGCCCCTTCGCCGCCGTCGTGCTCTACATGGACGTCTGGGGCATCCGCGAGGAACTGCACGACATCGCCCGCCGCGTCGCCACCGTCGGCTACTACTGCGCCGTCCCGGACTTCTATTACCGCCAGGGCCGCGTGCGGCATGAGTTCCGCGACGCGAACAACCGCATGATCTCGCTGGCCGCGCTGCCGGAGGCGGATCGCAAGCGAGTCTCCGCGCCGCTCGCCCAACTCATGGACACAATGGTCGCCGCCGACACGGGCGCGTTGCTGCGCTTCCTCGACGCCGGGGAGCCGGTGCGGCCGGGCGCGTTGGGCTCGATCGGCTACTGCATGGGCGGACGCCACGTCATGAGCGTGGCGGCGGCGTTCCCCGACCGGTTCCGCGCCTCGGCCGGCCTGCACCCGACCAGCTTGATCTCCGATCGCCCGGACTCGCCGCATCGTTTCGCGGACCGTTTGCGGGGCGAGTTTTATTGCGGCTTCGCTGAGACTGATCCCCATGCGCCGCCATCGATGATCGAGGAACTCGGAGCCCTGCTCGCCGGATGTCAGGTCCGCTACCATAGCGAAATCCACGCGGGCGCGGTGCATGGTTACGCCCTGCCGGACCGCGACATCCACCACAAGCGCGGCGCCAATCGCGATTGGGAGCTGATTTTCGCGATGTACCGCCGGCAACTCGGCGAGGCCTGACCTCCGCGTCTGATGCCAGCCCGTAACGTATGGTCTTCAGCTCTCCCGTCATGGCTCGGCGAGTCCGGGCCACCTGACGCGGTACTGTGCCGGAACAGGTGGCCCGGACCCGCCGGGCCATGACGGGAAAAAGGGGAACGTCCATCTCCCACCCAGCGTTATCCTGATACTTACGCGGACTCGCCGGGCCATGACGGGAGAGAGGGTGACGCGTCAATCGTTACGCGCGCCGGTCCTACCGGCTCTTCGCGGTTTGCTGGATCATCGCGGTGACCAACAGGTCGATATCGTTGTTGTTACGTGAAAGATACGACGCGTAATCCTGCCGTTGCGTCAGCCGGAGCGAGGTTCCCTCGGCCACCACATCGATGATCTTCGGGGCCGAGGCCGCCTGGCCGATCACCCAGTCGACCGCGTTCGGAGGATTGTTTGGCCGCTCCACGATCGTGGTCACGACCGCCTCTTCTTCCTGCTGACGGCCTTTCTGCACGGTCAGCTTCACGCCCTGGTATTCCCCCAGTTTCGCCGAGATATTCGTCACCAGCACGTCATGAAACGCCGCCACATAGCGTTTCTTTTGATCGGGCGAGGCGCTCCGCCAGAACCGCCCGAGGCAGAACCGCGCGATCCCATCGACGTCGACGGCGACTTCCAGGATCTGGTTCAACGCCCGCCGTTTGTCCGCCGTGGACTTCGGACCGTTCACGATCGCGGTCAGCCGGTCGCCCGTCTGCTGCACGAACGCGACCGCCTTTTCCACCGCCTGCGCCTGCGCGCCACGGCCGAACAGTCCGAAACCAGCCCAGGAGGACGCCACAAGCAGGCCGGCTACAAGACAGCGACGTCGGTACACCATGCGCTTTCTGAACCTCCCGTTATTTGGCCGTTTGGTCGCGCGACCGTCCGTTCACGCGCCCATCCGTTGCCGCCACGACAGCGCGCGGCCACCAGATGGGAATGGTCGCGCGATCGTCGGCCCGCATTGCCTCCAGCTTTCCGGCGCGATTCTGCCGGTAGAGACTGCGGAACGTGGCGTACGGGTCGAGCGCGGTTTTCTTGACCTGTTCGACCCCATCCAGGTACCGCTCGCGCTCATCCAGCGCGCCGGCGCCCGTGCGGGTCCAGCTTCCGATGGTGGCCGCTGTCGTGCCTCGGCCGATCCAGGTGAATGGGTCGATCGCGATATCCACACCAAAACCGGTCGCGTCGCGCGGACCGGAGGGGCCGAGCACTGGCAAGAACAGGAACGGCCCCTCGGGAACCCCCCAATTGGCGAGTGTCAGCGCGAAATCCGCGTCATGCCGGGGATAGCCAAGATCTTTCGCGACATCGAAAACCCCGCCCAGACCGATGGTGGAGTTGATGACGAACCGCATCGCGGTGTCTCCGGCGCGCCGCGGCTTGCCTTGTAGCGTGTCATTCGCCAGCCGCACCGGCCCGCCGAGATTATCCAGCACGTTATGAATGCCCGTCCGCGCGCCGGTGGGCACGGCAAAGCGGTATGCCTGCGCCGCGGGCTTCAGGATCACCATGTCGAGCCCATCGTTGATCTTGTAGAAAACGCGATTCGTGGGCTCCAGCGGATCGTTGGTCTGGCGAAAATCGGCGACCGCTTCCGCGTCGGTGGCGGGCGGCGGTGTCGCGCAACCGGCCAGCCCGCTGGCGAGGAAAACCGCGGCCGCCAGGATAATCTCTCTGGACGGTGGGCGTCGGCGTATCACGGCGCGCATCTGAGCCTCGGACTCGTTTGGCTTATGAAAAGGAACCTACCATGCGCCATCCTCGTTGTAAGCGATTCCCTTTGGCGATCCCGCTTGGGAATCCCGCGGGACGGCTGGCACGGCATGCCCCCGACATAACACTTGCATTGGCGCGGAGGAATGGGGATTTGGTGGCCCATGGACGAACACACATTGCGGCGGTGGCTGACCGGCCCCCGCTTCACCAGCCTGCCGATGCGCGACGCGGCCCACCCGGCGCCCCGGCTTTCATTCGAGTTCTCGCCGCCCAGGACCGAGGCGATGGAACAGCAACTTTGGGCCTGCATTGAGCGCCTGGCTCCTTTGGGTCCGCGGTTCGTGTCGGTCACATATGGGGCCGGCGGTTCGACACGGGAACGGACGCACGGCACCGTGGCCCGGCTCGCGCGGGAAACTTCATTGGTGCCCGCCGCGCATCTGACCTGCGTCGGCGCGACGCGGGATGAGGTCAACGAGGTCGCGCGGCAATATTGGGAGGCGGGGATCCGCCATATCGTCGCCCTCCGCGGCGATCCCCCGCTGGGCACCGATTATGTGCCGCATCCCGGCGGCTATGCGTACGCCGCGGACCTGGTCGCGGGCCTGCATGCCATCGCGCCGTTCGAGATTTCGGTCGGCGCTTATCCGGAAACTCACCCATCCGCGTTGAGCCCGGACGCGGACCTCGATTCGCTACGTCGAAAGCTCGACGCCGGGGCGACGCGGGCGATCACGCAGTATTTCTTCGACACCGACGTGTATCTGAGGTTCCTGGACCGCTGTCTGGCGGCGGGGATCACGGCGCCGGTGGTGCCCGGGATCATGCCGGTTTCCAACTTCACCCAGATCGCCCGGTTTTCCGCGATGTGCGGCGCCAGTGTGCCGGATTGGCTGGCTCGGATGTTCGAGGGCACCGAAAACGAACCCGAACTGCGGCGGATGATCGGAATGGTGGTCGCGGCCGAGCAGGTGCGCTTGTTGCAGGCGAACGGGGTGGACGAGTTCCATTTTTATACGCTGAACCGGCCGGAGCTGACCTACGCGATCGCGCATCTGCTGGGGTGCCGGGCGGAAGCCGCGTAGCCCACCGGATCAGGGCGCCGAACCGCTCCGCAACGCATCGGCGACCGCTCGCGCCACGGAAGCCCAGTCGCCGGACCTTGGCTGGCGGAAGATGCGCATGGTCGGGTACCAGGGTGTGTCCTCGCGGTCGAGCAGCCAGCGCCAGCAGGTATCGAACCGGTTCAACAGCCAGACGGGCTTACCCATCGCCGCCGCCAGATGCGGGGTCGAGGTATCGACGCCGATCACCAGGTCCAGGTTCTCGATCAACGCCGCAGTTTCGGCGAAATCGGTCAGATGGGCGGAATGGTCGTGCAATACCATGCCGGCCGGCGGCGCGGACGCCTGCGCGGCCGGCGGCCCAAGTTGCAATGACACGAACACGCATCCCGGCACCGCGGCGAGCGGCGCCAGCGCCGTCAATGGCACCGACCGGCGCTGATCGGTCGAAACAAGCGACGCGTTGCCGAAGCGGGAACTGCCACCCCAGACCAGACCGATACGGCGGCCTTCCAGCCCGCTCAGACGATCCCGCCAGACGGCAACCCGGTCCGGTGCGGCGCTCAGATACGGCACGGCGACCGGAATGGTGTCGAGCGTCGTGCCAAACGCCAGCGGCAAACTCATCATAGGGCATTGGACGTCGAAATCCGGGAGCGGATCGCCCAGAGTAAGAATCTCGGTCACGCCAGGAAGTGTCGTCATGACCTCCCGCAGCGGCGGTTCAACCTGCAAGATGACGCGAGCGCCCGCCTTGGCCGCCAAGGGCGCGTAACGGCAGAACTGGATCGTGTCGCCCATGCCTTGCTCAGAGTACAAAAGGATTGTTTTCCCGGCGATGTCCGTTTCACCGAGCCAAAGCGGCTGCTCGAAGCTCCGGCTGAATTTCTTCATGTCCGGTAGCTGTGCGCGCCATTCGAAAAGTTTGAAGCCGGCCGCCAGATCGCCCGTCAGCAGCAGCAACGTCGATTTATCCACCCATACGAACGGCAGACTCCGGTCGATCGAAAGCGCGCGTTCGATATCCTGAAAAGCTTCGTCCGTGCGGCCCAGGGTCCGCAGAATTGTCGCGCGGCCAGTCAGCAACCCAGCGTCGTTTTGCGGCATCGTTCCGATTTGATCATGAACGGCGAGTGCTTCCTCGAACCGGCCCAGGTGGAACAGAATGCCGGAGCGTGCGTGATAACCGGACGGATGATCGGGCCGCAGCGCCACCACGCGATCGAAACATGCCATGGCTTCCAGCATGCGGCCGGTCTTTTCCAGTGCCAGGCCGCGGTTGATCCAGGCGACGGGCTCATCCGGCGCGAGGCGTAACGTATCGTCGAATTGCCGGATCGCCTCTAACAATTGATCGTTTTGTGCCAAGGCGACGCCAAGGGCGTTGGTCACGTTTGGATCGAGTGGATCGATTGTCAGGATCAGCCGATACAGCCGGATTGCCTCATCGCGGTTGCCCGCGGTCTCGGCCCGCGCCGCCCTTCGCAGCAAGACCTCCGGACGGCCGGTCATCGTGGCGGGCGGCGCGGCTTGCATGGAAGGAAATTTCGGCATCGATTCGTTCCTCGATTCCCACCGGGTCATTGCAATCGGTTCGATCGGTCGTGCTCGCCGGTCATGGCGTTTACGAAAGGCGTGTCAGTCCGGGCCTTGGCCAGCAGCGCGTCTCGGACCCCGCGGATCACGGTATCCCAATCGCCGGATCGCGGCTGACGAAACTGCCGCAACGACGGATACCACGGGCTATCGTCGCGGTTCAGCAACCACCGCCAACAGGTGTCGAACCGGTTCAGTAACCAGACCGGCTTCCCCATCGCGCCCGCGAGATGAACCACCGCGGTATCGACCGAGATCACCAGATCGAGGTTCGCGACCAACGCGGCGGTCTCCGCGAAATCCAGCAACTCACTGGTAGGATCGCGCAGAATCATGCCCGCGGGAGGCGATCGCGCTTCCCGGCCGGGTGGTCCCACCTGCAACGAAACGAACGAACATCCCGGAACTGATGCCAGGGGCGCGAGTGCCGACAACCTCACGGAACGGCGCTGATCCGTCGCGACGCTCACCGCCTGACCCATACGGCTGGAGCCAGCCCAGACGAGACCGATACGCGAGCCCGGCAAATCCGCGAGCCGGCTTCGCCATGCGCCCACGCGGGCCGGATCGGCATGCAAATAAGGAATATTGGCGGGGATCGTGTCCAGCGTGGTACCGAACGCCAGCGGCAAACTCATCAATGGGCATTGCAGATCGTGATCCGGTGTCTCGTCGGCGAAAGTCAGGACCCGCGACACGCCTGGTAACGTTCTCATGAGCGTGGCGAGCGGTGCTTCCACCATCAGGATCACCTGCGCGCCCGCTTGCTCCGCGCGCATCGCATAACGGCAGAACTGGAGAGTATCGCCAAACCCCTGTTCGTCGTGAAGCAATAAAGTCTTGCCCACCAGACAGGATTCCCCCAGCCAGAGTGGCCGGGTCCACGCTCGTTTGGGCGTTAAACGCCCCGATCTCCAGCGCCACTCAAACAACCGCGTGCCAGTGGGGAAATCTCCCAGAAGCATCGACAAATAACTCTTGTTGGCCTTCGCGTCCGCCAGATCGGGGTCGAGCGATAGCGCCAGATTGAAACTGGCCATCGCCGCGTCCGTCCGGCCGGCTCCGGCCAGAGCGATACCACGATTGGACGCGAGGTCGGCGGTCATACCTGTCAGGGCCAGAACACGATCGTAGGCCAGCAGAGCGTCGTCGAAACGCCCCATGCGTGCCAGGGTCACGCCGAGCATGACAAGTCCGGTACTGTTTCCGGGTCGATGCGTCACGGTCCGCTCGAAGCTTTCCAGCGCGGCGGGCAGTAAGCCAAGATCGGACAGGGTCAGGCCCCGGTTCCACCAGGCGTCCATCAGATCGGGCGCGGTCCGGATCGCGTTGTCGAACTGCGAGATGGCCTCCGCCGGACGCCCATCTTCGGCCAGGGTGACGCCCAGAAGGTTCATCGCCGGTGCATGTAGCGGATCGGCGAGAAGAATTTGTTGGCAGATCGTCCGTGCCTGGTTCCGGTCGCCGGCCTCATGCCGCGCGGTGGCGCGTGCCAGCAGTACCTCTGGGCGGATCAATGGCGAGGCGACGGACACGGCTCCCGGGATGGGAAGTCTTGGCATTCAGATTCGCGCCCCGGCAAAAGCGTGTAACGCATGCGCGACCTGGCCGACCACGCCGGCCCAGTCGCCCGGCCTTTGCTGGCGGAACTGGCGCAGCGTCGGGTACCAGGGACTATCGTCACGGTTCAGCAACCAGCGCCAGCATGTATCGAACCGGTTCAATAACCAGACCGGCTTTCCCATCGCACCCGCCAGATGCACCACCGACGTATCGACACCGATCACGAGATCGAGATTCTCTATCAACGCGGCGGTATCCGCGAAGTCGCGCAATGCTTCGGTATAATCGTGCAACACCATTCCCGCAGGCGGTGACCGCGCTTCCTGTGCGGGCGCTCCGACCTGCACAGACACAAATGAGCAGCCCCGGACCGCGGCAAGTGGCGCGAGGGCCGTCAACGAAGTCGAACGGCGTTGATTCGATGCGACAAACACTTGGTGACCCGCTCGGCTGGCTCCAGACCAAACCAAACCAATCCGGCGGCCCGGCAGACCGGCAAGTCTGTTCTCCCACTCGGCCGCGCGGGATGGATCAGCGCACAGATACGGAATCTCGGCGGGAATCGTGTCCAGAGTGGTGCCGAACGCCAAGGGCAGGCTCATCAACGGACATTGCAGATCGTGATCCGGCATTTCATCGGCGAAGGTCAGAACCCGCGACACCCCTCGCAAGGTTTCCATAAGGGTAGCGAGCGGGGGTTCGACCATCAGGATGACCCGCGCGCCAGCCTGAGCCGCCAACGTCGCGTATCGGCAAAACTGGAGTGCATCGCCTAACCCCTGCTCGTCATGCAGGAGGATGGTCTTCCCCGCGAGACTGGATTGTCCCAGCCACAGCGGTCGCGGCCATTGCCGCTTGGGCGCGAGCTGTCCCGACGTCCAGCGTGCCTCATACAAAAGTCCTCCGCCGGGATAATCTCCCAGAAGCATCATGGCCATGCCCTTGTTGGCCAAGGCCTTCGCGTTACCGGGATCCAGCGTAAGGGCCAGATCGTGGCTGGCAATCGCTTCAACCGGCCGGCCGCTTCCCAACAGGGCGACACCCCGATTGATCGCGAGCGCCCCATCCATTCCAGAGAGCGCCTGAACCCGATCGAAGGCCATCAGCGCTTCCTCGAAACGGCCCAGCAGGCACAACGTGATCGCGCGTTGGGTGTGTCCCGAGTCATTGCCAGGCCGCAGCTCGATAACTCGGTCGAAACTCGCGAGCGCTTCGGCCGCATGGCCAAGTTTCGCCAGCAGAATGCCACGATTGTACCACGCGGTCACGTCGGCCGGCGCGATTCGGATGACATCGTCGAAGGTCGAGAGTGCTTGATCCAGTCGCTGATCGTCAGCCAGCGTGGCGCCAAGCAGGGTCAGGCCATCGGTGTTGAGGGGATCGGCGAGCAGGATTTGCCGGCAGATCGTCCGGGCCTGGCTCCGGTCCCCGACCTCATAAAGTGCCCTCGCCCGGTCCAATAGCACTCCGGTACGGATAACCGGTACCGATGACGCCATTTGAGAGGAAAAGTGAACGTTGGCCATGGTGATCCGCGAACCCGGGATATCGTTTGCTGTCAAGCCAGTTAGTGTTCGCCGGCTGACGGGACGCCCGGCTTTTCGTCCGGAAGCAATCCGTGCAAACCCTCGATCAAAGGCCCCAAATGCCGTTCGTACGCGCGCCAGCGACCGATGGAGCTGGTGTACAGGGATTGCCGCACCTGCCAGTTGCTCGCGGTGTTGACCGTGCGGCTGGTGCGATGGAACTCCAGACAGGCTGGATCCCAGTCCAGGCCCAGGAATTCGATGAGACGGCGGCTCTGCCCCTCCAGGTCGCCAACCAGGTCCTCATACCGCACTTCCAGGATTGGGTTGGGCAGGACCGCGCGCCAGTGCGCCGCCAGCCGCTCCAGTCCTTGCGTGTTCGCGGCGATGTCGCGCAGATCGTTACTCCACGGTAATACCGCGGTGAAATGGGTGAAATAGCAGGACAATCCCGTGTCGCGCGGGTCCCGCCTGCAAATAATGATCCGTGCCTTCGGTAGCAGAACGCCGAGGTGACCCAGCAGTTGCAGATTGTCGGGTAACTTGTCGATCACGCGCGCGCGGCCGCCGCCAAGCGCGCGGAACCGCCCGGCCAGCCCGGAGGCGAGCCTGGTGACCGTCGTGGGATCCCATTCAGCCGGTGGCACGTACGGGCCGCCCTGGTCGAGTTCATTGGCGGCATCCAGCAGGTCGGTGCGTTCGCCCGCGCCGAACACGTCAGGATGACTGGCGAGAATTTGCTCGACGAGACTTGTGCCGGACCGCGGCAGGCCCACGACGAACACCGGCAGATCCGATGGATCGCCGTGACTCTCGGACCTGGCGAAGACAGACGCGGGAAACAAGGAAATCAATGCATCGACATGGCCGGTAAAATGGGCAGGGTGGAACGCCTGCCCGGTTTTTTCATTCCGTTTCCGCACGAGATCGTTGGCGATCCGGCAGGCCGCGAAGGCTCCGTCACGATCCTTGGCGTTGTCCAGGGCCTGGCCAAGCCCGAAACCCGCCCAGATCCGATCGCCGGCGGGCCGGCCGGGATCGCCCAGCGTGGCCTTAAGGATCGCGAGTTCCTCGGCCGTCTGCCCTTCACGCAACCGGATCAGCCCGGCGCGCGCCTCCGCGACGCTCGGGTTCAGTTCGAGGACACGCCGGTACCGCGCGATGGCTTCCTTGAAACGCCCCATCGCGGCTTCGCAGTGTCCGAGATTGAGCAGGCAAAGCGCATGATCCGGCGCCAGGACATTGGCGCGCGTCAGCGTGTCACGGCAATTGGCGATGTCCTTGGCGCGCCAGAATACACCCGCGAGGCCGAGCAAGTGGTCGGCGTTATCAGGTTCCAGTTCGACCGCCCGCCGGTATGCCGCGATCGCCGCGTCGTACTGCCCGGCCTCGTTCAACGTGTAGGCAAGATTGGCATGCGACAAGGACCGGTTGGGCCGCAGTCCCACCGCGCGCCGCCACATGTCAGCCGATGCCTTGAAATCCTTGGGCTCGGTCAGCGTCAGCGCCAGCGCGAGGCTCGCCACCACGTCGTGCGCTTTGGGAAAACGCGCCACCGCGTCACGCAAAACCCCTGTTCCCGCCGCGTAATCCCGGGCGGCGAGCAGCTCCAGTCCTCGCCGCAGGACACCTGGCTCGGGTTCGTCCCGGCGCGCATCGCCATTCTGGGCGGCCGCTGTCTCCCGCAACTCGGGAATGCGTTCGGCGAGGATGGCCAGCAGCGGGCCGAGATGAGCCTCGTGGCGCCGCCATCTGCCGACCGATGTGTTGTAGAGCGGTTGGCGCACCTGCATGACGCTGGCCGTGATGACCTGCCGTTCGGTTTTGTGGAAATCCAGACAAGCCGGATCCCATGGGAGGCCGAGAAAGTCGATCAAACGCCGGCTTTCGGTTTCCAGGTTGGCGACCAATTTTTCATAACTTACTTCCAGAACCCGTCCGGGCAGGATCGACATCCAGTGGTCCGTCAGCCGGTCGATCTCCACGGCGCGCGAGGCGCAATCCTCAAGATCGTAGGTCCAGGTCATGCCGTCGCCGAACCGCGTCGTGTAGCACGAGACGCAGATATCCCGCAGATCGCGCCGGCAGACGATGATCCGGGCGTTCGGAAACAGCACGGCGATGTGGCCCATGATCTGGACGTTGTCCGGCATCTTGTCCGTGACGCGGTCGGCGCCGCCGCCCAGGGTCTCCAATTTCTGGATATGAAGCGCGGTTTCCCGGGCAACGGTGGCGGGATCCCAATGCACCGGTTCCATATTGGTCTCACCCCGGCTCACGCGCGACACGAGCGCGACCATGTCTTTCCGTTCCCCCAGGCCATGCACCCGCGGATGACTGGCGGCGATTTGTTCGACCAGCGTTGTGCCGGACCGGGGCATGCCGACGACGAAGACCGGCAACTCGGATGGATTACCTAACGGGCGTAGCGTGGCGAAGACGTCGGGGGGAAACGCCGCGTATGCCCAACTGTTGTAGGTCAGCAGCTTGGTGCGATCGAATTGCTTGTTCGCCGCTTCGAATTCCGCGTACGCCAGGGCATTGGCCGCCTTGTAAGCGAGAAAGGCCCCGTCATGGTCCCTCATGCGGTCGAGGGCTTTGCCCAGAGCGAACCCAGCCGCGCAGCGCTCGTCAGCGTTCAGTCCGGGGTCGCCGACATAGCCGCGAAGCAACGCGATATCGCCCTCGGACGGTTTGTCCGCCGCCAGCACGATCAATTGCCGCCGCGCGTCGTCATGATCGGGCCGAAGCACCAGTATCTTTTGGAAAGCGGCCTTGGCTTCCTCGAACTGGCCGAGCCAGGTCCGCGCACTGGCCAGCATGCCCAGAACGTCCACATTGCCGGGATCGAGCGCCAGCTTCCGTTCGCAACGGGACACCAGCTCGGCGCCGTCGTACTTCTTGTATAACGTCAGGGTCAGCGCGTTGTCCGCCGCGGGGTCTTCGGGGGCAATCTCGGCGGCGCGGCGATGCAGGGTCAGCGCCTCGTCCAACTGCCCCAGCTCGGCGAGGGCAGCGCCCAAACCGATGAGGACGTCGAGCCGATCGGGCTGAGTGCGCAGCAGGTCGCGCCAAAGGGCGGCCGAAGTGATATAGTCCTTCAATCGCAGCGCGACACTTGCCGCGGCGACCGCGACATCGGCGGAATCGGTCAGGATGGCGGCGGCTTTGCGATACGCGTCCAGAGCCACCCGATCGCGTCCGAGGGCGGCATTCGCGGCCCCGAACTGCTCCCAGGCTTCACCGAGACCGGGGTCGAGCTCGGTGGCCTGTTTGGCGGCGGCGGCGGCCTGGTCAGACTGACCCGCCGCGTTCAGGCCGCGCGCCAGATTGGCGTGAGCTTCCGGGAAATCGGGCTCGATTTCAATCGCCGCCGCGATCAACGTCACGGACTCGGCCATCAGGCCCCGATCCTGCAGGACAACGCCCAGCAGATTGAGGGCGTCGGCATTGCGGGGATCGGCCTTCAGAACCTCGCCATAAAGTGTAGCGGCCTGATCCAGGTCTCGCGCCTGATGATGTGCGATCGCGGCTTCGAGCGTCTGGTCGAGGTCGAGACGATCCGTCATATCAAGGGCTTCCGGTGGTTCCGCGGCCATCGGGCGCAAACGCCACGCCCTGGGAGAACAGGTGGCAGCGGCCGCCGCGTTGTCAAGATTGACCGCGGCGAAAGGCCATGAGGAGAAGCGCGAAAAGAGTCACGCCCGAACCACTTTCGTGGTTCGGGCGTGCCGGGGGCTTAAATCTATCGTAAGGCGGCGCGGAGATCAGGCCTTCCGGCGGCGACGGATCGCCCCAAGCCCGGCGAGACCAACACCCAGAAGCGCGAGGCTCGCGGGTTCCGGCGTCGGGGACGGCGGCGGCGGCGGCTGAGTGTTACTGAAGTTGTAAGTGATATCGATGCGTGGCGACGCCAGCGTGGTCACGTTGACGGTGATGTTGCCGCCACCGCCGATGAACGAGGTCAGGACCTTGGTGGACACCAGCGCCTCAAATGTGCCGGTGCCCATATACCCGCTCAGGCTGCTCGCGAGCGTGAAGGGCCCCCCTATCAGGCTCAGGTTTTGGCCATAGGCCGAGAAGGCCGAACTCGGCAACGTGTAGAAGACGAACTTGCCGGTCTCGGTGACCGTGGAATTGGCTGTGGTGATGAAGTTCGACGGCGCGCCTGTGCCGTTCGCGAACGTCAGCTTCATGCCCTGGGCGTAGGAGAACGTTTGCTGCGAGGTCGCCTTGTTGAACAGGCTGCCCGTCGAGAGCGAACTGCCTGAGAACTTATACACCACGCTCTTGAGCGTCTCCGTGAAACCGGCCGACGCATTGGAGAACCACTGGTTGAGCAATAGGGCCACGTTGGTCAGCTCGGTCAGGGACGGCCCAAAGGTCGCGAAGGTCGTGCAGGTTCCGGCTCCCACGATGTTACCCGCGGTGCAGGTCAATGCGGCGTTCGCAGTGCCGGTCGTGCCGACGCCAAATGCCGCTCCCAAAGCGATGGTGCTTACCGCACCGAGGAGGTTGTATTTCATTGATGTCCCAATCCTGTTCCGCGCCGGTTGATACGTAGGGTAGCCGTGCCGAGTGATAAGCAACCGCCGTGCCAACTCGAAAAATAACAATAGTTCAAGAGGTTATCGTGACCACGATTCCCGAACAAATTGCCGACCGCGTTGGGGCGCCGCCAATCTGACGGTCCTTAAGGCCAGCGAATGTCAGAACGGTTGGCTGATCATTACCCCTATTTGTCTGTCCACACGGATGGCGAGTCCGGCTTCCGGGTTGTGCAA
>SHWL01000058.1 GCA_009693865.1 Acetobacteraceae bacterium | reverse complement strand
CATCGAGATCGGGAGGTGGACTCACCCAGACGTTAGAATCGACTCGACCGTGACCATGTCAAGTGTGGTCTGACGCACGCGCGAGGATTTCCGCCATCGAAACGACCATCATCCGCGATGGGTCGAACCTACCCCAGGTGAGCAATTACCTTCAATGAGGCGATGCTGGCCGGGGCAGGCGAGGAAGGGACCGGTGCGGAGATCACCGGAGCCCTCGCTCTTGGCCGCATCTTCCGCGCGGAGACTCTTGCTGAGCTTGGCAGCGTGCTTGGTGTCCCTGGTGACGCGATCGAGGCAACGGCGGGGCGCTTCTCCGTATTTCTCGAGGAAAGGAGCGATCTGGATTTCGCGCGGCCGCTGACATCGGCGATGCCGCCGCTCTCCGCCGGCGCCTACTACGCCATACCCCGTTGGCCGGCGGTCCATTTCACCGCGGGAGGGATACGCATTAACCCACGAGCGGAGGTCATCGACATCCATGGTACGCCGATACCGCGCCTTTACGCCGCCGGTGAGGTCACTGGCGGCATTCACGGCATGGGCCGCGTCGGCGGCAACTCAACTACTGCCCCCATTGTCTTCGGTCGCATCGCCGGCACCGAGGCGGCGGCTCTGCACTCAAGGCAACAGGTTGTCGGGTCAGCATTAGCAAGATCGAAGTGGAACACCAAAGCGGCCGAAGATCGAACAGGGAATCGTCACGAGTGGAGGGCACTCCATTCGCGGACAATTTCCAAGGCAGTTTCCAGAACTGCCTGATAAGCCCTCGAAATAATGGTGGAGCCGAGGGGAATCGAACCCCTGACCTCCTGAATGCCATTCAGGCGCTCTCCCAACTGAGCTACGGCCCCACAAGTGCCCCTAAGGGTCTCCGGCACGCGGGAGGCGGTCCTATAACCAGGCACCCGGCCACCCGCAAGACCGTCTTTCACCTTCTCCCCGCTTGACCGTCGACGCCCGCGCGCTATCCATCCCGATCAGCCAACCGGAGACCTCCATCATGCGAGCCTGGGCCGTCGTCGAAAACGGAAAACCGCTTCAGGAAATCGAGCTTCCCACGCCCGAACCAATAGGCACCGAAGTCCTGATCGAAGTCACCCATTGCGGCGTCTGTCACTCGGACCTGCACATCTGGGACGGCTACTACGACATCGGCGGCGGCCAGAAGATGTCGCTGATGGACCGCGGCGTGACCCTGCCGCTGGCCATGGGGCACGAAATCGTCGGCCGGGTGGCTAAGCTCGGCCCAGAGGCGAAAGGCGTGAAGGTCGGCGATCTGCGCATCGTCTTCCCCTGGCTTGGCTGCGGCACGTGCGACACCTGCCTCGCCGAGGAAGACAACATGTGCGTCAAGGCCGCGCGCAGCCTTGGCGTCTATCAGAACGGCGGCTACGGCACCCATGTCATCGCGCCCCACCCCCGGCATCTGATCGAGTTGGGGAACGTCGATCCGGCGGTCGCCGCGACCTATGCCTGCTCCGGGATCACGGTTTACTCCGCCATCAAGAAGGCCATGCCGATCCCGCCGGATGAGGCGATCGTTCTGGTCGGCGCCGGCGGTCTGGGCTTGAACGCCATCAAGGTCCTGCTGGCGCTGAATCACCGGAACATCATCTCGGTCGACATCAGCGAAGAAAAACGCGCGACGGCGCTGAAGATGGGCGCCCACAAAACCGTCGATGGTTCCGGCCCGGACACGGCAAAGCGCATCATGGAGGCGGCGGGCGGGCCGGTTCTCGCGGTCATCGACCTCGTGAACGGCACGCAGACCGCGCGGTTCGCGTTCGGCGCGTTGCGCAAGGGTGGAAAACTGGTTCAGGTCGGCCTGTTCGGGGGCGAGCTGATGCTGCCGCTGCCGATCATGGCGATCCGCGCATTGACCGTGCAGGGCTCCTATGTCGGCAACCCCAAGGAACTGCGCGAGCTGATCAAACTGGCGCAGGACGGCTCGCTGGCTGCGCTGCCGGTCGCGACGGTACCGCAGAATCAGGCCGACTCAGCCCTGATGCGGCTGCGCGACGGTCACGTCACGGGCCGCCTGGTCCTGAAAGCGGAGGCCGCATAATGAGCGCCAACACCACCATGCGCCGCTCGGTCGTCCTGAAGCGGCGCCCGCACGGCGAACCCGGCGCGGCGGATTTCACGATCCAGGAGGACCCAATCCCGACACCAGGTGCAGGCCAGGTGGTCACGCGGACGATCTGGCTATCGATTGACCCCTATATGCGGGGCCGCTTGCGGGAGGAGCAAACCTACGCGGTCGCGATTCAGGTCGGCGAGGTCATGACCGGCGAAACCGTCGGTGAGGTCATCGGCTCCAACCACTCGGAATTCGTCGCTGGGGATATCGTGGTCGGCGCGCGAGGCTGGCAGACGCACAGCGTGACCGACGGCGCCAGACTGGTGAAGGTCCCGCGTGACGGCGCGCCACTCTCGGCCTGGCTGGGGGTGCTTGGAATGCCGGGCGCGACCGCCTACGCGGGAATTACCGAGATCTGCAAGCCGAAGGCCGGTGAGACCATGGTCGTTTCGGCCGCCTCGGGAGCGGTCGGCTCGATCGCCGGGCAGCTTGCCAAGCGCGCGGGCGCACGCGTGGTCGGGATCGCCGGCGGACCGGAGAAATGCCTGTGGGTGCAGGATAGTCTGGGGCTCGATGCCTGTGTCGATCACCGCTCCCGCGACCTACGGACAGAACTGAAGGCCGAGTGCCCCGACGGCATCGATGCGTATTTTGAAAATGTCGGCGGCGCGGTGCAGGAAGCGGTGTTCGCGCAACTCAATCCGTTCGCCCGGGTCGCGATGTGCGGCATGGTCTCCCAGTACAATGAGGCGGTGTTCCCGCCGGGACCAAACCTCGGTTTTGTTGTCGGCAAACGTGTCCTCATCCAGGGGTTCATCGTGTCCGACCGGCCCGAGCGGCTGACCGAGTGGCGCATGCTCGCCGGGCCGTTGGTCGCCGACGGGGGCCTGATTTATCGGGAAGACGTGCATGATGGGCTGGAAAATGCCCCGAACGCCCTCGCCGGCATTCTGAGCGGGCAGAACTTCGGCAAGCTGCTGATCAAGGTTGGCCCTGATCCGTTGTGAGCCGCGGAATCTTCGTAAGCCGGGGGGCGAACCGCCCGCAGCCGTCGCGGGCGGAGACGATCAGATCGTGTATGCCGCAAATTCCGTCATCGGCGCGCACTGAAGCGCGAGCGGATCCGAAGGTCGTCAGGCCCGGGATCATCGCCTCGATCCGGGCGGGTTCGTCGATGAAATGCAGGCAACGGCCACAGGTCATCGCACCAGGTTCGCCCAGTACGATTGAAACACCACGGCGGACAGCACAAAGCCCAGGACGAGGTTGACGACGACGCCGGCGGCGAAGGCGATGAAGGCATTGCCACCCGCCGGAGCGAAGCCGCCCAGACGTGTCGTCAGGCCGATGCTCAGGAAGCTGAACGTGAAGACCCATCCCCGCAGATTCGTCAGGGGGGAAATGAAGGACGGCCGCACGGCTGTCTCAAAGTCCGCGTAACTCAAATGGCGGCTTGCCAGTGTCGCCAGCAGGGACGCCGCGAACAAGCCCAGAATGAATTTTGGAAACCGGTGCCAAATGTCCATGACCGTGACCCGGCGCCTGATCTCCGGGGTTTCCCATCGTGTCATCGCCACGAATGACAGGATCACGGCCCAGATGCCGATCCACATGTCCCGGCCCACGACCTTGAGCAGGGTGTACGACCAGATCGCCTGATCCGGAGTCCCCGAGATCACGCCCTCGCGAGCGAACGCGCCGTAGGTATGCGCCGCGACGAACCCTGCGGCGTCGGCGAACTCCGACGTGCCGATCCACGCGCCGCCGACTCCGGCCGGCAGGTACCAGGCCCGGGCCAGCAATGGCAGGATGAAGATCATGACAATCGACCAGAACACGACTGACGTAAGCGCGATGGTCATATGTTCCCGCCGCGCGCGAATGGCACCAGCAATCGCGATCACCGCCGACACGCCGCAAACCGACCCGCCCGCCGCCAGCAACGCCGCGAGTTTGCGGTCAAGCTCCAGGAACAACGCGGTCCGGTAAATCACCAGGAAGGTAACGACCGATGCGATCGAAGCCTGCGCGATCGCGATCGGCCCAGCCCAGACGATCAGGGTGATGGGGAGTGTTGCCCCGAGCAGAACGATTCCGGTTTTGACGTAAAACTCGACCCGGAAGGCCTCCATCAGGCCGCGCGGCAGACGCACGGTGTTGGCGATGATCGCTCCGATGGCCAAAGCGATCAAAGGCGGCTCAATGGTGTAGTTCTGGGCCTCGTCCCAGGCGCCGATTGCCAGCGCCGCGAAGGAAAGGCAGTAGACCAACACGAATCCGCCAGCGAACGTGGCGACGTTCTGTCCCATGGCTTTCGCGGCGACAGCGAACACACTCAGCATTGCCAGGAATTGAAACAAATAGCGTGGCCAATCGGCGGCGAGCTGCTCCGACAGGCCCGCCGGGGACGACCACAGCCGGGGTGTCGTGGCGGCCCAGCTCAGACTGGCGCCCCAGGCGAACAGTCCATATGCGATACAAACGATACCAAGGCCGATAATGACCGACCACCAGTCCTCCCCGAACGCAACCTCGCCTCGGGATGAGCCGGAGTGGCTCACGACGCGGTTCTCGCTTGAGTCTTGTCAGGATCGCGCCTCATGACGTCAGAGATACCGGATCGGACATGATCACCGGAAGAGGAAACGTCGTCCGGGTATGAAATCCCCTACCGCCCGGATGGACATGCGGTCCGCCTCTGGACCGAGGGACCATGATCGCCGCCTGCCCACAGCACGAAATCGCGGATTGCCTGGCGAATTCGATCCGCGGTGACGAGCCCCGCGTACACTGTCATGATCGCCCAATGGTACCACCTCTGACGCCCGGTCACGCCCTCGTTCTGTTCTCCGGAGGCCAGGACTCCGCGACCTGTCTCGCCTGGGCCTTGGAGCGCCACGCGTATGTGGAAACGATCGGATTCCGCTACGGCCAGCGTCACGGCATCGAGATGGAGTGCCGCGCACCAGTGCGCGCGGCTCTGGCGTCGCCGCGGCTTGGCCCGGATCACATCGTCGACCTGACGACCACGATCGCCGGCCTGGGCGCGACGGCCATGACGTCAGAGGCAGCGATCGCGATGACCGCAGAGGGCCTTCCCAACACCTTCGTGCCGGGCCGCAACCTGTTATTCCTGACCTGCGCCGCCGCGCTCGCGTTCCGCCGCGGGGTGCGCCACATTGTCGCCGGGATGTGCGAGACCGACTATTCCGGCTACCCCGACTGCCGCGACGATACCGTCAAAGCAATGCAATTGGCGCTCAATCTGGGGATGAACCGGCGGTTCGTGCTGGAGGCCCCCTTGATGTGGCGCGATAAGGCGGCCACCTGGGAACTGGCCCGGTCATTGGGGGGCTCGGCACTGGTGGAAACGATCCGTGTTGAGACCCATAGCTGCTACCTTGGCGACCGGACCCGGTTGCATGAGTGGGGATACGGTTGCGGAACATGCCCGGCCTGCGAGTTGCGAGCGGACGGATGGCGGCGATGGCGGTTGAACATTTGAATGGGAGTGCTCGATGAAGCGTCTTGGTCTTTTTATCCTGTGTGGATTGGCGATATTGTCCGGGCCCGTCCAGGCAGCGCAACCAATCGAAATGCACACACGCACCTCTGGCGAACTCGCGGACTTATGCGGGGCTCAGTTGGGCTCGGCGGCGGCCGACGCGAAAATTAACTTCTGCCATGGATTCGCGCAAGGCGCGATCGCAATGCGGTTGCGTGGCGCGACGGACAAAAAGCCGTTTTGTTTTCCCAATCCCATGCCCAGCAGGACCACGACCATGACGGAATTCGCCGCGTGGGTGAAAGGCGTGCCCACAAATCGCGATATTCCGGCCTTGGACGGACTGTTCCGGTTCCTGGGGGAACGTTATCCCTGCAAGTCATGACGATGGGGTATATTGTAACGGAAGGAGAATAAAATGAAGTTCGGCGCGTCGATGTTCTTCACCGACTATTCGATGACTCCGGCGGAACTGGCCATCGCGCTGGAGCAGCGCGGCTTCGATATCCTCTGGGCGCCCGAACATTCCCACATCCCCTTAACCCGCAAGACGCCCTTCATCATGGGCGGAGACTTGCCGAAACGTTACTATGACGTGATGGACCCGTTCGTGACTCTCACCGCGGCGGCGATGGCGACGACGACCCTGAAAATCGGCACCGGCGTGTGCCTGGTCGCCCAGCGGGATCCCATTCAGACGGCTAAACTCGTCGCCTCGATCGACCAGATATCCGGCGGGCGCTTCGTGTTCGGTGTCGGCAATGGCTGGAACCAGGACGAAATGGAGAACCACGGTACAGTCTTCGCCAGCCGTCACAAAATGGCGCGCGAGAATATCGAGGCGATGAAGACGATCTGGACTCAATCGAAGGCCGAGTATCACGGGGAATTCGTCAATTTCGACCCGATGATGACCTGGCCGAAGCCGGTCCAAAAACCTCATCCGCCTATACTGGTCGGCGGGGCGTTCCCTTATTCCGCGCGCCGCGCGATCCGTTACGGTGACGGTTGGATGCCGCAGGTTACCGAAAACGCAAAAACGCCGCTGATCGATCTGATTCCCCGGTTCCGCCAGATGGCCGCCGAGAACGGACGCGACCCGGAGTTGCTGGAGATTTCGATCGGTGCGCAGCCGCGCGATGTGGACCTGATCAAACGTTACAACGACATCGGTGTGAATCGAGTGTCGTGCAGTCTCGAATCGGCGAAAGCTGACGCGATCCTGCCGATCCTGGACCAGTGGGCTGAGATTATCCGGAGGGTGAACAGCTGATGGACCGCTCCCTGCACGATACATTGACGGGTTGGCGCCGCCATTTGCACGCCTATCCGGAACTGACGCTGCACGAAGCGCAAACCTCGGCATTCGTGCAGGCCAGGTTGACCGAACTGGGTGTTCCGTTCGTCGCCGGCGTCGGCGGTCATGGTGTCGTCGCGACATTGAGCAGAGGCCAGTCAAATCGCTCGGTCGGTCTGCGCGCCGACATGGACGCGCTGCCGATCACAGAAAGCTCGGGGGTCGCGCATACCTCCCGCAATCCCGGCGTGATGCACGCCTGCGGGCATGACGGTCACACGGTCTCGCTACTGGGCGCGGTGGCGATGCTGACGCGAGATCCGTCGTGGACCGGCACGGTGCAGTTCGTATTCCAACCGGCCGAGGAAGGAGGGGGCGGCGCGAAGTCGATGATCGCGGACGGTCTGTTCGAGCGGTTTCCGATGGAACGAATTTTTGGCTATCACAACTGGCCGGGCCTGGAAGCAGGTACCGTCGCGGTGCATGACAGCGCGGTGATGGCCTCGGGCGGGCGGTTGTATTTCACGATCAAAGGGCATTCCGGCCACGCCGCGTTGCCGCATCTTACACGCGATCCGATGGTGGCGGCGGCGCACCTGCTGCTGGCGCTGCAAACGATCGTGTCGCGTAATGTCGATCCGCTGGAGGCAGCGGTGATCACGATCGGCATCTTGCAATCCGGCAGTGCCGCGAATCAGATTCCCGGGGAGGCAATAATGCGCGGCACGATGCGCACCCTGAAGGAAAGCGTCCGCGACCATATGGAAGAAGCGGTCGCGCGGGTCGCGGCGGGTGTGGCACAAACCTTCGGCGTGCAAATCGATGTCGAACAATTGCGCGGTAATCCGGTGACCACAAACACCCCGGCCGAGCGAGACATGGCAGCCGAGGCGGTTCAGGCCGCCGGCATCCCGTTACGCCGCGATATGGCCCCGGCAATGACGGGCGAGGACTTCGCCTGGTACCTCACCCAGCGCCCCGGCGCATTCGCCTGGGTTGGTAATGGCCCCGCCGATGGGGGGCGGGAATTGCATAACTCTAATTACGATTTCAACGACGCGATTCTGCCGGCGGCGTCCGGCTACCTGGCGGGGGTTGCAAAGCGGGCGCTTGGCGGCTGATTTTTGTCTTGACGCTCAAACACGCAATGTATATACGAACAATCGTCGGCGCGTCAGGGATTTCTTAATCTTTGGCGGGCATCCTGACCTTCTCACGGTGGTCAGGATCGAACGGCGATGGACGACGACGAGTTCGAATGGCACGAGCCGAAGCGCACGATCAACCTGGAAAAGCATGGTATCGATTTTGACGATGCCATCTCGATTTGGGCCGGTCCGGTCGCCACTCGTCTCGCCCCACATAAGTCGGAAGAACGCTTCGTCTCGGTTGGCGTCGCGGAGGAACGGATTATCGCGGTCGTATGGACCCTGCGTGGCCAACGGCGGCGGTTGATCTCAGCAAGAAGGGCACGAGACCATGAACGAGCTTGTTACACGGCGTTCCTTGAAAGAGGGGGGCAAAGGCCACACTGATTGGAAGCGGATCGACAATCTCTCTGACGCTGACATTGACTCGGCGGTCGCGGGCGATCCCGACGCGGCGCCCGTGCTGGATGCGGACTGGTTCGCCGACGCGGAACTTGTGCTGCCCGAACGCAAGCAAGCGATCTCGTTGCGAGTCGACGCGGACGTGCTGCGTTGGTACAAGGCGCAAGGCCCATTGTATCTGTCGCGAATGAACGCGATCCTGCGGCAGTACGCCGAAGCCCATGGCGCGGCCTTGGCCGGCCGTTCGGCGCGTGCCCCCGCGCCAGGTTAAACCGGGGCAGTTAAACCACTCCCTCCGCCCGCAACACGGCAATCGACGCCGGATCGTAGCCGATCTCCGTCAGGATCGAGTCGTTGTCCGCTCCAAGCTCCGGCGGCGCGGTATCAAGATGGCCGCCGCCATGCGCCATCTTGAAGCCGGAGCCCATCAGCCGCAGCATCCCGTACTGTGATCGCACCGACTGCATCACCGCCCGATCGATGACCTGCGGATGGGCGAGCACTTCCTCGATCGTCCAGATGCTGGCCGAGGGCGCACCCGCCGCATTCAGCTCCTTCTCCCAGGCCTTGGCGTCCTGTCTCGCCAACGCGGCCTCGATGATGGCCCGCAGAGCGGCTTCGTTTTCCTTGCGCTGGAACCAGTCGCCAAAGCGGGGATCGTCGAGCAGGTCCTCGCGGCCCAGAGTGTTGATCAGCGAACGGTATTGCTTCTCGTCGTTAACGGCCAGCAACAAATAGCTGTCCTTGGCCCGAAACAGATTCGCCGTCACCTTGCGGCTGATCGCCTGATTGCCGGATTGTTCCTGACAATGACCAGCGACCGTGAAGTCCGCCACGTGGGTCGAGAGGAACGCAAGGCTTGCCTCCAGCATCGAAACGTCGATGAACTGCCCGATATTCGTGTGCGTGCGCTGATACAATGCCGAGGAAACGGCGAACGCCGCCGTCATCCCGGACAGAACGTCACAAACCGCGAAGCCGGCGCGGGTCGGGCCCATCTCCGCGTGACCGGTGATCGACATGATGCCGGACAACGCCTGGATTTTCCCGTCGTACCCGGCTTCGTGACTGTACGGGCCGGTCTGACCGAAACCGGAGATGCAACAATAAATCAGCTTCGGATTGATCTCCGACAACGCCTTGTAACCGATCCCGAGGCGATCCATCACGCCGCCCCGGAAATTCTCCATTACCACGTCGGCTTTCGCCACCAGTTTGCGAACGATCTCGACCGCCGCAGGCTTTCGAAAGTCAAGCGTCAGGCTTTTCTTATTGCCGTTGATCGCCAGCCACGACGGCGCCATGCCTCTGTCCGCCCATTCGCGAGACAGTGGAGTGCGGCGCATGTCTTCGCCCTCGGTCCGCTCGACCTTGATCACATCCGCGCCAAGCAAAGCGAGCTGATACGACCCGTACGGACCGGCCAGGACCTGTGTGAAGTCCAGGATGCGAACGTTACTGAACGGCCGGCTCATGCCGCTTTCTCGACCCGGTTGACGCGTGCCAGTTCCTTTTGCCGGTCAAACTCGGCGCGGAGCCGTTGCAATTCCTCCGCCGTGAGTTGCGCCACATTGGAGTAATCGAGCTTCCAAAGCCCATCTTCATTCCAACGGATTGGATTCTGCATCGTCGTCTGGGGTCCACACGCGGATTCCAATAGCCGCAACGCGGAGTCCAGCGTCTGGTCCTGCGAGGCCACGTCGCGCGGCTTGCCCGCGCTGTTGCCGAGAGGGAAATCGCTGAACAGGAACCGCGCGACCGCGGCGTGCTCCACGATATCCTTGGCACAGCCCATCAGCACCGTTGGGATACCGTTCGCCTCGATATGACGGGCGACCAGGCTGGAAGTCTGATGGCAAACCGGACAGTTCGGCACGACGATCACAGCATCGACGCGATCCTCCCGCACGCGGGCCAGCAACTCCGGCGCGTCGGCTTCGATCGTCACGCGGTGGCTACGGTTGGTCGGGGCGCCATGGAAGCGCGCGGCGATCTTGCCGATCCGGCCCGCCGCGACGGCGCGGCGTAAGGCCGGCAACGGGAACCAGGTGTTGCAGTCGGTCGCCGTCGTATGGATGCGGTCGTAACCGATATGCGAAATCCGCAAATCGTGGTCCCGGCTCGAATCGCCGGAAAAGACCTGGTAGAATTTGGCGCTGCCGTTATACGCCGCGCCCGGCCCCTGGTCGCCTTTTCCCGGCTGATAGGGCGCGGCGGTCGTGACGATCGCCACGTTGCACTCGCTCAACGGTTTCGTCAGCCTCGTGAACGGCGCCTGAAGATGATGTGCCCAACGGTACGGGGTCGCGTAGCCGATGGCTTTGTAATAGTCCCGGGTCCGTTGCATGTAGGGAACAGGTGAGTCGTGATCCGGCGCGAAGCCGAACATCGCGTCGAGTTCCTGGTCCAAAGGCTTATCTCCTCAAGCTGCTGGTTCGAACCTGTCCGTGGCCCCGCCCGCCGTCAAGCGGTTTCCAGTTTCGTCATGAACGCCCGCAGCGCCGGGGCCCATTTGTCCGCGTCAGCGCCCGAAGCGAGGTGGCCGTGATCGCTGTCGATCTCAAAATACGCGGCGTCAACATCAGCCTGCTTCAACCCTGCCATGACGCCCGGCGCGATGGACGGCGGAAACAACGCGTCGGTGCGCGACAGGACGTACAGAACTGGCACTTTGATCCGACCGAAGCGCGCCGAGACATCGAATGTCTCCAACGCGCGGCCCAGAATGAACAGGGAATTCGCGTCGAACCCGTCAGCCCAGGTGGACGCAATGCGATGGAGCTCGGCTTCGGCCTCGTCCTTGGTCGGGAACCGGGCGGCGAGAGAGTCCGCCATGCCGTACCGCCGGAGCGTATCGACGCGCTGCGCCGTCAGGGTCTGTTTCACATTGCCGGTCGTATAATAGTCGCCACCGTTCCAGTTCGGATCCGGCGCGAACCATTTCAGCAACCCGCCAACCCTGTCCGCCCCCGCCGTCCTGGGCGACGTGACCACGGGCACGATCCCGTCCATGAAATCCGGGAACGTCACACCCCACTGAAATGCCTGGAACCCGCCATAGGACGGACCAACGACCGCCCGCAAATGTTTGACTCCCAGACCATCGAGCATCCGCTTCTGCGCGGTGACGATGTCCTCCACAGAGATGCGAGGGAATTTCGATCCGTAAGGATTGCCGGTCCGTGGATCGATCGGCGCTCCAGGCCCGGCCAGCGTGCTCCAGGCGCCCTCCGACGATGCCACGCCGGGCTCGATCATTCGGGGACCGCTCGTATAGCCATGCGTCACCAGGATCGCGTTGCGCCCGTCGGGCGCCAGCGTGCCGCGCGACACATAGGCGAGCGTCACCTCCGGCAGGATCTCGCCCCCGGTCGTCCGGAAATCGCTGAAACTGTAGGTTGCCCGGGTGATGGCAGTCATGCTGGGAGCCTCCCTGTCACGAGGAATTTGCCACCGGAGCAAGGATCGTGCGGGTCATCGCGCAAGAAACGCGAGGAGACCGTCCCATGCCAATGTTCACCCGCCTGCTGGTCACTGCTTTCGCCGCCGGCCTGACGTTTATCCCGGCGGCCTTCGCCGCTGACCCCACCGCGACGATCAACAAAGTGACAGCCGAGGGGATCGGCGAGGCAATCGGCACCGTCACCGTGGTCAAATCGGCATCGGGTGCCGTGTTCAATCTGAACGTGAAAGGTTTGCCCCCGGGAGCGCACGGCCTGCACGTGCATGAAAACGGCGCCTGCGGCCCAGCGCCGGTGAATGGCAATCCGGCACCGGCGATCGCGGCGGGCGGGCATTGGGACAGCGATAAAACCGGCAAGCACGCGGGCCCCGCGGGCCAGGGACACATGGGCGATCTGCCGGTGCTGGACGTCCTCCCGGATGGCACCGCCACAAAAAGCCTGATCGCGCCCCGCATCACGGATATCGAGAAGGTCCGCGGCCATGCGCTGATCATCCATGCCGGCGGCGATAACTATGCCGACGAGCCCGCGCCATTGGGCGGCGGCGGGCTTCGGATCGCCTGCGGTGTGATCCAGTAGAGCCTGCACCGGACAAGGTGGAATTCGGCTTGTCCCTGTCCACGAGGACGCGCCAACGCGCGATCAGGCTGTCGTGGCAAGCGTTTCGCGGCGGCACTGGAAGACCGTTCCCTCAGGCAGGCGCGCGGCGAGATCCACCACGTGCCGATGATGCGTCAGGACAATGACCTGAGTGTGCTGGCTCAGTTCCGTCAACACACGTAACGCCGCCAGCGCCCGGTCGTCGTCGAAGGTTTGCAGAACATCGTCGCCAATGAAGGGCAAAGGCTCCGCGCTGGTCAGGTGATTTTCGATCGCGGCCACACGCAGCGCGAGAAAGAACTGATCGCGCGTGCCCTCCGACAATTGTTCGATGCTCTGCCGCTCGTCCGGGAAATCGCGTTGGACAAACACGAACTCGGCCTTGCCGTTGTCGTCCATTTCCGTTTCGATACGAGTATGGACTCCACAGGTCAGGCTTTGGAAGATCGTTCCCAATCGCCGCTGGAGGCCCAGATCGCCTGACTTTTCGACGGCGTCCAATGCGTGGCCCAACAGCAAGGCCGCGGTATGATAGACCAGCGCTTCGTCCAACGTGCCCGACAATGACGCAATGGCCGCCTGTTGATCGGCCGCCGCTGCGATGGCGCCCGTTTCCTTGGATTCGCGGTCCATGGTTTGCCTCAGCGCGGTGGCGGCCTCGATGGCCTGTTGCATGGCCTTACTGGCTTCCCGGCCCGCGGCGGTCGCGGCTTCAATCCGGGCGACATCCTGGCCGACCAGGCTCGCGGCTGTCTCGGCCCGCAGTGCATCAATGGAAAAACCGTCGCCGGCTTCCCGCAATCTTGCCTCCGCGCTATCACGCGAGCCCTCGAACCGCGCGCGGTCGCCAGACAGCGCGAGACGTTGTAACGCATCGTCAATCGTATCGCCGCCGATCAGATCCAGCACCGCCCGGAGTTTCACCCTCGCGGCCGCCACGGCCAGCGACGCGGCCTCATCGTCGGCCCGTGCTTTCTCCAAGCCTTCCCGCAGCGCCCGATGCCGCTCGTGCCGGGCCCGTTCGCCGGTGAGCAGCCGGTTCAGTTCCCGAACCGCCAGAAACGCGTCGGCGGGCACCGTGATGGATGGTAGCGAGGCGGTCGTCGATTGCAATGAGGCCGTGAATCGCGCGAGGTCCGCTTTCATGCCGTTCAGCCGCTCGGCGAAACCGGTCGTGGCGCGATGTTCTGTTTCGATATCGTTCAAAGTCTGCAGCACGGATTCGGTTTCGCCAGGCTCCTCATCCGCGGGACGGACCAGATCGGCCAGAACCGCGCGCCATCGTTCGCGCCAGACGGCCAGCATCTCCTCGGCCGCCACCCGCGCCGCTTCGGCGTCTCGCACTTCCTTATCCGCGCGGTCTCGTTGCGCCTCAATTTCGTTCCGCTGCCGCTGCCGCTGCGCCGCCATTGTCAACGTTCGTTCCGCCTGGGCCAAAAGCGCCGGTAACGTCGCGGGCTCTTGCCCAAGGCACTTCGCCAGCGCCGCCGCCCATGCCGCCTGGCGCCGTTCACACGCATTGAGATTACCAGCCGCGAGTGCGCGGCGTTCCAGCGCATCGATGACCCGTTCCCGTGCATTCAGGAACGCCTGAACATCAGCCAGCGCCGCGTCCTCACGCAGCGACAGCGGAGCGCAAATCTGCGCCCAGGCACGTTGGGCCTGATGGAGTTTTTCGGCGGCGAGGCGGGCGCGTTCGGTTGCCTCCGTGGCGTGACGCTCCGCCTCGGCGAGGCTGCGCCGCGCCGCCTCGATGCGTGCGAGAACATTCGAGTTCTCCGCGCGGACGTCGGCGATACCATCTGCGTCGGCGATGGCGCGCTCGAACGCCAGGGGGAGCGGCGTCGCCGAGTCGAATGCCTGTTCTTCCGCCGCGGTTGGCGGCGTGCCGGTGAACGCGCGCCGGAAGATCAATCGCCAGCCGGAATCCCGATGCGACCGCGCGCGCCGCAGTGCTTCGATGTCCGGAACCGCGCCGCCCATCGACAGCGCGGACAAGGCCGTCCGGGACTGTTCACATGCGAGGATTGCCTCATCGGACCGAGCACGCGCGGCGTCCGCGGCATTCCGGGTCACGCCAACGTCGGTATCCAGCCGGCGCCAGAGATCGATGGCGGGCGGAGTTAGTGCCGCCAAAGACTCCGGGCCAGCGGACCAACCCGGAACCCGCGCGAGCGCGGCTTTCAAGGCCGCGGCAGCCGTGGTCAGAGCTTTTTCCGCCTCCGCGCGAACGACAGATGGATCGCCGCCCGCGCGAACCTCATTCACAAGCAGTTCCAATGTCGAAACGTCCATCGCCAGCGGCAAGTACACGAGGGCGCGGTCCAGTTCCGTCCGTTCGCTGTTCCGGCTCACTATGCGCATCGCAGCCTGGCGGACCGCCGCGTCGATGTCCGCATGGTCCCGGATCCGCTGCCGCGTTCGCGTGAGCAAAGCGCGTGCCGGCAAAATCGCAGCCGCGCGCTCTGGTGGCACACCAGAGCCGAGTTGCCGCAGCAGATCGCCAATGCGGGCCGTCCCGTGATCGTATTGACCCTGAACGCCCGTCAGGTCATCCCACGCTTTGCGCGCGGCGCCGGCGTCATGCACCAAACGTTCGATATCCTCCGCGCAAGCCAGCAACGCGTCATCCACGGCGACATCGTCAGCGCTTTGCCCGGCGCGGTCCAGATTGTCGCGCGCGACACGTGCGGCCTCTTCACGTGTCGTGACCTCGGTTCTCCCGCTATCGAGCGCGTGGCGCATATCGTTTCCCAAACGTGGTGCGTCCGGATGCGCGTCGAGCCAAACCGTGGCTTCGTCCCATTGCCCCAGCCATGGCCGCACGCGCCGAATGCGTTCCAGCCGCGCGATTTCGGCCGATGCCGCCTCGGCTTCCGCGTTGCGCGCGCGACGCTGCTCGTCCAACGCGTCGAGATCCCGCTGCTGGCGGAACCAGTCGTCGGGCTTCAATGTTTCCGACCGGCCGCGAGCTCGCGCGCTCAGGAACCGGTCCAATGCCTGGTAGAAGGGGCGCGAGCCGGTCTTGCGTACCGGTGCGAGGTCGTCGCGCTGGCGTTCCAACCTGAGCTTCAGGGCGCGCACCTGGCGAATCCCGCCCGCCGCGGACAGCAACGCGCTGGCAACATCGCCGCCCGATTCCAGCAACGCCTTGCCACCCGCCCGAAGCGCATCGGTGTCGAGAACGAAAAGCCGTTCCAGCAACGCTCTGTCCCGGCCTTTCAGGACCGAGTTCAGGATGGCGGCGTCCAGGGTCTGACCCGCGCCGTCTTCGATGGGATTGCCTCGGGCTTTGGGCCGGCTGAACACCGTATCGGACCCGTCATGCCCGACGATCTCGGCGGTCACGCGCATTTTGGAATATCCGTAACGGAACCCCATGGGTGTTTGATTATGGATCCCAAACAAAAGATCGGTGACCGCGATCCGTAGCACCGACTTTCCCGAACTGTTGGGCGCCCACAGAAGGTTCACGACGCCCGGCGCCGGATCGAAGCAAATTCGTTCGGCTTCGAAATTGCCATATCGGGTCAAGGCGATGGAGGTCAGCCGCATCGCGGTTCACTCAGCCATGGAGCCAAGCAACAATTCGCGGGCTCGCCGGATCAGATCGCGCGAAAGGGCGTCGTTCGTCGCGGCGTGCTGGTCTCCGATGGCCTGACGCAACGGATTCGACTTATCCAGCATCGCGGCGGCGTAAGTCCGGATATCGTCCAGGACGACGTCGTCGCCAATGGTTTCCAGCGCACGGATCAATTGGCCGATCGCGTCCGGACGCTCCCTCTGTTCGGTGACCTTGGCGGGCGCGGTGGTCGCGATCTCCACCGTTTCGGTCCAGATCATTCCTGGACCGGCGACATTCAGTGCCTCGCCTCGGATTTTCTCCCGCGCGGCGCCAAGGTCCCGGCTGAACGAATCATGGGCGACGCAGGCGCCGGACACAGAGATACGCGCCGCGAGCAGACGTCCGTTCGCCCGCTCGAACGCCGCGGACAGCGCGGCACGTACCTGTGCCAGAGCGATCTCTTCGTCCGCGTCCGCCGTCAGAACCACTGGGATGCGCGCCCATTGGACGGTATCGAACGAGATGGGCGCGGCGTCGACGACTTTGCCATCCGTCACGGTCACGAGGCTCGCGCCCTTCTGGCCCGTTTCGTTGATATGACGTCCTTGCAGATTGCCAGGAAATACGATCCATGGATCGTGGGACAGAATTTCCCGCTCATGCACATGACCCAATGCCCAATAGTCGTAGCCGTGATCGCGAAGTTGCTCGAGTGTACAGGGGGCATAATTGGCGTGCCCCTCCCGCCCATCGATGGAACTGTGCAGCAAGCCGATATTGAACCGGTCCGGATCGGGCGCGGGATAGCCCCGGGCGATGTTTTCAGTGACCGCCTTGGTGGCGAAGCTTTGCCCGTGGATCGAGACCGGCAGAGACGCGAGCCGGAATGTTTCGGGACGCCGGTGATCCAACATCCGCGTGAATTCCCCGCGCAGCTCCAGTCGTCTGGTTATGACACTTTCGGCGTCGTGGTTGCCGCGGATCGCGATGAAGGGAATTCTCTCCCGGCTCAGGCGTGCGATCTGGCCCACCAAAAAATGCCCGGTGCGCCAGTCCTGCCAGTCGCCATCGTAAAGATCGCCCGCAGCGACAACGAACTCCAGGCGGTTCTCGATCACGTAATCGACGAGATTTGCCAGTGCCTCCCGCGTCGCGCCGCGAATCTTTTCCGCCGGCGCATCGGCCTCCAACCCGCGCAGCGGACTGTCCAGATGCAGATCCGCGCAGTGCAGGAACCGGAATGACGCCATGCGATCAGCGTGCCCGCGCGAATCGGTCGAGGCGGAACGGCGTCGGATCGACCACCGGACGATCGCCCGCGACCAGATCCGCCATCAATCGTCCCGCGCCTGGGCCAATCCCAAAACCGTGCCCCGAAAATCCGGTGGCGATGAAAAAACCTGGGGTTCGTTTCACTTCGTCGATGACCGGGACCGCGTCCGGGGTGACGTCCATCAGGCCTGCCCAGGATTGGGCGACCTCCAGGCCCGCGAAGACAGGGAAGATGCGGGCCAGGACGTCGCGGGCCTCCGCCAGGATGGCTTGTTTCGGTTTGGGATCGAGCACGCGAACCGCCTCGAACGGGGTCGTTTGATCCATGGACCAGTGGCGCGCGGTGCGAAGTTCCTCCCAGGTGCGTTGACCCAGACGCAGGCGGATTTCGTGCCGGCTCGCCAGCAGGCGAGGAAAAAAATCGGATAGCAGGCGAAAATGATCCGGCGTCAACTCGGTCGTATTCGCGTTGCGCCGAGCGATCGAATATCCGCCATCCAGCCGTTTGCGAATCGCGAACACCGACCCCGAGGCGGTGATCTCCGGTCCTCCCGCCAACGGCCGCGTACGAAAAACCGAGCCCAGTACTTTGAGTTGCGGAAGATCGAGCCCGGCGTTGCCAGCGAACAGCCTGGACCAGGCGCCTCCGGCCAGGACCGCGGCATCGCACCTGATCCGGCCGCGTTCGGTGATGACCCCGACCAATCGTCCATTGTGCAGATCGATGCCGCGAACGGCGCAGTTGGTAAAAATCTTCGCGCCATGATCGCGCGCGGCCTCGGCGATCGCGGGCGCCGCATGGGCGGGCTCGGCGCGGCCATCGGTTGGCGTATGCAGACCCGCGACAAAGCGAGCACTGGCGCCGGGCATGATAGCATCGAGTTCCGCCCCGCGTACCAGCCGCGACTCCACCTGATATAGTTTCGCCTGATCCAACCAAGCTTCCTGGGCCGCGACCTCGGTCTCGGTCTCGCACAAATACAGGATGCCGGGCTGGCGGAACCCGGTTTCCCGGCCGGTGCGTTCGTTCATGCCACGCCAGAGACGCAGGCTTTCCATCGCCAACGGAATTTCGCCAAAATCGCGGCCCATCGTGCGAGCCCAGCCCCAGTTGCGGCTGGATTGCTCGCCGCCGATCCGGCCTTTTTCGCAGAGGGCGACGGAGTAACCCTTCTCCGCCAGGAATAATGCCGTTGTCACACCAATGATGCCGCCGCCGATGACCACGACACTGGCGCGTTCCGGCAGGTCCGTATCGGATTGGACGAGATCGACGGGTGGCGACATGACAATCCATGGTCAGTGAAGAACCCTTACGCTATCCTGTTTCGGATATTTTGACCACCGAGGGTGCGGGGATGGCGTGGCGTGTTGGCGTCGATTCAGGCGGAACTTTCACCGATGTGTGCTTGTTCGACGACGAAACCGGTGGGGTCGAGGTTTGGAAGGTCGGCTCCACCCCTGACGATCCGTCGCGCGGGATCGCCGCGGGCGTCGCCGAGGGCATGGCGCGGGTCGGCGCCACACCGTCCGCGATCGGCTATTTCGCCCATGGCACGACCGTTTCGACCAACGCGCTGATCCAGAACCGCGGCGCCCGGACCGGGTTGATCACCACGGACGGGTTCCGCGACCTGCTTGAAATCGGCCGGCAAAAGCGCCCGGATCTTTACGATCTGATGGTCGACAAACCGGTGCCTTTGGTGGCTCGCGACCTGCGGTTGGAGGTGCCGGAACGCCTGCGTCACGACGGATCGGTGGAAATACCGCTGGACGAGGCCGCGTTCCGCGCCGCCGTGCGTCAGCTTCGCGCCGCGCGCGTGCAATCGGTGGCGGTCTGTTTCCTTTACGGCTTCATCAACACCGCCCATGAAGACATCGCCGCGCGTATTTTGATCGAGGAATTTCCGGAAGCCTTCACCTGCGTCTCGCACGACATCGCGCCTGAGTTCAGAGAGTTCGAGCGTTTATCGACGACCGTCGTCAACGCCTGGCTCGGCCCGGTCATGCGAGGTTACATCCAGCGCCTTGGCGAGCGCCTCCGCGATCTGGGCGTGCGCGCGACTCCACATCTGACACAGTCGAATGGCGGCGTGATCGGCTTCGACCAGGCCGCTTTGTTGCCGGTCCGCACCGTGCTGTCAGGCCCGTCCACCGGCGTTGTCGGCGCGAGGGAAGTCGGGCGACTCGCGGGATTTCCCGATCTGATCACGTTCGACATGGGCGGCACATCGACCGACGTCTCGCTGCTCAGCGGCGGCGTGTGCCGGTTGTCAGGTGAGGCGACGGTCCATGGTTACCCCATCAAAGCGCCAATGCTCGACATTCACACGGTCGGCGCGGGCGGTGGCTCGATCGCCCATATCGACGGCGGTCTTTTGAAAGTCGGTCCCGCCAGCGCCGGCGCCCACCCGGGTCCGGTTTGTTACGATCTGGGCAACATGGAACCCACCGTCACCGACGCCAATCTTGTGCTCGGTTTGCTGAACCCAGAATATTTGCTCGGCGGCCGTATGAAGGTTCATCACGACCTCGCGCGCCACGCGATCGAACGGCTCGCCTTGGCACTAGGCTTGGATGCGATGACCGCGGCCCAGGGAATTCTGGCGGTGGTGACCGCGAACATGGCGCGCGCGATCCGGGTGATTTCGGTGCAACGCGGCTACGACCCGCGCGATTACACATTGATCGCGTTCGGCGGCGCTGGGCCGTTGCACGCGGCGCGCCTGGCGAAAGAGTTGGAGATCGGACGGGTCCTGGTGCCGCGCAATCCCGGCATCCTTTGCGCGATGGGGTTGCTACTGACCGATCTCCGCGCCGACTTCGCGGTCACGCGGCTGCTTGCATTGTCGGAAAGCGCGCTGCTCCCCATGACTGACGCGTTCCAGGAGCTCGCCGCGCGTGCCGCCGCATGGTTCGACAACGAACACGTCACGCGGGAAAACCGCCGGATCGCGCGCACCGTTGATATGCGTTATGCGGGCCAGAACTACGAGCTTTCCGTTCCTCTGCCGGACGGTGAGATTCACCTCGGCACCCTGACCGCGCTGGCAGAGGGGTTCGCGGCCACGCATCGCCGCCTGTACGGGTTCGCTTCGGACGATGAACCCGTGCAACTGGTAACGTTCCGTGTCGAGGCAGCCGGTGTGGTTCCAAAAGCAACCTTCACGCCCCGGCCGCTGACCGGGACCGATGCCGCGGGCGCGTTGACGGGTCATCGCCCGGTCTGGATGGCGGAGAGTGGGACTTTCGCTGAGTGTCCCATCTACGACCGCGACCAGCTGGAAGCGGGAGATCGCATCGACGGTCCGGCGATCATCGAGCAAATGGACGCGACGACCTTCGTGCCGGGCGGCATGACGGCGCGGGTCGATGCGTGGCTGAACATCGTCATGGAGACGGCATGAAAAACGCGGCCATCGATCCGATCACCGTGGAAGTCATCGGCAGCGCTTTGTCCTCCATCGTCGAGGAAATGGGGGAGGCGTTGATCCGCGCCTCATACTCCACGAACATCAAAGAACGCCGGGATTGTTCGACGGCGTTGTTCGACCTCGCCGGAAACACGCTGTGCCAGGCTGAGCATATTCCGATGCATCTGGGGAGCTTCCTCGGCTTGATACCGCACATCATGAAGCGGCATCCGATCGAGGACATGCGGCCTGGCGACGTATTCTGCGGCAATGACGCGTATGAGGGCGGCGGCACGCATCTGCCCGACATCGTGCTGGCCGAGCCGGTGTTCATCGACGGTGAGATGACGTTCTGGGCCGTGAATCTTGCGCATCACGCGGATTTCGCCGATCGCGGCCACGCGCATATTTACCAGGAGGGTCTGCGGATTCCGCCAATTCGCCTGTACCGGGCTGGCGAATTGCAAACCGATGTGCAAGCCCTGATTCTGCTGAACTGTCAGGTGCCGCGGGAGCGTCTGTCGGATTTCCGCGCCCAGATGGCCGCCAATCGCCTGGGTGTCGAGCGGCTCGGGTTCTTGTGCACCAAATATGGGCGCGAGGTCGTTCTCGCGGCTGGGAGCGCTTTGCAGGACCACGCGGAACGAAAAATGCGCGCCGGGATAGCGGCGATTCCCGACGGCGTTTATCGCTTCGCCGACAAATACGATTGCCCGGAAATCGATGGCGAGTTCGACGTGTCCTGCATGATCACCGTCGTGGGCGATACGATGCATCTACATTTCGACGGGCCGCCGCAAATTCGCGCGGGCCTCAACATGACCTACACCGCGCTGCTTTCGACCGTCTATTACGCGGTTAAGGCGGTCGTCGATCCTTCCATTCCGCCGAACTCCGGCCTGGCGCGACCGCTGCATGTCACGGCGCCCGAGGGAACCGTGGTGAACTGCGTGCACCCCGCCGCGGTGAACGGACGATTGAGCCTGTGTCAGCGGGTTGTCGATCTGATCTTCGGCGCGCTTGGCCAGGCCGTGCCGGATCGTGTGACAGCGGCGAGCAACGGGGCGTGTTTTTCCATCACCTTCGCCGGACATCAGCCGAAGGACAACGCCTTATGGGTGTATCTGGAAACGATCGGCGGCGGCTCGGGCGCGCGGCCCTCGAAAGACGGTTTGGATGGTGTGCATGTGCATATGACCAACACGTCAAACCTGCCAGTCGAGGCGTTGGAAATTGAATATCCGTTGACATTGTTACGTTATGAACTCGTTGACGGCTCCGGTGGACCGGGACGGTGGCGCGGCGGAATGGGATTGCGGCGCGTCTACCGGGCCGAGGCGCCCTGCCGAGTGCGCGTCGATGGCGCACGGTTCCTGTCACCGCCGTGGGGCCTCGCGGGAGGCCAGCCCGGTGGGCAGGCGCACGTCACGCTACGCGATGGCGCCGCCGCCTTCGATCACGGCCATGGCGCCCTGCGCGCCGGGGAGATTATCGACATCGTCATCGCGGGCGCGGGTGGTCATGGCCGGCCCGAGGAGCGTGACCGATCGCTTGTCGTCCGCGATCTGGCCGAGGGGCGGATCGACGCGCGAACCGCCCGCGAGGCCTACCAACTTGATGAATCCGAGGCGGCCCAGCGATAACTCGCTGCCGCCGTTCGTCACTCCGCCGCCACCCGCGACGCCGACCGTTCCGCGATCAGCTTTTTCGTCAGCGGCAACAAATGCCGTCCATAATCGATATTGTCCTCCAACGGATCGAAGCCCCGGATGAGGAACGTCGTGACGCCGAGGTCGTAATAATCGCACAGCGCCTCGGCCACCTGTTCGGGTGTACCGACAAGGCTGGTGGTGTTGCCGCGCGCGCCGGTTGCCAGCGCCGCGCCGGTCCACAGCCGCTTGTCCAACCGTTCGCCCATCGCCGCCGCGGCCAGCAGGCGGCGCGACCCTTCATTCGCTGGCACTTTGGCCACCAGGCCCGCCTTCGCGCGCAATTCCACGATCCGTTGCTTGATCCGTTCCGCGCGAGCCCAGGCCTCGTCTTCCGTGCGGGCAAGGATGGGGCGGAAGGAAAGGCTGAAGCGTAATGTGCGGCCGTGACGAGCGGCCTCGGCGCGAAGTCGCGCGACGATTTCCCGCACCTGATCGTGGGTCTCACCCCACAATGCATAAACATCCGCGTGCTTGGCGCTGACCCGCAGCGCGGAGTCCGACGCGCCACCGAAATAAATCGGAATGCGCGGTTCCTGCGCGCAACGAATGGCGGTCGAGGCGCCCTTGAAGCGATAATATTTACCTTCATGATCCGCGGTTGGGCCCGGCTCGGTCCAAATCTGCTTCAGGATCCCAACATATTCGTCAGTCCGCTCGTAGCGTTCCTCCTTGGTCAGTGTGTCGCCGTCGCGGAACTGATCGGCGTCGTCGCCGCCAGTGATGACGTGTATCGCCGCGCGCCCGCCAGTGATCTGGTCCAGCGTGGCGAATTTCCGTGCCGCCAGTGTGGGCGACACGTAACCGGGGCGGTGCGCCACCAGGAAGCTCAGGCGTTCGGTGTGCGCGGCGGCGGCGGAGGCGACGAGGAACCCATCCGGCCCATCCGCGAAATACCCCACCAGCACGCGATCGAATCCCCCTGCCTCCGCCGCCTGGGCAAAGTCGCGAATATAGCCGCGGTCGAGGATCATCGACGATGGCGGATGGATTTCCGACGCCTGGCGATGATGGATCATGCCTATGAATTCGACCGTCATCACGAACTCTCCCGCAGTACGCCAGCGACGATGTCCGCCAGGCGCGTGTAATCCTCGATTTCATTGTAGGCGAAAGCGGACAGCCGAAGCCAGAGCGCCCCGCCGATCGCGTGGACCGGCGCATCGGTCCCAGCCTGAAGCAGGCGAGCGCGAAACGGCAAAGCCTGAGTGCCCGGCGCGACGGGCAGCCGCACCAGACGCATCGCGCGGCCCGGATCGCCGAGGATCGCTTCCGTGTTCAGGCGCCGCGCGACCAGCGACGCCGCCTCCGCCGCCAGATCGATGTTCCGTTGCCGCAGCGTCGCGCCGCCCAATTGTTCGTGGAAATCGATGGCGGCCGGAATGGACAGCACAGCGGAGGGATCGCGCGTCCCGGTCCAATCGAACTCCTTGAGGTAACCCTGTCCAAACCCATGCGAAATGACCGTGGGATGCGTCTCCGCCTGTCGCGCGGGCGATGTCCAGAGAAACGCACTTCCTTTTGGCGCGCACAGCCATTTGTGACAGTTCCCGGTATACCAGTCCGCCCCGATCGCATTCAGATCGAGGTCCAGCTGTCCCGGCCCATGCGCGCCATCGATCAGGATCGGCACGCCCGCGTCATGACAAATCGCCGCGATCCGATCGACCGGCAGCACAAGCGCGCTGGCCGACGTGATGTGATCGATGACCGCGACGCGGGTGCGCGAAGTCAGACCGGCGGCGACCGCGGCGGCCAGATCCTCCGGTGTCGCGTTCGGGAAGGGGATCGCGGCCTCGGTCATCCGCGCGCCCATCAGTCCGGTCACGAAACGGACGGTGTTGCGGACCGCGCCGTAGCCGTGATCCAGCACCAGCACCTCGTCATCTGGCCGCAACGACAACGACCGCAGCACCGCGTTGCAGCCGCCAGTGGCGTTGTCGACGAACGCGATGTCCTCGCTGTTGGCGCCCAGGAAGGCGGCGAGGCGGGCGGCGGTGGCACGCAAGGCGGCGGGGAGAGTGCTCATGAACCGCGTTGGCTGCGCTTCCATGCGACGGCGCCACGTGTCCTGTTCCGCGAGAACACAGTCGGGAGTCGCGCCAAAGGACCCGTGGTTCACGGTGCAGAAATCAGGATCCAACCGCCAGGCGTGACGGACCGCTTTGCCGAGTTGTGTCATGACCGGATTGTGGCGGCGCCCGGCCCGGACCACAATGACCGCCGAGGCATGGGAATGCGGGCCATCATCGTGGCTCTGCTGTTGATGACGCACGCCGTCTGGGTCGCCGGGCTCGGTCCGGCGGCAGAAAGACTCGTTGCCGAAGTGGGCGGCGATATACCAGAAGATATTTCGATGAAATTCGTTCTGCTGACCCTGCTCCTTCTGACGGGCGGCACCTCCTGGGCCGCCGGCCCGGATCCGGCGTTGATCGAGGCCGCCCGCTAGGAAGGCGAGGTCGTCTGGTACAGCACGCTGATCGTCAACCAGATCGTGCGCCCGATGGTGCGGCGTTCGAGGAGAAATATCCGGGAATCAAGGTCGCGTATTCGCGGTCGTCGCGTTGAAAATTGTCAACGAAGCGCGCGCGCGGCGCGTGCAGTCCGACATATTCGACGGATCCAACACCGTGTTCCTGTTGCGCGATCCGCGGCTTGTCGCGTCGTACACCCCGAAGGCCGCGGAATGCTGGCCGCGGAATTAAAGAGCAAAGACGGCACCTGGACCGCGTTGAACTTCTTTTATTGGACGGCGGCTTACAACACGAACTCCGTGAAAGCCGAGGACGCGCCAAAGACTTTTCAGGATCTTCTGGACCCGAAATGGAGCGGATTGAGCTGCGCCGTTTGCAGCAACAAATCGGTCTGACGACGGTCTATGTGACCCACGACCAGAGTGAAGCGCTGGCGATGTCCGACCTGATCGCGGTGATGGAGTTGGGCCGGATTGCCCAGATGGATGAGCCACGCGCGATTTATTTCCGGCCCGCCAATGAGTTCGTGGCGAGTTTCATCGGCGCCGCCAATCTGGTGCGCGGAGTCTGCGTGTCCAGCGTCGCCGCCGGCACCGTTGGAGCGGTGCGCCTGGAAGATGGCGTTTCGATTCGCTGTGTCTTTCCCTCGGGTGGCGCGGAAGGCCGTGCCGTGACTGTCTCGCTACGGCCCGAAAGCATGACGATCGCGACCGCGGCCGATCCCATGGCGCCCGATATGAACGTGCTCGATGGGATCGTGACCGCCGGCAGCTTTCTGGGCGGATCGGCGCGGTACGATGTCCAGGCCGGACCCCGGATTCTACGGGTCTCCGCGCCCGCCGAGGTCGCGATCCCCAACGGATCGCCCGTGTGGCTGACCAGCAGTTCTCATTATGGCCAATGGTAGGGTTGGGGTTGAGGGCGTAGCGGAAATCGATTGTCAGAATGGCCTTTTCAGGAAGGCAGTGGTGGCGGTCTGATGAAGGCCAGGGTTGCCAGGATATCCTCCCAGGCAGGAAAGACCA
>SHWL01000057.1 GCA_009693865.1 Acetobacteraceae bacterium | reverse complement strand
CCCTCTACACATTGATGCAGGTGTTTTCGGTGACAGTATTTGAAAAGGCCTCGATAGAATCTGTGATTTCTCAAACAGCTGACAGTTCCGAACACGTCATGGACGATAACCAATTGAATTTATTCAGCTATTGACCGGACAATAGTGTTGGAAGACGTGGAAATCGGGCTGCGGATGTATCGTGAGGCCGGCGGCAAACGCGCCATCGTCGCCAACATCTTCGCCGACTTCCGGGAAAACGCTGACCCTTCGCCGATCGGCCGGCCGCTGACGATCTCGCTGGTCGGGCAGTCGCCCGCCGAGGCGCGGGACCGGTTGAAGCAACTTGCCGATATGGGCGTGGACGATGCGCTGATTGTCTGCCCTTTCGACGATCCGTCGCAACTCGAAACGATACGCGGGCTGGTGTAAAAACAACAAAACAGGGAGAGAGTGCCATGCTCAAACTCAACATCAACGGCAAGGCTCTCGACATCGACGCCGATCCCACCACGCCCTTGCTGTGGGTGTTGCGGGAATGGGTCGGCCTGACCGGCACCAAGTACGGCTGCGGCATAGCGCAATGCGGCGCCTGCACGGTGCATGTCGATGGCGTGGCCACCCGGTCCTGCTCGCTTCCCGCCGGATCGGTGGGGGCAGCGAAAATCACGACAATCGAGGGCCTGTCTCCCGACGGTCTCAGCCACCCGGTCCAGGTCGCCTGGGCGCAACACGACGTGCCGCAATGCGGTTATTGCCAGTCCGGACAGATCATGGCGGCGGCGGCTTTGCTAAAGGAAAAACCCAGACCGACGGAGACCGACGTCGCCGAAACGATCACGAACATCTGCCGCTGCGGCACCTATCAGCGCATCAAGGCCGCGATCGATACCGCCGCCGCGTTGACCGCTGCTTCCCCCGCCAGCGGCAAAGTTTGAGGAGCGTATCATGAGCCAGACAATGCAACTCGGCCGCCGCTTCTTCCTCACCACCGCCGCGGCCGCCGGAGGCGGTCTTTCCCTGGGCTGGTCCCTGCCTGAGGCGGCGGCACAGTCCACCGCGGGCGCGGAACTGAGCATCTGGGCCGTCATTCAGCCCGATGACACGACGATCGTCCGTATCGCGCGATCGGAAATGGGCCAGGGCACGCTGACCGGTCTCGCGCAACTCGTCGCGGACGAACTCGACGCCGATTGGCGCTTCGTGAAGGCGGAATATGTCGCGCCCGAAGTCAATCTCGCGAACAAACGTGCCTGGGGGGATATGTCCACCGGCGGCAGCCGCGGCATCCGCACTTCGGTCGAATATGTTCGTAAAGGCGGCGCCGTCGCCCGCGCCATGCTGATCGAAGCGGCGGCCGCGAAATGGAGCGTTCCGGCCACCGAATGCTCGGCCGCGCTGAGCGTAGTCACGCACACGCCCACGGGAAGACGGTTGCGCTATGGTGAGCTGGCGGCCGAAGCGGCGAAGTTGACTCCGCCCACGGAAGTGAAGGTGAAAACACCGGCGGAATGGAAACTGATCGGCCGCGGGGTGAAACGGTTGGATACGGCGGACAAGCTGTCGGGCAAGACGGTGTATGCCATCGACGTGCAATTGCCGAACATGGTGAACGCCGCGATCGCGCAATGCCCGGTGTTTGGCGGCAAGCTGAAATCCTTCGACGCCACCAAGATCGCCGGCATGCCGGGTGTGCATAAGGTCGTGCAGCTCGATGACAGCACGATCGCGGTGGTCGCCGATAAATGGTACCAGGCGAAAACCGCGCTCGCCGCGCTGCCGGTCGTCTGGGACGAGGGCCCGAACGCCTCTGTCGACAGTGCCCAGATCGACGCGTTGTTGAAGGCGGGACTGGACGCGAAGGAAGCCGCTCTGGGCAACAAACAGGGCGATTTCGACGCGGCCTTCGCCAGCGCGGCGAAGAAAGTCGAAGCCGTTTACGGCACGCAATTCCAGAACCACGCCACGCTGGAACCGATGACCTGCACAGCGAAGTGGGACGACGGCAAGATCGAAATCTGGGTTGGCAGTCAGAACGGCGACGCCTCGCTGGCGGCGGCGGCTGAGGCGGCGGGCGTCAAACTCGAGGCGGTCAAGGTCCATAAACACCACCTGGGCGGCGGTTTCGGCCGCCGTGGGCAACAGGATTACGTCCGTCAGGCCGTGACCATCGCGAAACAAATGCCGGGACGGCCGGTGAAGCTGATCTGGAGCCGTGAAGAGGACATGCAACACGGGTTCTACCGCCCGATCACGCAGTGCAGGCTGACCGCTGGGATGGACGCGCAAGGCAATGTCACCGCGCTGCGCGCCCGGCTTTCCGGGCAGTCGATCCTGGCCTATCTGGCACCGCAACGAATGGTCAACGGTGTCGATCCTGTCGCCTTCCAGGGATGGAACAAGGAAGAGTTCGGCTACACGGCGATCCCGAACGTCCTGATCGACCACGCGGTGCGCAACACCCATGTTCCCGTCGGCTTCTGGCGCGGAGTCAACACGAACCAAAACGCGCTGTTCATGGAATGCTTCATCGACGAGGTGGCCCATGCGGCAGGCAAGGATCCGCTGGAATTCCGCCGCGCGCTGATGACGAAAAACCCGAAGCAACTCGCGGTGATGAATGCCGCGGCCGAAAAGGCCGGCTGGGGCATGCCGCTGCCGAAGGGGGTCTTCCGCGGCATCGCGCAGAACACCGGGTTCGGGTCGTTTACCGCGGCGGTGGCGGAGGTCTCGGTCTCCCCGAAAGGCGAGTTGAAAATCCATCGGATGGTTTGCGCCTCGGACTGCGGCTATGTCGTCAATCCCGAACAGGTCGCGATGCAGGTCGAAGGCTCGTTCGTATACGGCCTGAGTTCGGTGTTGTTCAGCAAGATCACGATCGACAAAGGCCGTGTCATGCAGGGCAATTTTGACGATTATCAGGTCATGCGGCTGGTCGAGATGCCGAAGGTGGAAACCGTCCTGGTGCCCTCTGGCGGGTTCTGGGGCGGGGTCGGCGAACCGACGATCGCGGTCGCGGGTCCGGCGGTGTTGAACGCGATCTTCGCCGCGACCGGTAAGCGGATCCGGGCTTTGCCGTTGGGATCCAACGATCTCGGTTCGACATGAACCGTCCGACGGCCCTCGGGCTGGCGTTGCTCCTGGTTGCGGCCGCTCCGCCGCCGCCGGGAGCATCGTCCTGCTCGGGCTGTCACGGGGGGGCATTGCCGCTCGCGGGCCGAGAGGCGATGCAAACGACGGAGACGTTGTTGGCGTTCCGCTCGGGTGAGCGTCCCTCGACCGTGATGGGGCGGATCGCCAAGGGGTTCGATCCATCTGAACTCGGCCTAATCGCGGCATGGTGGGCGGCGGAAAAATGATCCGGCGGCGGCAGGTTCTGGCGGGCGGTCTGGCGGCGCCATTCGTGGCGAAGGCGCAGGCACGAGCGCGCGTGGTGGTGGTAGGCGGCGGATTTGGCGGGGCAACGGCGGCGCGATTTCTCAGGCGTTACGATCCGGCGCTGGATGTGACGTTACTGGAGCCCAACACGGTCTTTACCGTCTGCCCGTTCAGCAATCTGGTGATCGCGGGCGGACGGGACTTCGCCGCGCAACGATTCGGGTACGATGCCGTGCGCGCCGAAGGTGTCGCCGTGGTCCACGCCGCCGCGACCACCATCGACACCGCCGCGCGGACCGTCATGGCGGCGAACGGAACAAGATACCCCTACGACCGTTTGGTTCTCTCGCCCGGGATCGACATCGTCTGGAGCGGTTTGGCGGGGTACGATGAAGCAGCCGCGAGCAAGATGCCGCACGCCTGGAAAGCCGGCGAACAAACGTTGCTGTTACGGCGCCAGTTGGAGGCGATGCCGGATGGCGGCACGGTGGTCATGTCGGTGCCACCCAATCCCTATCGTTGCCCTCCCGGTCCGTACGAGCGCGCCAGCCTGATCGCCTGGTACCTGACGAAACATAAACCAAAGTCGAAAATCCTGGTGCTGGACGCGAAAGACGCGTTTTCCAAGCAGAAGTTGTTTCAGGCCGCGTGGAAGCAGCTTTACCCTGGACTTCTGGAGTGGGTTTCGCTGTCCGATGGCGGCAAGGTCACTCGGGTCGATCCGGCGTCCCTTACGTTTGAGACCGAGTTCGGCTCGCACAAAGCGGATGTTGGCATCGTCGTGCCGCCGCAACGCGCGGGCGCGATCGCGGCCGGGGCTGGAGTCGCGGATCGATCCGGATGGTGTCCGATCGATCCCATGACGTTCGAATCCCGGTTGGTGCCAGGCATTCACGTGATCGGCGACGCGGCAATCGCGGGAGCCATGCCGAAATCGGCCTTCGCCGCGAACGCGCAGGCAAAGGTTTGCGCGGCGGCCGTCGTCTCATTGTTAAATGGGAAGAAACCGGATGAGCCGCGACTGATCAACACCTGCTACAGCCTCGTCGCGCCAGAGTATGGGATTTCCGTCGCGGGCGTGTACCGGCCGGCAAACGGCGTGCTGGCGGATATCGAGGGCGCGGGCGGCACCAGTCCTCCCGACGCGCCCGCCGAGCAGCGTATCCAGGAGGCGATGTTCGGCGAGCAATGGTTCGCGACCATCACGGCGGAAGTCTTTGGGTGAGGTACGTGTTGCTCGCGCTGCTTGTCGCGGGACAGGCTCATGCGGGGGATGCGGCGAAGGGGCGGCGGATCGTGGAGGACCGGGGGGTGAGCGCGTGCTTGCTGTGCCACTCCGGGCCATTTCCGGCGCCGCATTTGCTCGGCACGATCGGACCTCGGTTGGACGGGGTGGGCGGCCGGTTGACCCAAGATGAACTCCGCCTGCGTCTGACCGATCCCGCGCGATTCAATCCAGACACGGTGATGCCCGCTTATGGTAACGTCGAAAAACCAAATCGCGTGGGGCAGGCATGGCGGGGACGGCCGATTTTAACGCTCGAACAGATCGAGGACGTGGTGACGTTCCTCGCCTCGCTGCGCGCGCCATGAAGTTGCCCAGGCGCCGGTTGGTTGCGTTGGCGGCGGTAGCGGCTGTGCCGCGGGCGTTCGCGACCCCGGCGGAGGTGGACGGCCTGATCAGAACGTTGGTCGGGGAGTCGCCGTTGAAGGACGGGTTGGTTCACCTCGATCTGCCGGTGTTGGTCGAAAACGGTAACGCGGTGGCGATGCGGGTATCGGTGACCGATCCGCCCTCCCCGGTTGAATCGATCCACGTGTTCGCGGAGGGGAACCCATTGCCGGTCGTGGCGGTGTTCCGGTTCGGACCGCGTTCGGGCGTGCCCGCCGTATCGACGCGGATCCGGTTGGCGACCTCGCAAACGGTGATCGCGATCGCGCGGCTGCGCGACGGCACCTGCTGGCGGGACAGCGCCGAACCGCTGGTTACTCTGGCCGCGTGCATCGAATAGAGGGGGCAAGCGTGGTCCGTGTTCTGATCAATGTTCCCAAACAGGTATTTCGAAGTATCCCCTTCGAGGTGAAGGTTCTTATCTCGCATCCGATGGAAAGCGGGCAGCGGCGCGATCAGGTCGGGCAGGCGATTCCCCGCGACATCATCAATCATTTCGTTTGCACGCTGGATGGGGAGACGGTTCTGGACGCGGATTTCTTTCCGGCGATTTCGGCCAATCCGTTTTTAGCGTTCAGCGTCGTTGCCGAAAAGAGTGGGATCCTGGCGTTGACATTCGTGGACGATCAAGGTGTGACGCAAACTGAAACGGTGGCGGTCAACGTGGCATGATCCGCCACGCCGCCGTGCCGATCCTGATCCTCGCCGCGTTCCTTTCGATCGGCGCAAGCGACCGCCGGTCCGGATACGACGACGCCAGCCCTGAAACGCGGGCAATGCAGGATGACGACGCCGCCAATCCGGCGTTCCTGTGGGTGAAGCAGGGGGAGGCCCTGTGGTCCGGCGGCTGCGCGAATTGCCATGGCGATGTTTCATTGATGCGCGGCGTCGCGGCGCGGTATCCGGCTTTCGACCTGAAGCGCGACCGGCTCATGACTGTCGAGCAACGGATCAATCTTTGCCGGACCGACCATATGGCGGCGCCCGCTTATGCCTGGGACGATGACCGGTTGCTCGCGTTGTCCGCGCTGGTGGGACTGCAATCGCGCGGCATGCCTTTGGCGGCCAGGCCCAGAGAACCTTTCATGTCCGAAGGCGCCGCGCTGTTCCGCGAGCGCATGGGTCAGCTCAACATGTCGTGCGCCCAATGTCATGAGGAACGGGCGGGCCAGCGACTGGCGGGGAGCACGATCCCGGAGGGGCACCCGAACGGCTACCCCGAGTATCGTCTGGAATGGCAAGGCATGGGATCGCTCTACCGCCGGTTGAGAAATTGCCTGAATGGCGTCCGGGCCGAGGTGTTCACGCCGGACTCGCGGGAGGCCGCTTCTCTGGCTCTGTTCCTGACGGTGCGGGCCAATGGGATGATCGTGGAAACTCCCGCCGTCAGGCCGTGACACTTTTCTGCTCGGGCCGCTGGGCAATCGCTCGATCGGGACAGCATCGGGGCTTTGCCCCGGGCCCCACCAAGAGGCTCTGCCTCCCCCGCCTTCGCAGGGGCATGCTTGGAACTCCGCCAAGGGCAGCGGCCCTTGGAACCATGACTTTTGGTTGGGGATTGGGAGAGGGCCTACGGAGGCCTCTCAACATGCGAGCAGGCCCTCTCCCAATCCCCAACCCCATAAATCGCGGTCCAGGGACCGTGTCCCTGGTGGGAGGTCGAGGAGGGCAACGCCCTCTCGCGGGTTTCAGGGCAGTGCCCTGACGCTACCACCGTTCAAGCGACACCGCTTGACCGGACCCCGCCGCATGACCACACTCCCCGCGCGAGTTGGGACGAGATAAAGGGAGAGCGCGCGATGCCTCAGGTCACCCTGACGGTGAACGGAAAGCAGCACACGGTGGAGGTTGAAAACCGCACCCTGCTGGTGGAAGTGTTACGGGAAAAGCTGGCGCTGACCGGCACCCATGTCGGCTGCGATACGTCGCAATGCGGCGCCTGCGTCGTGCATGTGGATGGTGTCTCGGCCAAATCCTGCACGATGCTCGCGGTCCAGGCGGCGGGAACTTCCGTCCTCACGATCGAGGGGCTGGCGGCGGCCGACGGTACCCTGCACCCGATGCAGGAAATGTTCCGGGAGCATCACGCTCTGCAATGCGGATTCTGCACACCGGGCATGGTGATGTCGGCCATCGATCTGGTGAACAATCACCCGGCCGGACTGACCGAGCAGGAAATCCGCGACGGTCTGGAAGGCAATCTTTGCCGCTGCACCGGTTATCACAACATCGTTAAGGCGATCGCCGCGGCGCATCCTTTGATGCACGCCAAGGCATAATTCGTCAGAACAAGGGAGATAACGCCATGGGCTTCGAAGGCATCGGTGCATCCGTCCGCCGCAAGGAAGACTCGCGCTTCCTGAATGGCCGCGGCAATTACACAGACGATATCAACCGTCCCGGTCAGCTTCACGCGTATGTGAAACGGTCCGACCGGGCACACGCGACAATCGGCGGGATCGACATTTCCGCCGCGGCGAAAGCGCCTGGAGTGGTCGCGGTTTTCACCGGCGCCGATCTCGCGAAGGAAGAGATTGGCGGCCTGCCGTGCGGTTGGCAGATCCACAACAAAGACGGCTCGCCGATGGCGGAGCCGCCGCATCCGGTGCTCGCCGTTGGCAAGGTGCGGCACGTCGGCGATCCCATCGCGGTGGTCATCGCGGAGACGAAACAGCAGGCCAAGGACGCGGCCGAGCTGCTGTCGATCGGGTACACCGACCTGCCGGCCGCCGCGAGCCTGGCCGCGGCGCTGGCCCCTGGCGCGCCCACGGTGCACGACGAGGTCGCCGGTAACATCTGTTACGACTGGCAAATCGGCGACAAGGCCGTCGTCGATGGCGTGTTCGCCGGCGCGCACAAGGTCGTGCGCCTCGATCTGATGAATAACCGCCTGATCCCCAACGCGATGGAACCGCGCGCGGCGATTGGCGATTACGACGTCAACTCCGGCGAGTATACACTGTATACCACCAGCCAGAATCCGCATGTGATCCGGCTGCTGATGGGCGCGTTCGTGCTGCACATCCCCGAGAACAAGCTGCGCGTGGTGGCGCCCGATGTCGGCGGCGGATTCGGTTCGAAAATCTACCATTACGCCGAGGAAGCCATCGTCACCTGGGCGTCCGCGAAAGTGCGGCGTCCCGTGAAGTGGACGGCGGAGCGAACGGAAAGCTTCATTTCCGACGCGCATGGCCGCGATCACGTCAGCGTCGCGGAAATGGCCGTTGACGCGCAGGGCAAATTCCTTGGCTTACGCGTTTCGACCCAGGCCAACATGGGCGCGTATCTGTCGACTTTCGCGCCCTGCGTGCCAACGTACCTGTATGCCACGCTGCTGGCCGGTTGTTATACGACCCCGGTGATTTACTGCGAGGTCAAGGCCGTCTTTACCAACACCGTTCCCGTCGACGCCTATCGCGGCGCCGGACGGCCGGAAGCGGCGTTCCTGCTGGAACGCCTCGTGGACGCGGTGGCGCTCGACACCGGGATCGATCGCGTCGAACTGCGGCGGCGCAACTTCATCCCCGTCGATGCGTTCCCGTATCAGACGCCGGTGGCGCTGGCCTATGATAGCGGCGATTATCAGACCACGCTCCGGGTCGCGTTGAAGAACGCCGACTGGGACGGGTTCGAGGCGCGGCGAACGGCGGCGAAGGCGCGCGGCAAACTGCGCGGCATCGGGATATCGACCTATCTGGAAGCCTGCGGCATCGCGCCGTCGGCGGTGGCTGGTTCGCTCGGCGCGCGGGCGGGCCTCTACGAGGTCGCCAATATCCGTGTCCATCCGACCGGCAGCGTCACGGTTTTCACTGGCTCGCACAGCCATGGCCAGGGCCATGAAACAACCTTCGCGCAACTGGTGGTCGACCAACTCGGCGTCCCGCTGGATCAGATCGATGTCGTGCACGGCGATACCGCGAAAATCCCCTTCGGCATGGGCACCTATGGCAGCCGTAGCCTGGCCGTTGGCGGCTCGGCGATGGTCAAGGCAATGGACAAGATCATCGCCAAGGGCAAAAAGATCGCCGCGCACCTGATGGAAGCCTCGGTCGAGGACATCGAGTTCGCCAACAACACCTTTACCGTCGCCGGCACCGATAAATCGAAGACGCTGACCGACATTTCGCTGGCGGCGTACGTTCCGCACAACTATCCAATTGAGGAACTGGAGCCGGGCCTGGACGAAACCGCGTTCTACGATCCGAAAAACTTCACCTTCCCGGGCGGCTGCCATATCGGGGAGGTCGAAATCGATCCGGAAACCGGCGTTGTCCAGGTGGTGAACTTCACCGCGGTCGACGACGTGGGTCGCGTGATCAATCCCATGATTGTCGAGGGTCAGGTGCAGGGCGGCATCGCGCAGGGCATCGGCCAGGCATTGCTGGAAGCAGCGGTATACGATGAGAACGGCCAACTGATGTCCGGCTCGATGATGGACTACACGATGCCGCGCGCGGACAATCTGCCCAATATCCATGTCGCGACCGAAAATACCATGTGCACGCATAACCCGCTGGGGTCGAAAGGCTGCGGCGAGGTGGGCGCGATCGGCTCCCCGCCCGCGGTCATCAACGCGATTTGCGACGCGTTGAAGGAGTACGGGGTGCGGCACATGAACATGCCCGCCACGAGCGGAAAAATCTGGTCGATCATCAACGCCGGCCCGTCGAAAATGGCGGCTGAGTAAGGGACGCAAGCGATGTATGATTTCGCATATCAAAAACCCGCCAGCCTCGCCGATGCGGTCAAGGCTTTGGGCGCGGATTCCGAGGCCAAGGCGCTGGCCGGCGGGATGACCTATATTCCCGTGTTGAAGCAGCGGCTGGCAAAACCGTCGACAATCGTCGATCTGTCCGGACTAGGACTGACCGGAATCACGGTGACGGGCGGCACGGTGACGATCGGGGCGATGACCACCCATGTCGCGGTCGCCAACAGCGCCGCGGTGAAGGCCGCGATCCCCGCGTTGGCGGCGTTGGCGGGCGGGATTGGCGACGAGGCCGTGCGCCACCGCGGCACGATCGGCGGCAGCATCGCCAACAACGATCCGGCGGCTGACTATCCGGCCGCGGCACTGGCTCTGGGGGCCACGATCAAGACGGATCGCCGCTCGATCAAGGCGGACGATTTCTTCACCGGCCTGTTCTCCACGGCATTGGAGCAAGGCGAGATCGTCACCGCGGTGGAGTTCCCGGTCGCGGCCAAAGCGGCCTATGAAAAATTCCGCAACCCGGCCTCCCGTTACGCGATCGTTGGCGTGTTCGTGGCGCAAACATCGGCTGGCGCGCGGGTCGCGGTGACCGGCGCCGGTCAGGGCGGCGTGTTCCGCCATACCGCGATGGAAGCGGCACTGGCCGGGAATTTCTCTGCCGCGGCGATCAAGGGCGTGACGACCTCACCCGCCGATCTGAACGGCGATATCCACGCAAGTTCCGAGTACCGCGCGCATCTGGTCGGCGTGATCGCCGGACGGGCCGTGGCCAAGGCCGGTTGAACCAAGACCTTCAGTCGCTCGTCGCCAGGCCGGGACCCAATTCCCTGGGGTGGATCGATGAGGCGTTTCCCGGGAAACCGGTCTTGCTTCATGCGGCGCGGCCGTCCACGTACACGCCCGCGACCCCAGTGCTGTTCGTGCATCACGGGGTGGGGCGCAACGGGGCCGCGTATCGGGATTACTGGCTGCCGCTGGCCGAACACCATCATCTGCTCGCCATTGCGATTGAGTACACGGAAGCAAGTTTTCCGGATTACCTCCGTTACCACTTCGGAAATATGCATAACCAGGATGGAACGCTGAACCCGCGGGACCTATGGACCTACGGTATCGTGCCGCGCCTGTTCGACGCGTTGCGGACGGCGGGAGTGACGCGGCGGGAGCGGTATGGGCAGTTCGGGCACTCGGCCGGAGGGCAATTCGTGCACCGGATGCTGTCGTTCGGGTATCGAAACCGCGTCGCGGCGGCGATTTGTGCCAATGCCGGGACTTACGCGATGCCCGATCTGTCGGTCCCCTGGCCGTTCGGTCTCGGCGAGACCGCCGTGACCGCTGATTCCCTGGGCTCGTTACTGAAATTCCCTCTTACCATCATGGCGGGCACCGAGGATACCAAGACCACCGGGCGATTTTTCCCAAAAGGCCCGCGATCGCTGCGTCAAGGGGAGACGCGGTATCACCGCGCTCACACCTACGTCCAATTGGGCCATGCCGCGGCGGCGGCGATCGGCACGCGATGCGCGTGGACGGTGACCGACGTGCCGGGCGTGGGGCATGACGGGCACGGGATGTCGATCGCGGCGGCGCCGGTGGCCGCTGCCTTGCTGCATGCGTCCGAACCGGGGGCCTGAAGAAAGTTTCGTGAGCAAACATGTCGTCATCATCGGCGCGGGAATTGTCGGCGCCGCCAGCGCATTGGAATTGTTGCGCGACGGGCACCGTGTCACGATCGTCGAGCCGGGCGACCCGGGCGGCGAGCAAGCTGCCAGCTACGGCAACGGCACGCTGCTTAATCCGAGTTCGGTCATTCCGATGGCGACTCCCGGGATATGGAAGAAGGTGCCGGGATATTTGCTCGATCCACTGGGCCCGCTCGCGATAAGGTGGTCGTATCTGCCTCGGTTGTTGCCGTGGCTGCGGCGGTTCGTCGCGGCCGGATCGACCCCCGCGAAACTTTCGACAATCGCCCATGCGTTGCAACCGCTGTTGGCGGATGCCCCAGCCCTGCATCGTGCTTTGGCGGAGGAAGCGGGCGTCGGTGAACTGATCGTCAAACAGGGCGTGTTGTTCGCTTATCCCGACCGCGCGGCGTTCGAGGCGGAAGCTCTGTCCTGGCGCCTCCGCCGCGAAAACGGCACGCGCTGGCTGGAACTGGATGAGGATGAACTGCGGCAGCGTGAGCCAACGTTGAGCCGGCGCTACAAATTCGCGTTGCTGGTGGAGGAGAACGGTCAATGCCGCGATCCCGGCGCTTATGTCGCGGCACTGGTGAGGCACGCGGTGGCCTCGGGTGCCACGTTGCGGCGGGCGGGCGCGACGGGGTTCCGGATCGAAAACGGTCAATTACGCGCGGTGATCACGACTGACGGGGAGGTCGCCGCCGACAAATCGGTCATCGCGGCCGGAGCTTATTCGAAACAACTCGCCGCCGCCGCGGGGGATCGCGTGCCGCTGGAAACCGAACGCGGGTATCATGTGGTGATCAGCGATCCCGGCGTGGAACCGCGCTATCCCGTGATGCCAAGCGACGGGAAAATGGCCTTCGCCATGACCCCCGCCGGGTTGCGCACTGGCGGTCAGGTGGAGCTCGCTGGGCTTGAGGCCGCGCCGAACTGGAAACGGGCCGAGGTCTTATTAAAATTCGTGCGGGAGGTTTACCCCGGCGTTCCGGCCAATCTGCCGCCGGAACGGTTGAAGCTGTGGATGGGGCATCGTCCGTCCATGCCGGATGGGTTGCCGTGCCTTGGCCCGGCCTCGGGCAGCCCGGATATCCTGCATGCGTTCGGGCATGGGCATGTCGGTCTGACGGCTGGCGCGGCGACGGGCAAGATCGTCGCGGATCTCATTTCCGGGCGGCCCCCGGCTTTCGATCTGACCCCTTACGCGGCGAGGCGTTTTGCATGACGGACCGGGCACGTGGCTTTAGGCGACGCCCAAAGATAACCGTTTCGTTGCGGTACGCGCCCCCCGCGTCATGGTTCGGCTCGACCGGACCATCCGAAGCGGCACTGTACCGCGACCGATGGTCCGGTCGAGCCGAACCATGACGTGGAGAGGCAGGTGCCCGATCGAAGCGTTTATCTTTGGGCGTCGCCTTAGTGACCGGTGCGTCGCGGGGCATCGGCCGCTCGGTGGCGATCGCGCTGGCCCAGGCAGGGGCGGATGTGGCGGTGAATTACAAGGAGCGGGCGTCGGAGGCGATTGACGTCGTCGAAACGATTCACCAGCTGTGACGCCGCGCGATCGCGGTGCCGGCGGATGTGTCGAACGCCGACTCCGTCAACGATATGTTCCGGGCGATTGAGCATGGGTTGGGGATGGTCGATATTCTCGTCAACAACGAGGTGACCGCGGGTTTGCCGTCGTCGTTGCCGCGGATTCCGGTGGGGCGGTTTGGCACCGGCGAGGAATGCGCGCAGGCGGTGCTGATGGTGATTGGGAATGCCTACATGACCGGGCAGACGGTGTCGTTGAGCGGTGGGATGTCATTCAATTGAACGTCATCGTCCGGTACTGCCGAAACCGCCGTCATTGCGCGCGGTGACATCGAGGTCCGCCACTTCCTCCCACCCCGCGCGCACCACGGGCGCCAGCACGGCCTGAGCGATTCGCGCGCCCCGCTCGACAACAAATGGTTCGCTTCCGGTATTCAGCACGATCACCTGAATTTCGCCCCGGTAATCCTCGTCGATGGTTCCTGGACTGTTCGGCAGAACGATTCCATTTCGCAATGCCAGGCCTGAACGCGGCCTGATCTGTAGCTCGTAACCAGGCGGCAATGCGATCGACAGTCCGGTTGGGATCAGCGTGCGTTGTCCCGGAAGGATGGTCATGGGATCGGTAATGGCGGCCAGCAGGTCCATTCCCGCAGCGCCTTTTGTCGCGTATGCGGGCAGTGGGAGGTCCTGATTGTGCGGTAAACGGCGAACGCGGACAGGGACGGTCATCGCAGGGCCTCCGCGATACGAGCTGCCAGGCGCCGCGCGACCTCCTGTTTGTCCAGCCGGGGCCAGTCCTCGACTCCCGCGGAGGTGATCAAATGAATTTCGTTCTCCGCGCCACCCATGATGCCGGTTTCGGATGAAACATCGTTGGCGACGATCCAATCCGCGTTCTTTCGCTTCAACTTTCCTTGCGCGTTTGCCAATAAGTCATCCGTTTCGGCGGCGAACCCCACGACCAGTCGAGGACGAGCCGGCCCAGGGGAGGCGATGGTGGCAAGGATGTCGGGGTTGGGGACCAGTTCCAGTCCAGGTGGAGCGGCGCCGGGTTGTTTTTTGATTTTGCCACTCGACGCATTCGCGACCCGCCAGTCGGCGACAGCGGCCGCGAAGACGGCGGCATCGGCGGGCAAAGCGGCCTGACAGGCGGCCAGCATTTCGGCCGCGCTTTCGATCCGCCGGACCGTGACGCCGGCGGGATCGGGGACCGTGACGGGACCGCTGACGAGCGTCACCCGCGCCCCCAATGCCGAAAGAGCAGCGGCGATTGAGTGGCCCTGACGTCCGGAGGAACGGTTGGCGATGTATCGTACCGGATCGATCGGCTCATGCGTCGGACCGCTGGTGACGATGACATGGCGACCCGCCAAAGGCTGGGGTGCCAACAGGATGCCTTTGATCGCGGTCAGGATTTCCGCCGGTTCCGACATGCGGCCAAATCCATATTCGTTGCAGGCCATCGCTCCCTCGGCCGGGCCAACCGACAACACGCCCCTGCCCCGCAGCACGGAAAAATTAACCTGCGTCGCGGCATGCAGCCACATCCGCACGTTCATCGCGGGCGCCACCAGCACCGGCTTGTCGGTCGCCAGCAACACCGTCGAGGCAAGGTCGTCCGCCAGGCCATTCGCCATCTTCGCCAGGATATTCGCCGTGGCGGGCGCGACGACCAGTAGATCGGCGGCGCGGGACAACTGAATGTGTCCCATTTCGCTTTCATCGGTCAGCGAGAACAGCTCGCGGTAAACTTTGTTCTCGCTCAGCGCCTGTAGGGTCAGCGGCGTCACGAATTGCGCGCCGTTTTCGGTCAGCACGCAGGTCACCCCGCAACCGGCGCCGCGCAGCAGCCGGATCAGTTCCGCGGATTTAAAAGCGGCGATGCCGCCCGCGATGATCAGCAATACCCGTTTGCCGGACAATGTGCTCATAACCGCCACCCCGCGTGGATCGCTGCTATTCCGCCTGAGAGATCGCGCACCGTGACGCGAGATAGTCCAGCCTCGGTCATCATCGCCGCCAGCTTCGCCTGATCGGGAAAGGTGCGGATACTCTCGGCCAGATAGACGTAACTTTCGGAATCCTTCGCCGCGATCTGGCCAAGGCGCGGGAGAACCTTGAAGGACCACGCGTCATAGAGCGGCCGCAACACGGCGATTTGCAATTTCGAAAACTCCAGGCACAGGAACCGTCCGCCCGGTTTCAGCACCCGCCGTGCCTCCCGCAGCACGCGGGCTTTATCGGTGCAATTTCGCAGGCCGAAGGCGATGGAGACGCGGTCGACGCTGCGATCGGGCACCGGCAGATGTTCCGCGTCGGCGACCAGGGGCGACAGGCCGCCGATCAGGCCGCGTTCGACCGCGCGGTCCAGGCCGACACGTAGCATCGACGGATTTATGTCGGACAGGATCGCGGGCCCACCGCCGCGGCGCAGCCACCCGAACGCGATGTCCCCGGTGCCGCCTGCGAGGTCCAGCAGCGTGTGCCTCGGGCGCGGGTCCAGGGCCGTCACGAACACGTGTTTCCACGCCCGGTGAACGCCCAGGGACATGAGGTCGTTCATGAGGTCGTAGCGGGGGGCGACGGAGTCGAAGACGGCGCGGACCATCCCCGCCTTTTGCTCGCGGGCGACGGCGCGGAAGCCGAAATCGACCTTTTCATGGTTATCGCTCATGATGGCCGCATCATAGCGCGCGGAAGCAGGATGCCGGAACTCCCCGAGGTTGAGACCGTGATGCGAGGCCTTCGGGCGCGGCTGGAAGGGCGGCGCATCGTGCGCGCCGCGATCAACCGGCCGGATTTGCGGTGGCCGTTTCCGGAAGGGCTGGCGGCGCGGCTGACGGGCGCCGAGGTGCTGGGGTTCCGGCGGCGGGCGAAATACATCCTGATGCGGTTGAGCGGGGGCGATTCGGTGTTGATCCATCTGGGCATGTCAGGACGGATGAATTTGTCCATCGGTATTCCGAACGCAGCGATCACCCATGAGCACATGTCGATCGAGGTCGATGACGGCTGGCGAATGGGGTTCGTCGATCCGCGGCGGTTCGGCTCCGTCGATCTGGTGAAGACGGCCGAGGAAGACCAGCACCGGCTGCTGGCCGGAATGGGGCCGGAGCCGTTGGACGACGCGTTCTCGGCCGCGGCGCTGAACGCGGCGTTGAAAGGCAAGCGGACCCCGATCAAGGCCGCGTTATTGGATCAGCGGCTGGTGTGCGGACTGGGCAACATTTACGTGTGCGAGGCGTTGTTCCGGTCGAGGATTTCGCCGGTGCGGTTGGCGTCGACCGTGGTGGGCGCGCGGGCGGCGCGGCTGGTGCCGGCGATCAAGGCGACACTGACCGAAGCGATCGCGGCGGGAGGATCGTCGTTACGGGATTACGTGCAACCGGACGGCGAGTTGGGATATTTCCAGCACGCGTGGAAGGTGTACGGACGGGAAGGCGAAAAATGCGAGGTGTGTCCCGGGGAACCGGGATGCACGGGGATCAGGCGGATCGTGCAATCGGGGCGGAGCACGTTTTATTGCGGGCGGGTGCAGCGTTAGGCGACGCACGGAAATAAACGAGTCGGTTGGCTTTCCCCACCGTCGTCATGGCCCGGCTCGTCCGGGCCACCTGATCCAGCACCGTGGCGCAATAGGTGGCCCGGACGAGCCGGGCCATGACGATACGAAATCGATGCCATCCCGAAGCGGTTATTGTTGAGTGTCACCTTAGGCTTAAAGCGCGGGTGTTCCCTCGTCATGCCGCCTTCAAACGCCCAGAGGCGCGTCCTGACCAACCACCCGCTTGTAAGCGGCGCGTACCTCGTCGGAGACACGGTGCGTGTCCTCCTTCAAATTGCGTGGCGTGATCGCGATGAAAGCGATTTCCCAGTTCGCCGGGGTCGGTTTGCCGACTTTCGGCACGAACGCGTGCGGCGCGCCGGGGTTGTTGTGAAATTGATCGCCGCCGGTCACCGGAATGAGAATGGGCTGGCCGTTGCCGTCGATGGCGAATCCTTCGGCCTCGCCGATTACATACATGGGGAACTGATCGGTCCGGCTTCTGATGTGAGTGTGCAGTTCGACCTTTGGGAGGAATACCGCGGCGGCATTCCTGCCGTGGCGGTTCTGTCCAAGCCGCCAGGGGCCAGGTCCCGTCAGATCCGGCGGGTTTGAGAGCTGGTATTCGGATTTACCCAGAATTTCGCGTAATGTTTCCTTTGGATCGAAATCGCCGCCGCGTCCCGCGTACGACGCGCGGACTTTGCTGAACTCATCATATACGGATTTCGTCCATTGCAGTTCGTCATCGGCGAGTTCATGATCCAGCATAGGAATGTCGAGGGCCGCGGACATCAATGTCTCCTTTGTCTTCTGGCGATGATGGACAACCGTCAGCTACCATCGAATGGGCAACGCGGCAAGAACACCGGGGGAACCGGCTGGGAAACGGCGTCGAGACCGTCAGGCCCGGCAATCAGTCTACGGCTTCGACGCCGAGGTCAGCCCGTCGCAGTCGCCAGGCGAACTGTAGAACGTGCGAATTTTCAGCTTTGCTTCCTTCCGGATGGCGTTTTCGGAAATCCGCGTATGCGTGTAAATCCCCAGCCCTACCGTGCGCGCTTCCTCGTGCTTCATGTACGAGTCGCCCGCGCCCCAGGGATCGCCCGCCCGGTAGCTGCTGGTATCGCCACTGAGAAAATGCATGCAGTGGATCAGTTCATGCCCGAGGACCACGAAATGCGGCGATTCCGGGACCATGGTCGGGTAATCGAAGCTCGGCTCGAAGGTCGCGACCGCGCTGGTTCCGGCGCGCGCCACCGTGAACTTATGGCCTCCCGGGCCGGTGACCTGCTGGCGCTGCGTATGGTGGACACCGTATTCACCGCCGAAATCGTCCACGGTGTCGTCGGTGACCACGAAGTTCGCGTTCATGAGGCGCGAGGCGAAGGTATTCATCGCGCGTTCGCTGGAGAGCGAGCCCGGCCCGCGGCGGACGATGCATTTCATGTGCCCGGGTGTGGGCGTGGCTCCGCCAATCCCGATGCCACGGGTACGTTTGCTGATGATATCCAGAATGTCGTAGCCGATTTTCATACGCCCCAGCGTGTGCAGCACCTTGGCGGCTGGGCCGTAAAATCCGCCGTTCCCCTGTTCGATAAAGATACCGGGAAACCGCGACGGTTCGAATTCGAGCAATGCCATGAGACTTATCTCCTCGCCGAAGCCGCACGGCTCACCACGGCACAATGCTTCGATGTGTCTCAAATTCCTCAACGATACAAGTCTCGCGAACCGGCAGAGTCATCGCATTTGAGCCGGGAGGCGGCAGGCACCGTGGGATGCTCGCGCTTCCCGCCCACCCCAAACCGGCTCTATATTCCCCGCCAGAGGGGAGTACTCATGAAATTCAGTTTCTCACCGGAGCAGGACGAGTTCCGATCCAACGTCCGCCGTTTCCTGGCGGACCGCTCACCCACCAAGGAAGTCCGCCGCCTGATGGAAACGGACGCGGGCTGGGAACGCGAGGGCTGGCAAAAGCTCAACGCCGAGTTGGGCCTGACCGCCATCCGCATTCCGGAGGCCTACGGTGGGCACGGTTTCGGCTTCGGCGAGCATTGCGTCGTGCTGGAGGAGATGGGTCGCGCGTTGCTTTGCGCGCCCTATTTCGCGACCACTGTGCTGGCCGCCGGCGCCATCCTGAACGCAGGGACGGAGGCCGATAAGCGCGCTTTGCTGCCCGGTATCGCCGACGGCGAGACGATCGCGACGCTCGCCAGCGCTGAGGACTCCGGCGCCTGGGATGCCGCCGCGACAACGCTGACCGCCACGCCTTTGGGCGGAGTTTACAAGCTGAACGGACATAAAAGTTACGTCATCGACGGTCACACCGCCGACACCGTCATAGTACTGGGCCGCGCGCCCGGAACAACCGGTGGGACCGGCTTGTCGTTCTTCGTCGTCAAAGGCGATGCCGCGGGCCTTGCGCGACGGGCGTTGAAGACGATGGACCCCACCCGGAAAATGGCGCGCCTGACGTTCGACGGTGTGGAGGCCTCGCTGCTTGGCGAACAAGGCGCCGCCTCCGCTCCCTTCGCGAAAACGATGATCGAGGCGTCGATCTGCCTCGCCAACGAAATGGTTGGCGGCGCGGAACGGTTGCGAGAGGACGCGCTGGCCTATGCCAAACTCCGGGTGCAGTTCGGCCGGCAGATCGCCTCGTTCCAGTCGATGAAACACAAGCAGGCCGACATGTTGTTGGATGTGGAAATGTCGAAATCCGCCGCGTATTTCGCCGCCGCCGCGCTGGATGACGGAGACAACGACATCGCGGCCACCGCGTCTCTGGCGAAAGCCTCCGCCAGCGAGACCTATCTCCAGACCGCGATCCACGCCATTCAGATCCATGGCGGTATCGGCTTCACCTGGGACAACGACACCCACCTCTGGTTCAAACGCGCCAAGAGCTCCGAGGTGTTGTTCGGCGACGCGCATTACCATCGCGAACAGATGATACGCCATTGGGGGACAGCGGCATGAGCGACGTGACGGAAGCCTCGGTTCGCGCGGAATGCCGCGCCTGGCTGGAAGCGAACTGGGATGCAGAACGCGGCCTGATCGAATGGCGTAACATGCTGGTCGACTCTGGCTGGGGCGCGCCGCACTGGCCCTCGGCCTGGCACGGACGCGATTTGCCGGTGGGCCTGGTGCCGGTGGTCGAGGAAGAATTCAAGCGCATCGGCGCGATCGGAGTCGCCAAGGTCGGTATCCGCGTGCTCGCCGCCGCGACGATCCTGGTGCATGGCAGCGATTATCTGAAAGGGAAATTCCTCCGCCGGTCGCTGACCGGTGAGGACGCGTGGTGCCAGTTGTTCAGTGAGCCGGGCAGCGGATCGGATGCCGCCGGGGCGGTGACGCGCGCGGACCTGAAAGGCAATCAGTGGGTGGTGAATGGCCAGAAAGTCTGGACTTCCGGCGCGCAAAAGGCCGATTACGGGTTGTTGCTGGCTCGCACCGACTGGGATGTCACGAAGCACGCGGGATTGTCGTACTTCATTATCGATATACATCAACCTGGCGTGACCGTGCAGCCGTTGAAGCAAATGAACGGACACGCCACCTTCAACCAGGTGTTCATGACGGACGCCGTCGTGCCGCCCGAGAACCTCATGGGCCGGGTCGGCCAGGGTTGGGCCGTCACCACCACCACGCTCATGCACGAGCGTCGCGGTGCCGACGGACTCCGCACCTGGGCCATGGGGTCGGACAAGCCGGGTCGTGCCTACGCGGAGGAGCGGGAGGAAATCGCCGTTTCCCTGGCGCCGTATAAATGGTACCCGAACCGCGCCGGGCGTGTCGATCTGGTGATGCAACGAGCGAAAGAAACCGGACGCATCGACGATCCCGTGGTGCGGCAGGAAATCGCCCGGCTGATGATCATGGCGAAGTCCAGCGAATGGACCGCTCGGCGCGCCCGCACGAGGCAGGAGCAAGGAGGTCCGCAAGGGCCGGAAGGTTCTCTGGGCAAACTCGCATCGAGCCATATCGCCCGGGCCGCCGCGCGAGTCCACACGCTGATGTCCGGCGCCAATGCGCTGCTTACGGGGGATGACGGCGTTTTGAACGGAACGATCGCCGAAATTCTTGTTTCGGTGCCGGCGGGTTCGATCGCGGGTGGGACGGATGAGATCCAGCGGAACATCATTTCGGAACGAGTGCTGGAGATGCCGCGGGAGGTAAGCGTGGATACCGGGAGGCCGTTCCGGGATGTGCCGCGAAATATCGTGGGGTGAGGTGGGGCGGTTGCGGCCTTGACCGGGCACTATAGTAACCTGGCAGCTGTGGGATTGAGGTTGAGGACCCATCGCGTTTCTAATTCTGGATTGATGATGCCCCACATGCAGGTGGTATATTTCTCTACAAATCCGATTTAATCCCGGTTCCCCAGACGCCCATCACCGAGTGAACACTGTGTCGATGCTCCCAACATCAAGATTTTAGCGGCCCCCTCTCGAAGGACGCTCTTCCGTTGATGCGTGCATACCTCTGATCGCCTTTTTCATCTCCGACAACAGAGCTTGCCAGGATCGGAAGTCGGATGGAGAAGCGCCGGTGAAAACAGGATATGCGGACGCGGGATGGGTAAGTTTGAGATGCCCGCCGTTGGTCACACGGACGGCCCAGCCAAGCGCTCGGATATTACGCATCATTTTCTGAGTACTATCTGGCATCTACAGACTTCCTTCCATTCCGTTATGGTACGGAGTAATTAGCAGGTTTTTTTTGGGAACCAGTAAGTTCAGAACTTTATCGTCCTAGGGTAACCCCCCCCTCCACGGGGATCAAGGTTTCAGCTTCGAATTCCCCAAGGCTTCTGACAATCTCAGCTAAATCACGCTCTCGTATTTTATTTACTTTGGAGTGCGGCACATTCGAATCATCCATCCAACATGCGAACCCATCCATCTTGGGAGACGGAAAATCGAGCAGATAAAGGCTGGTATTGTGAATCTCGTTCGTCGCCATATGGAGATACCAGAGCGGGTCACTGAATGTCTCTGATAAAGTAGCAAGCGGGCTGACAGGCTTTGCTATGTTAACATAATCTTTTCCGACCTTCCCATCTTCGCGCTTTGGCAGCCCGAAATAATCCAGAAGCGCGTCACTGGATCGTAAAAACGCTATCAACCGATTGAAAAATGCGTCTCGAACCATATGGCTTTTTTTGACAATTTCATTCAAATCGTGGGCGATGTCTTTGTCTAAGCCTATGTTGATTAGCTTTGTGTCCAACCGCTTCAGTTGACCTGATATCCATCGATTGGCCTTGCCAGATAGTTTCCGGTTAGCCATCGCCTCAGAGAGTAATGGAACCTCTGCTCTGAGGACATTGTTTAAGAACCGATCTCGGCTCACTGGGAGTAGTTCGATCTGTGCGTCAAAGTTATCCCAAAGAAGGGAGTATACTTTGATCGTCATTTTTGTGCGCTCACTCATCCCGATTTCCTAATCGCTTGGTCAGATATGTGGGTAGCCCCTATCTACCCTATTGTAAAGGATATCCTCTACGGTTTTTTGGATGAAAAATGGCCATGCATGAAGCCAGGAGTTACTCTTGACCGTGCGCGCGCCTGAGGATCCCCGCGGCGATAACGACCGATGCGTTCGAGGGTCTTGAATGTAAGGGAATACCGCCTTACATCCTCTCATCCAGTGTAGGATTACCCCAATGACCACGTTAACCGTCACCGCCAAGGGCCAGGTAACCCTCCGCAAGGACCTTCTCCAGCACCTGGGCATCCAACCTGGCGACAAGATCGCGGTGGACAAACTCCCAGATGGCCGGATCGAGGTGAAAGCCGCCCAGCCAGCTGGTCAGATCTCCGATGTCTTCAATTTCCTGAAACGAGAGAACGCCCCCTCCCTCTCAATCGAAGACATCAACGAGATCGCCGCCCAGGGCTGGGCTGGCGATCGATGAAGATCACTGCCGATACCAACGTCCTTGTTCGAGCGATAACCGGCGATGACGCGCTCCAAAGCAAGATCGCCCAGGGCGAACTGGCAAGCGCGGATATGGTTGCCCTGGCGCTGCCCGCGCTGTGCGAACTGGTCTGGGTTCTATCTCGGGGTTATAAATTTCCGTCACCCGACATCGCCGAGGCGATCCGGCGCCTGATCGGTGCCGCTAATGTGGTTGTGAACCGGCCCGCGGTCGAGGCCGGACTGGTGTTGCTAGAAGCCGGAGGCGATTTCGCCGATGGCGTCATCGCTTACGAGGGGAACTGGCTCGGCGCGGAGGCCTTTGTCTCGTTCGATAAGCAAGCGGTGAAGCTGTTGGCGGCAGCGGGGCAGACGGCGCGGCTGCTCGGATAGCACGTTTGTAGACTCGCGATTCAGGCCGGCATCACTTCCTTCCCCGTCCGTCCACGCCGCCGAGCCTTGTGCGGCAACCCTTCAGTGATATCGCCAAGCGCGATCGCCACCGGCCGCCGGTTCGGAAACTCAGCGACCAGCCGCAGTTTTCCTCCCATGGCGGCGACATAGCTGCTCAATGTCGAAAGCAGCAGATCGGCCCTGCGTTCCAGCCGCGACACATTCTCCTGCTCCACACCCATGAGTTCCGCCATCCGCTCCTGCGTCAAATGCCGCGCGTGGCGCAGATCCCGCAGCGTCAATTCCTCCTCGACCAGTTCGGCGCTACGAGCGGCGACACGCGCCCGTTCCTCTGGCGTGAAGTCCTTCATGAAATCTTCAAGGGTAACCGTCATTTTTGCCTCCATTGTTGGCGGACAATGTCTTCAGATGCGCGTTGAACCGAGCATCGGCGATCCTGATCAAATCTCGATAGAACTGTTTTTGATTCACACCGGACTTGCTGCCCCCGACCGGCAGAATGGCCTGCCGTTCTGGATCGAAAGCGAACGCGATCCTCCATGGGCCGTCGGGGAGAGAGAATCGAAGTTCCTTCATGTTCGCGTGCTCCGAGCCGTTCAACGTGTCGCAATGCGGCCTCCGGAGTTGGGGGCCGAAATGCCGAAGCAGACCGGTAAGCGCCACGATTTCAACCCGCGCGGCCGACGGGAATGCCCGAGCCTCCGCCGCGAAGGCCGGATCGAATGTTACATCCCATTCCATCGCGACAATGGTAGTCTCAGCCGACTATGCTGTCAATTGAATATGTAACCAGTTACATATATGTCAGTCCAACCCACCCCAAACCCTTGCCCCCATCCCCACCCCAGGGCAGAACCACCCGACGCTCAAAGCCAAAGGACCACGGCGCATGTTCGAACTGCCCGAAGAACACAGGATGCTCCAGGAGCTGGTCGCGAAATTCGTCGACCGCGACCTGATTCCCCTGGAAAAAGCCGCCCTCGCGCGGGAAGCCCAGGGGCAGCCGTCCGGCCTCACGCCTCAGGAAGAAGAGAAAGTCCTTGCCACCTGCAGGGAACTCGGCCTCTGGGGCCTGGACGTGCCTGAGGAATATGGCGGCGCCAACCTCCCTTTTTCCGCGCTGGCCGGCGTCCACGAAGAACAGGGCCGCACCTGCGCGCCGTTCACCTTCCCGCCCGACAGCCCGAACCTGCACATGCTGATCGCCGCGGCCAACGACGATCAGAAGCGTAAATACCTGGAGCCGTACGCGCGCGGCGAGGCGCACTCGGCCATCGCGATCTCAGAACCCGGGGCCGGCGGCGACCCGGCGGGCATGACGACCCGCGCGGTCAAGGACGGCGGCGACTGGGTCATCAACGGCCGCAAAATATGGGTTTCCCGCGTTCCCCAGGCCGACTTCGTGATCGTCATGGCGCGCACCGGCGAGGGCAAGCGCGCCGAGGGCGTCACCGCCTTCATCGTCGAGCGCGGCACCAAAGGCTTCATCATCGAGCGCGAAATCCCCATGATCGGCGGGCAGCGCACCTACGAGCTGGTGTTCGAGGATTGCCGCCTGCCGGCTTCGCAGCTTCTGGGTATCGAGGGCAAGGGCTATGCGCCGATGCAGCTACGTCTGACGGTGCGCCGGCTGCAGATCGGCGCCTGGTCGATCGGCATGTCCCGCCGCGCGCTGGACATGATGGTGGAACACACGAAGCAACGCGTGACCTTCGGCCAGCGGCTGGCGGACCGGCAGGCGATCCAATGGTGGATCGCCGACGCGGCGGTGAAAATCCATGCCTGCCGCCTGATGGTTTACGACGCCGCCGCCAAGGCCGACGCGGGTAAGGACGTGCGCATGGAAGCCTCAATGGTGAAACTATACGGCACGGAAATGGCGACGGAAGTGATCGACCACGCCATGCAAAGCTTCGGCGCCATGGGCGTGGCCAAGGAATTGCCGCTGCAACTGATGGCACAGAAAGTGCGAACAATGCGGGTCTACGAAGGCCCATCCGAGGTGCATCGCATGGCGATCGCGCGGCGAATCATCGGGCGATAAGATAAGACTGCCGCCGCGCCAAGGTTCAAAGATGCACGATGTTGGCTGTGGTCAGCGGCACCGCGCCCAAAAGCTCGATCTTCATATCGGTCGCGCTCAGGCTTTCCGCCGCCGCGCTGGTATTGACGAAGACGAGCGTGTTGGCGCCGCTGATCTGCCAATTGACCGAATGCGCCGCGAGCGTGGTGGCCGCTGGGCCGGCCTGACTGGCATACGTCAGGCCAACGCCAAGCCCCGTCAGGTCGATCAGGTCCACCGCAACCTGGAAGTTCGTGATGATATCCATCGCCGATTGGGTGGACTCGGCCACCGCGCCGTACACGTAAGTGTTGCTTCCGCTACCTCCGGTCAGGGTGTCGGCGCCTGCGCCTCCGGCGATCGTCAACGGGCCGGTCATGCCCGTGCCCAGGATCGTGTCGTTGCCGCCAAGTCCATAGACGAACGTGGGTGTGGCGGCCGCCAGAGCGCCGATGAGGGTCGCAAGCTGGATGGTATCGCCGCCTGACACGCCAACCACCACGTCGGCCGGAAACGCGGCTGACGATTTCCCGGCGGTCGTGTCGTTCACCGTCACGGTCAGCGCATAAAGCCTGCCGCTCGCCGCTCCGGCGACATTGGAGTTCCCGGCCGACAAGGTCGCCTCGCTGTTAACCGTCGATAGCGTGAAGGAACCCGCCCCCGACCCGGCCAGCGTGTACGTGAAGGCATCGGTGATGAGACCGCCAGTTTCCACGATCGTGGCGAGCGCGCCCTTGCCCGTCAGGGCAGAGGTGCCCTGAACCCCCGCCAGGGCCGAGGTCACGGCGAAGATCGTGACCCCCGACGGCACCGGAACCGTGGCGGAAGGCACCGAGGAACCCGTCAGGTTCCAGCCGATCGCGTCCATCACTGTTATGTCGTTGGCGGAGACCGGCTGGCTGACACCTGGGGACGCGAACGCGTCGAACGGGTCGTTGGGCACCGACGAATCCCAGTCGCCGGCATCGCCGCTACCAATCGTGTTAAAAGCCCCGAGATTGGTGGTGCCGCCATCGGGAGAGAAATATCCGGTGAGTGTCAAGATAGTTGTCGCCCGGCATTCGTAACGAGGGTTGCTTTATCCACCTCCGGTTTTTGGCATGTGCGGCAGGCCTGAACGTCCGACTGGTGCCGAGCATGCCATGGTGCTCACTGCGGGGAAGGTGCAGTGCTCG
>SHWL01000056.1 GCA_009693865.1 Acetobacteraceae bacterium | reverse complement strand
CCAGGCCTGAAAGGCCGGCTCACGCACTTTGCGCAAAAGTGTGGCCGATCAGACTCGGTCAGGCCTGAAACGACAGAGGACCAAATCGCGGGAACTGGCTCGGGACGGCCGGTTCAGAGACCGATTTTCCATAATGAGAACTGCTGGGCTGAGCAACAGGACCTGGACATGGTTTCCGAGATGGTCGCGTTATCTTGCGACAGTTTCGCGGAAAAGATACTTATACCGGCCTTTGTATTCTACTTTCAGTTGCTTTATCCTTTTGCATGGGTTAACGATCCTTTACGTGCAACGGCCGCGGCAGCTGGCGGAGCGGTTCTGATTCGCCGGCGAGCCTTGGAAAGAATTGGTGGGATCGAAGCTGTGAGGGGCGCATTGATCGACGACATCGCTCTGGCCGGCGCTGTCAAATCCAGAGGGCGGATTTTCCTGGGCCACTCAGCGCTGGCGCGCTCGATTCGGCCGTATCCGGGCTTTCTGGACATCTGGCGGATGGTTGGCCGATCGGCCTATGCGCAATTGCGGTTCTCGCGGACCTTGTTGGTTGGCACGACTCTGGGCATGGCGCTGATCTGGCTCGTGCCGCCACTGGCTGCCTTGCTCGGTCACGGGTGGACATGCTTATTTGGCCTCTTCAGCTGGGCGATGTTCACCGCTGCCTACCTGCCCACCCTGACCCGGTTTCGCCGGTCTTACGTTTGGGCAGCGTTACTGCCAGTGATCGCCCTGTTTTATTTGGGGGCCACGCTCGGTTCGGCGGTGAATCATTACCGGGGCCGGGGCGTGGTATGGAAGGGACGCGCCTATGCAGGGGGCACGCCATGAGCAGCATGGCCCTTGATACACGGACCGCCAACGTCGAGGCGTGGTCCGGCAAGGATCGTCGTGATGAGAATTTTCCGGTCGGGTCCCATCTGATCAGCCGCCGCGTGCGCCCGCATATGCACGCCTATTACGGCTTCGCGCGAAACGCCGACGACATCGCCGACGCACCCGACCTGACCGCTGAAGAAAAGATCGCCCGCCTCAACGTCATGGAAGAAGTCGTGCTGGGACGGCGGCTGGACGGTTCGCCCAGTGCCGCCAGATTGCGTCGAAGCCTCAATGAGACCGGTGTGTCGCCGGTTCATGCCACCGATCTGCTGATCGCGTTCCGCCAGGACGCCATGAAGCAGCGATACGAAACGTTCGACGAGTTGTACAACTACTGCCGGTATTCCGCCGTGCCGGTCGGCCGTTACGTGATCGATCTGCATGGCGAAAGCCATGGCTGCTACCGGGCCTCCGATGCGTTGTGCATATCGCTCCAGTTGCTGAACCACCTGCAGGACTGCGGCAAGGATATGCGCACGCTGGATCGTTGCTACATTCCGCGAACCCTGATGCGGCATTTCAGTATCACGGAGCGCGATTTGCTCGGACCGGCGGAAACGCCCGCGTTGCGCCGCGCGCTCATCACGGTGCTCGATCGAGTGGACCGGTTGAACCTGGCCGCCGAGGAATTGCCCTACATGGTGCGAAGCCGCCGGCTACGGGCGGAAACGACGTTCATTTGCCGGTTGGCGCTACGTCTCGCGGATCGTCTCGGCAAGGAAGATCCGCTGGCAAAACGGGTCGCGCTGTCGAAGATGGATGGCGCCCTGAGCCTGATGCGCGCGCTGGGAGCGCTTGTGTGGCGTTGAATCCGCTGGTGTCCACGCCCCCTTTGGGTGTCGCGCAGGCGGATCTTGACGAAGTGGAGGCTCTGGTCCGGCGGGCCGGGACGTCGTTTTATCGTGGCATGCGCGTGCTGCCGCCTGACCGGCGGCACGCGATGTACGCGATTTACGCCTTCTGCCGCATCGTCGACGACATCGCCGATGAGGAAGGCACGGTGCCTGAAAAGCTGGCCGGCCTGGCGGCGTGGCGAGCCCATGTGGCGGGCTTGTATCGCGGCGAGTACGAGGGGCCGGTGACCCGTATTCTGGTCGCCGCCGTCGCGCGGTTTCAGTTGCGCGAAGAAGATTTCGTGGCCGTCATCGACGGGATGCGCATGGATGCCGAAACGGTCATTGTCGCGCCTGATTTGATGACCCTCGATCTGTATTGCGATCGTGTCGCCGCCGCCGTGGGCCGGCTGTCGGTCCGCGCCTTCGGCGACAGTTCGGAAGCAGCGGATAAAGTCGCCTGGTCACTGGGCAGGGCACTCCAACTCACTAACATTTTGCGAGATATCAAGGAAGACGCCGACCGCGGGCGGCTTTACTTACCCGCCGAGTATCTGGATGAAGCCGGTATTCCCCACGACGCGACGGCCGCGGTGACAAATCCGGCGTTACCGCGCGTTTGCGCTCGACTGGCTGCCGATGCGCAACGCCATTTCCGCGACGCCCGCGCACACATGGCAAAATGCGATCCGGCCGCAATGAAACCGGCGCGTCTGATGGGTGAAACTTATGCCGCGATCCTCACCCACCTGGAGAAACGCGGCTGGCAGGACTTAACCGCGCGCGTCAATCTCCCGACATGGCGGAAGTTGTGGTTGTTAATACGTTACGGACTGGGATAATCAGCTTTTTTTCTTCTGACCATGGATACTGGTCATCGAGACAGGTCCCTACAACAAGTCCAGCGCCTGCTTGCGCCCAGGCGGACGATGCGAAGCATCGATCTCCGCCAGATCCTGGGCGGTCAGTTCGATCCCAATCGCGGCGGCGTTTTCCCTCACATGGACCGGATCGGACGCCTTCGGAATGGAAATGACATGCGGGTGCCGCAGCCCCCAGGCCAGTGCCACCTGAGCCGATGTGACCCCATGCCGCTTCGCGACCTCCACCAGCGCCGGAGAGCGTAACAACCGGCTGGTCGTGTGCGCCAATGGCGAATAGGCCATGACGGCGACTTTGCGATCGGCGCACCACGACAACAGATCGTACTCGATGCCGCGGCTGGCCGGATGGTACAGCACTTGATTAGCGGCGCAGTTGCCGCCGCCGGGCACCTGGGACAACTCCTCCATTGCGCCGGTATCCAGGTTTGAGACACCCCAGTGACGGATTTTCCCAGCTTGTTTCAACGCCTCGAACGCCGCGACCGTTTCGGCCAGAGGATGTCCGCCCCTCCAGTGCAGCAGGTACAAATCGATCCGGTCGGTCTTGAGCCGCTTCAGGCTGCGCTCGCACGCCGCCGGCACACCGGCACGGGACGCATTCTGCGGATATACCTTGCTGACAATGAATGCCTCGTCCCGCCGCCCTTCCACCGCTTCCGCGACAATCCGCTCAGCGCCACCATCGGCATACATCTCGGCCGTGTCGATCAACGTCATACCCAGATCCATCCCGAGCCGCAGCGCCGCCACCTCTCGCGCCGTTTCCGTCTTGCGGTCGCCCATGTACCAAGTGCCCTGGCCAAGGGCCGAGACCTGATCGCCAGACGAAAGCGTGACAAATCGCATCATTCCGCCGCCTCCTCCACCACGCGCATCACGCGCAGGAAATTGCCACCCCAAAGTTTTTCCATCGCTCCGCGATCATAACCGCGACGCACCAGCTCGACCGTGATGTTCGCTGTATCGCCTGCGTTCTTCCAGTCCCTGAACCAGCCGCCGCCATCGAAATCGCTGGATATTCCGACATGATCGATGCCGATCCGATTTACCGCGTAATCGACATGATCGGCGAAATCGGCCGAAGTCACGTCATCGGGCTTCGCGTTCGGTTTCAGGAACGCCGACACGGCCGTGATCTGGATCACGCCCTTCACATCGCGGATGATATCCAACTGCCAATCCGTCATGTTGCGAGAATGATCGCACAGAGCGCTGACGCAGGAATGGGTTGACACGATCGGCGTACGCGACGCCTCGGCCGCCTGGGCCATCGTGTCGCGAGACGTGTGCGCGACATCGACAATGATTCCCAACCGGTTCAACTCCGCGATCGCTTGCGTGCCGACAGGCGAAAGCCCGCCATGCTCGGTCTCCCGATCGCCCAGATCGCGGCGGGGATTGCAGGAGTCGGCGAGGGCGTTATGGCCGTTATGGGTCAGAGTCAAATAACGAGCACCGCGGGCACGGAATTCCGCCAGACGCGAGAGGTCAGTTCCGACCGCGAAGCCATTCTCGACACATGGCACGATAGCCAGGACACCCTCGCGCTTCGCCGCCTGGACGGCATCGGCAGAGGTTGTGACGCGGGCGGTAATCCCATTCTCGGTCCTGCCCATGGCATTGATGTGGTCCAGCATTGCGATCGCCCGAGCGAAGGCCGCGTCTTCGTTGGCGGGCGTCCGAGTGGCCTGTGGGACATAGGCGACGAAGCAGCCGGCCGACATGCCGCCCTGAACCATCTTCACCATGTCCACCCTGCGCGGACCGTCCCGGAACGGCTCCGGACCGGGAGGCCAGGGAATGTCGATATGTGTGTCCAGCGTGACCAGAGCACGGTGCAGGGCGAGCGCGTCGGGCGCGAGGGCGTCATTCATGCGGGGATTGTCGCGGAATTTCGCGGGAAGTGGAAGGGGTTTGCGCCGCATCGGCCAGGGCGGCACTCTCGCCAAATGCGCCTGCCCAACCTCTCCGCCACCGAACGCCTCGCGGTCAGCATCGCTGCCGCGGTCCGGCCGGGGGACGCGATCCTGCTTACCGGCCCCCTGGGCGCCGGCAAAACCGCCTTCGCCCGCGCATTCCTCCGCGCCGCGGCCAACGACCAAACCCTGGACGTCCCGAGCCCGAGCTTCACCCTCGTCCAGACCTACGACACAATCCGAGGCCCGGTTCACCACTACGACCTCTGGCGCCTCAATGGCCCCGCTGCTTTGGCGGAACTCGGCTGGAGCGACGCCCTCGCGGACATCGTCCTTGTCGAATGGCCGGACCGCCTGGGCTTCCAAGCCCCGGCGGACGCCCTGCATTTGACCTTCACCCTCGCGGAAGGCGACGCCCGCGTCGTCCAGATCGAAGGCTGGTCAGGCCGTCTCCCGGATCCGTAAATCGTTGTTCACCCGATGATCGCCCGCCATCCAGCGCTTGAGTTCGCTATGCGCATCGGCCCGGCGGATCGCGTCGATCTGGTTGGCATGCGGTGGATCGACCGTGAATTCCATGATCAGTCCGTCGGGTGACTCGCAATACATCGACTTGCAGTATCCGTGATCCGTGACCCGCAATTTCAGACCAGCCGCTTCGACCCGGCCGGTCAGTTCCCCGAACGTCGCCTCGTCCACCTTGAACGAAATATGGTCGAACGACCTGATTTCCGCCGGTTGCGCGGCCTGGGTCTTTTGGAAAACCTCATCATCCGCGAAGGCGAAGAACGCCAGCGCGCCACCATCGCCCAGGCTGTAGAACGTGTGGCAGAACGATACCTCGCGCCCGACCCATGCGTTATAGTGTGACTCGCACCAGGTCGCGGTCAGCGGAATACCCAGGACATCCTCAAAAAACTGACGGTTCTTCTCCTGGTCTTTGACGACGTAGGCGTGGTGATGCAGACGCTCGGGCGCCCGCGATAGCAAGTTGGTCATCAGACACCTCCCTGAGTTCGAATGGGTAGCTTGCTCCGGGGCCGCGCCACGATCAAGTTAACGCGAGGAATGGAGAAACGGGATGGCGGACAGTTGCCTTCGGGTGGCGATCATCGGCGCCGGGCCCAACGGGCCGATGGCCACGAGGCATGCGGCGCCGATTGATCGGCTGGCACGCGGCTCTGCCAGCGCGTCGCCCGGCCACCCCAAACAGGCAAAGCAGCTCCGCATCGCGGCGATACAACGCGCATCGGCGCGAGATACCCGATTACGAGGCACCACCTAGGCGGACCGGATCCACGGCTTCAACGCCTGGGCGCCCCCGCCGGCACAAGGAATGACGCATATGGACTTCGATCTTTTTGTCATCGGCGGCGGCTCGGCCGGCGTTCGCTGCGCCCGCATCGCCGCCGGCCATGGCGCGAAAGTCGGTGTCGCCGAGGAACGGTTCTGGGGCGGCACCTGCGTAAACATCGGTTGCGTTCCCAAAAAGCTCCTGGTCCAGGCCGGCGAATACGGCGCCTGGGCCGAGGACGCCGCGGGCTTCGGCTGGAGCATCGTCAAGGGCTCGCATGACTGGAACAAACTGATCGCGGCGAAAGACAAGGAAATTACCCGCCTGGAGGGGATTTACCGCCGCCTGCTGACCGGCGCCAACGCCACGATTTTCGACGCCCGCGCCACCTTCATCGACGCCCATACGCTGGATGTTGGCGGCAAGCGCGTGACGGCGAAAAAAATCGTCATCTCCACCGGAGGCAGACCGGAGCGGCCGCCCATTCCGGGCGCCGAACTGGGGATCGTCTCCGACGACGCGTTCTACCTGCCGAAAATGCCAAGGAAGATCGTCATCTGCGGTTCCGGTTTCATCGCCGTCGAATTCGCCGGTATCTTCAATGCTTTGGGTGCCGAAACCCACCTCGTCTATCGCCAGCCCCTGCCGTTGCGTGGTTTCGATCAGGACATGCGCGAAGGCCTGGCCGAGGCCCTCGCGGTAAATGGCGTGATTTTGCACCCCAGCAGCACACTGGGAAAACTGGAAGCCGATGGCGATAAGCGCATCCTGATGTTTGGCGGTGGCGAAACGCTCAGCGCCGATCAGGTTTTCTTCGCAACCGGACGCGTACCGAATACCGCTGGCCTGGGCCTGGACAACGCCGGAGTGACAACGAAACCCGACGGCGCGGTGGTGGTCAGCGCGAAACGCCAGACCTCGCAATCGCACATCTATGCGATCGGCGATGTCACCGATCACATCAACCTGACCCCCGTCGCCCTGGGTGAAGGCCACGCTCTGGCGGATTCGCTGTTCGGCAACAACCCTCGCGAGCTATCGCTGAAAAACATCCCCGCCGCGGTGTTCTCCACCCCGCCGGTCAGCACCGTCGGTCTGACCGAGGAGGAAGCGGCCGCGATAGGCCCCGTCGATGTCTACGTCTCGAAGTTCACACCGATGCGGCACACGTTGTCTGGCCGCGACCGTAAGTCGATCATGAAACTGGTCGTCGATCAGGCCACGCAAAAAATCGTCGGCGTTCATATGCTCGGCGAGGACGCACCGGAAATCGTTCAGGGCCTCGCCATCGCTGTCATCATGGGTGCGACCAAGCAGGATTTCGATCGCACGGTCGGTATCCACCCCACCTCGGCGGAGGAGTTCGTTACGATGCGTTCGCGAACCCGTGTGGCTGGAATCGCTCGAGCGGCGGAGTAAGACGATGCCTGACAAAAGGATGATGCGTCTCGGCGCTTTCATGCGTCCCGTCAGCATCCACACAGCCTGGTGGCGCTATCCGGGTTCGTACCCGGACGCGAATTTCAACCTGAAACACATCGCGGGATTCGCCAGAAAGCTGGAGGCCGGGAAATTCGACGCGTTCTTCATGGCCGACCATCTGGCCGTACTGAACATGCCAATGGCCGCGCTGAAACGCAGTGCCACCGTCACGTCCTTCGACCCGATGGCGCTGCTGCCTGCCCTTGCGATGGTCACCGATCGACTGGGCTTGATCGCCACGGGGTCGACGACTTTCGACTCGCCGTATCATGTCGCTCGCCGCTTCGCCTCGCTGGATCACATCAGCGAAGGCCGGGCCGCGTGGAACATCGTTACCACGTCCAACCCCGACGCCGCGCTGAATTTCGGGCTCGACGAGCATATGGATCACGACGAACGTTACAGCCGAGCCCGCGAATTTTATGATGTCGTTACCGGACTCTGGGATTCCTGGGCCGACGACGCCTTCGTCCGCGATGTCGATAATGGTGTCTATTTCAACCCCGAACGCCTCCATGTGCTCGATCATAAAGGCAAATACTTCAAGGTTCGCGGCCCGCTGAACGTCGCCCGCCCGGTGCAGGGGTGGCCGTTGATCGTGCAGGCCGGTGCCTCCGACGCGGGCCGTCAACTGGCCGCCGAAACGGCTGAAATGGTGTTCGCCGCGGGCGGACCGCTCGCCGATTGCCAACGCTATTACAGCGACGTCAAGGCCCGCGCCCAGAAAGCGGGACGCGATCCGGAACACGTCAAAATCCTGCCAGGGTGCCTGGTGGTCGTCGGCGACACGGTGGAAGCGGCGAAAGCGAAGCGCGCGCATCTCGACAGTCTGGTGCACCCGGACAGCGGGATCGCTTCCCTGTCGATCGCGCTTGGCACCGACGCATCGAAATTCGATCTTGACGGTCTCTTGCCGGACATTCCGGAAACCAACCAGAGCCAGAGCGGGCGGCAACGCGTGATCGACCGCGCCCGCCGCGACAACCCGACGGTCCGGCAACTGGCCCAGGCTCTGGGCAGTTACGGAGGCTTGGCATTGGTGGGGACGGCGAAAACCATCGCCGACCAGATGGAGGAATATTTCCATCAGCGGGCCTGCGACGGGTTCAACATCATGTTTCCGTACGTTCCCGCGGGGTTGGACGATTTCGTCGATCAGGTCGTCCCCGAACTGCAACGGCGCGGCCTTTTCCGCAAAGAGTACGAGGGCAAAACACTTAGAGAAAACCTGGGCGTGCCGCGGCCGCCTAACCGGTTTTTCCCCGAGACGGAAGGCTTCCAATGACCGACGTAAAACCCCGCCTCGGTGGCCACATCCTGGCGGCCGCACTGGTGGCGCAAGGTATCGACCACGTCTTCGAAGTCCCTGGCGAAAGCTTTCTGGATACGCTCGACGGTCTGCACGACACGCATGACAAACTGAAACTGATTACCTGCCGGTTCGAGGCCGGGGCGGTTAACATGGCCGAAGCCTATGGCAAATTGAAAGGCCGACCCGCCGCGGCGATGGTGACCCGTGGGCCCGGCGCCTGCCACGGCTCGATCGGCGTGCATGTCGCGATGCAGGACAGCACCCCAATGCTGCTTTTCGTCGGCCAGATCCCTCACGAAGACACCGGCCGCGACGCGTTTCAGGAAGTCGATTATCGCCAGATGTTCGCCCCGCTGGCGAAATGGGTCACACAGATCGACCACGCGCATCGCATCCCCGAGATCGTCGCGCACGCCGTCGATGTCGCGACCTCCGGCCGGCCTGGTCCCGTGGTCGTCGCGCTGTCGGAGGAAATGCAAAAGGATCTCGCCAGCGTCCCCGACCTGCCGCGACTACAGGTATCTGTCGCCTTCCCCGATCCCGCGGCGATGAAGAAGATGCGTGAGATGATCTCGACGGCGAAACGGCCCATCGCGGTCGTGGGCGGTTCGTGCTGGACCGAGGGCGGACGCGCGGCGCTTGGCGCATTCCTGGTTAAAAACAATATTCCCGTGACGGTCGGCTTTCGGCGGCATGCCCATTACGATGGCTCGCAAGACAACTTCGCCGGCGATCTGGGAGTCGGATCTGATCCAGGTCTGATCGGCAAGATCAAGGAAGCCGATCTGATCCTGGCGCTTGGCAGCCGGTTGGGCGACGCGGTGACGCAGGGTTACACGCTGCTCGACATGGCAGGCGCCACGCCGATCGTGCAGGTGCTGCCCGACGGATCGGACATCGGCCGCGTGTTCCGGCCCGCTCTGGGCATCGTTTCCGACCTCAACGCCTTCGCCCATGCCGCCGCCGCGCTGGCGCCCATCACGCCCACCTGGTCCGCGTGGACCCGCGATCTGCGGTCGTTGCGGGAGGCGCAGCGCGCGGTGCCAAACTATGAGGGCACGCTGAACCTCGGCACGGTCATGCGCGAACTGGAAACGCTGATGACCGAAGACGCCGTCGTCACCACCGACGCGGGCAACTTCGCTGGCTGGGCCACGCGTTTCCTGAATTTTTCGGACAAACAACGCTATATCGGCCCGACCAACGGGGCGATGGGATATTCAGTTCCCGCGGCGATCGGCGCCGCCATCACGTATCCCAACCGTATGGTTATCTCCATGGTTGGCGATGGCGGGTTCATGATGACCGGCCAGGAGCTGGCCACCGCGTTCCATCATGGCGCGGCGCCCATCGTGCTTGTCTTCAACAACAACCAGTTCGGCACGATCCGTATGCATCAGGAACGTGCATATCCATGGCGCGTGTCCGGTACTCAGGTCACCAATCCCAATTTTGCCAAGTACATTGAGGCATTTGGCGGCCATGGCGAGGTGGTCGCCGACACCGTCGCCTTCACCCCCGCCTTCCGCCGCGCCGTTGCCAGCGGCAAACCCGCCGTGATCGAATTGCGCATGAACCCCGACCAGATCACCACGCGTAACACCATTGCCGATATGCGGGCGGGCAAGACCCCACCACCGAACGTTCGGAGTGCATGACCGCTACCATCGAGGACGCCGCCCGCCATTACGCCGCCCGTGACCTGTCTCAGGCGGCGCGCGCCTGCCTGGAGATACTTCAAATCGACCCGTTGCACTTCGACGCGCTTCATCTGCTGGGCGTGATTTGCACCAATCAAGGACAGTACGCCGACGGGGTCAGCTATTTGCTGCGTGCCAACGCAATCCGGCCCAACGACGCCCGCCTTCAGTCCAATCTGGGCAGCGCATACGGCGCCGTGCAGCGTTTCGACAAGGCAGTTAAATCGTACAGGCTGGCGATGACGCTTAATCATCGCGAGCCCGGACTTCTGAACAACCTCGGACTGGCCCTGGCGGGCATGGGCCGCGAAGCCGAATCGATCGATACATTTCAGGCCGCGCTCGCCGCCGACCCCTCGAGCGATCCAGCGTTATACAACCTCGGACGTGCCCAGGCCGCCATCGGCCAGTTTGCCGCGGCGGAAGCTGGCATGCGGCGGCTGCTCGATCGGTTGCCGGCCGATGCGTCCGCGAGCCGAATGGGAGATATCGTCAGCGAACTCGCACGCGCTTTGATCGAGCAAGGCCGCGCGTTGGAGTCGCTGGAGGTCCTTCGGGCCGCCGCCGCCGCGCGGCCCGACATCGAGACGATCCGGTGGCACGAATCCCTGGTTCTGCTTCTGTTGGGCCATTTCACGGAGGGTTGGGCGGCGTATGAAAGCCGCTGGCTGGCACCGAATTTCGACAAGGAGCACGAAGATTTCCGCGTTCTCGATCTTCACCTCGTCGCGAGGCAGCGGGTTCTGGTGACCGAGGAACAGGGGCGTGGCGATGTCATCCAATTCCTACGTTATATTGAACCGCTCGCGACGCGCGGCGCCCGTGTCACGCTGAGCGTTTACGCGGACCTGCTTCCCTTGGCGATGGAACTGCCCGCCGTCGAGCTGGTGCTGGGACCAGGCGAAAATGAAGCACAATACGATCAACGAACCTCGATCATGAGTCTGCCTTTGGCGTTTCATACGGACTTCGGCACGATCCCGGCCGAGGTGCCCTATTTACACGTGCCCGCGTCCCGGTTGGGCCGCATGAGCCACTACCTTGGCCCAGCCACTCGGCCCAGAATTGGTGTCGTATGGTCGGGGTCACCTGCGAGCCACAAGCGTTCGTCGATGCCGGTGGCGGCGTTGGAGCCAATCCTGCGCCGGCCCGATATCGAGTTCCACTGTCTGCAAAAGTCGGTCCTTCCAAGCGACCGCGCGTGGCTCGATCGGACCCGGCTGGTCACGACGCACGAGGCGATGATCCGCGATTTCGCCGACACGGGGGCGTTGATCGAGGCAATGGATCTGGTGATCACGATCGATACCGCGGTCGCGCATCTCGCGGGTGCGCTGGCGAAGCCGGTCTGGATCATGTTGCCATTCAATCCAGACTGGCGCTGGCTCCTTGGACGCGAAGACAGTCCTTGGTATCCGACCGCCCGATTGTTCCGGCAGACCGAATGGCGCGGTTGGGACAATGTTGTTCAACGGATCGCACGCGCGCTCCATCTCTGAAAAACCGGGCATCCGACGCACGCCCAGACGAGCCCTGGGCCGCGACGGACTACCGGCCGCGATGCATTGGCCGTTTGCCGAGTCCGCTTTCCTTCGCGAGGCTTGACCGCTATGCCGCGTATTCCCGCGCAACCATCGGATAGTCTCCCGCGAGGTTCCACTTCGTCCGATATTGCGAGGTCGTGACGTTATGCACAGTCTGAAGGTGCCGTTTGAGCATTTTCATGCGGAGACCACAGTCCATGCAAATCAGGTGATCGTCGAAAACAGTTTGTTTGGGGGACGCCTTGCGTGTCGTCACGAGCGGCGGCCTGGCTTGATTCGCTGGCGTTCCGGCAGACGGACCGGTTCCCGCCAACGCGCGGTAGACCTCCCTGATCAATCCCGGTAGGGCGGTCGCGGGAGTTTGGTTATGTTCGACGTGAGCACTCACGATCTGCGCCGTGAGCGACAGGATCGGATCATCGGATACTGGCATGGTCGCGTTTTCCCAGGCTATGTGGTTTTTACTTTTTTCACGAGGCATGGACACGGACGCGGCCGTCAATGCAGCGCGCGTCAAGATGAAAGTCTTGTTCGCCTTCGCGCCGCGCCTGAATTTCGAGACGACCGATCCCGTGTTCCGGCAAGCTTACGAGGTACAGAGATAGCTTTGCCCGGAGTAAATCCGGGGGACGCTGGCGCCCCGGCAGATCACTGGCGCAAATTGCCCAGAAATTAGCGGTATCGACGCCAGGTAAACCGCCGCCAGAGGCCACGGTAGGTCCGAGCCCACCGAGTACGCGCGCTGACACCCGCCTCGCGTATGGCTTGCGCCTGCTCAACGCCCGCGTGGGCGCCATGACCAATCTGGCGTCACAACCGGCGGCCGGTATTTGCCAATCGCCAAGGTCATGACCGTGTCGAGGGAACCAACGGTCATGAAACGTGGAACATTGATGAGCGGCGCGACAGCCGCGCTTCCCACCCGATTCGCGATCGCGCACGACGATAGAGTCCGGACATTGCGCTTCGTCCCACGGGTGAATCTTTTTCTGCTCGATCCGGTCCTCACGACCACGTAACCAACCGTCAACCAAGGTTACGCGGTATACGATCTATTGTTCGGTATCAATAAGAAATTGCAAATGCAACCGAAAATGGCGGCTGGTCACACATTATCCGATGATGGTCTCAGGTATTTGGTCACACTCCGCGAAGGACGACCGTACGATCAGGATCATACCGAAGAACCCGATCCCGACCTTCCTTGACGCCATCGCCCGCGGTGGCGCCTCCGTCGCGTTCATAATGCCGGAGCACATCGCGAAGACCGGCCCATTCAAACAAACTCCTGAAACCATCGGCTCCGGCCCATTCCGATTCCTGAAGGATGAGTTCGTGTCGGGCGCAGCCGCCGCTTATGCCCGTTTCGATCGCTATGTCCCCAGACAAGAGCCGGCCGAATGGACCGCGTGTGGGTAAGTCGTCAATTTCGACCGGATCGAATGGAAGGTCATCCCTGATGCGGACACCGCCGCCGCCGCGCTCCAATCCGGAGAAGTCGACTGGGATGAACACGTGCACCCCGATCTTGCCCCAATGCCTCGGCGCGACGCGGATATTAAATTCGGCCTCGCCAATCCCACCGGAACCAATGGGGTGCCGCGCTTCAACCACCTGCACCCGCCATTTAACAACGTAACGGTACGCCGTGCCGTGCTGATGGGCATCAATCAAAACGACTACATGGCCTTGATCACCGGAGGCGATGGATCACTGCACCAGATCCGCGCGTCGATGTTCCCCCGCGGCTCGCATCTGGCCAAGGAAGCCGGCGCGCAAGCGATGCGGGGCGATGTGGACCGGGCCGGCGCGATGTTGAAGGCGTCGGGCTACAACGGCGAAAAGACCGTGCTGCTGAACCCGGCCGACCTTGTGACCGTCGGCCCCTGGGCGATGTGACCCACGATTTGCTGGTGAAAATCGGCATGAATGTCGAAATGCCCGCCGCCGACCGGGCACCGTGGTGCAGCGCCGCGTTTCCCGGGAACCGGTGGAGAAGGGCGGATGGTGCATGCTCCATACCTGGGGTCCCTCGACCATTCGGTTCACGCTGGCCGAGCACAGTCAGATCCGCGGCCTGGGCGCCACTGCCTGGTTCGGCTGGTACGACGACGACGACACGATCGAGGCTTTGACCGATCAGTGGCTCGAAGCACCGGCCGAAGCCGCCCGCGGCACCATTGCGGACACCATCCATGCAAGGGCGTTCGACCAGGTTCCCAGCATTGCGCGGGGTTTGTTCCATATCCTGACCGCCTACCACGCGAACCTGACCGGTGTGATCGAGGCGACCGGCCCATACATGTGGAATATCAACCGCGCGTGACACATTGAATTGCGGGGTCACTGACGTTTGAAAATCTGGCCGGCGATGTTCGCCTCCAATGATCCGGCGAACACGACCGTTCCATCCATCGAAACGGTCTGCTTGTATCGCGTGCAGTACGCCGTGCAAATCACGCAGGACGCGCACACCTGACACGGCCCGGTTGTCCACGCCCGAAGATGCTGCCCATCGAAACGGTAGCGGCCGTTACAGGTCACGATATTCAGGTTGGCGAGTTCGGGAGGTCCGCTTCTTTCCGATCTGCTGTGTGACCATCGCCCATCGGCCAAGAACTCGATAATCGTACGGAACGAAACGCCCGATTCGACCGTCCCTCCGGCCGCCCATTGCCCGACAAGGCTTTGCGCCTGCGCTGTGTCCCGCGTCGAAGCCGCGCCGCCCAGAAGGAGAAGAATCGCGGCGAGTCGCCTCATCCGCACGGCCTCTTATCGCGACGCTTCGGGCGCGGGTGGCTCATCCGGACCACGCTTCATAGGCAGCACGAAACGCCGATGCACGACGCCAAGGCCGATCAGACCGAGCCCAAGTCCCAGGAAGGACAGCACCCGCCAGAGGCCGGTGAGGCCTGACATGTCGATCAGGAACACCTTGATGCAGACCAGACCGACCACGCCCAAAGCGGCGAGCCGTGGCGCCCGTTGCTCCGTCCGGATGCCCTGAAACATCAACGCGATTCCATAAACCAGCCACGCGCCGGACCAGGCCCAGAGTTCCGCGTCATCAATGTCGCCGTAGATCACGCTCATGTGCTCCGGATGGAACAATTGGCGGACTTGCAGGGTGATCCAGGCGAAACCGGCGATCAGCGCAAAAAAGCTCAGGGCGCGGCGCCACTCGAGCCGCGCGACATGCGGCCGGGCGGCCGTCGCCAGCGCGGCCGGTATCAGGTAGGCGGCGAGTAAAGTCAGAACGCTCACCCGTGCACCCGTGAACGCCGGATTAAAAACCAGCAGCAATCCCCCGGCCAGCAGGGAAGCGCTCCCCAGAATGTGCCACGCCCATTCCAGGATCGGCCGGCCGGTGCGTTGTGACAGGTGCAGATAAACGGTCGCTTGCACGGAAAGCGTCAGCAAATGCAACGCGATCTCATTGAAGCTGAACAGATTGAGGAGCCGCCCCTCGCCAAATCCGTGGCGAATTTCCAACGCGACGAAAATCGACGCGAGAGTGACCGCGCCCGCCTCCAAAGTGGCCACCACGAGATCGTCGGCGCGGCGCCGGAACATGAAGGCCGCGACGGCGAAGGACACGGCCGGCGCGGCATAGGCGGCGATCAGGCCGTTGGCCACCGGGACACGGCCGAACGCGTAATCGAGCACGTACCAGTTCAACACGAGGCGGATCAGCACCAGGGCGGCAACAGCCAGCGCGACGTGGCGCAGGGCGGACAGGTCGGCACGCGCCTCGATCCAGGCCAACGCGGGCAGGAACAGAGCGACGGCCAGCGTCAGCCAATGGTCGTGCAGCAGCATGGCGCAGCCAAGGGCCAGGGCGGCGACCGCTCCAGCGGCGTGGACACCAGCGCGACGGCGCGCACTCTCCGCGGCGGCACGCGACGCTGTGGCGGTGAGTAAGGCGGTCAGCGCCAAAGCCACCGCGGCCCAGACGATCCCGGTCTGGAATCGGGCGATCTGGGCATACGCGACGGCCAACGTGACAACGGGCACCGCCCCGGTCAGAGCCGCCCAATGCAGCGGCCTGGGCGCGCGGCGCTCCAGCCAAAGGCCAACGGCCGCGTGGAAGGTGGCGAAAGCCGCGGCAGCGGCGATCAGGGGTCGGATGACGTCGGGAGCCCAGGCGCCGGGAAGGAACGCCTCGACGATGCCCTCGACGGTGATGATCTCGCCGGTGGGGTTCCACGCGGGCAAAGCCCAGAGCAACAGGGTCAATAACCCAAACAGGGCGGCGATCCAGGGCAGGCGGTCCAGCCTCGGTTCAGTGAAGCCGCGCCAGACCGCGATAGGCGACAGGAGGAACAACGCCAGGCGCGGGGCTGCGCCGGAAATCAGGGACTCCAGCACAAGGCCGGCGGTACCGATGACGGCGAAGGGAACCCAGGCCAGACGAAGGCCAATGGGGTGACCGAGCGCCGCGGCGGGCAGCAGGAACAGCGCCAACGCGGCGGACGCAGGCACGAACGCCGCCGCCGCCCAGGTGTCCCGCTCACCGTCAAACGCGGCGATACACACCCAGATGGCGCCTGCGATCGTCGTAGCCCAGCCGAGCCAGGTCCATGCCGTGTAGCGCACGACCCACCACGCCGCGGCGGATACCACGAGCAAATACGCGAACAGCCCAGGCAGCGACGGGTCCTCGGTCGCTACGAGAGCCGGGGTGATGAACGCGCCGGCGATCCCCGTGGCGGCGGTCAGCGGGCCATACCTCAGAGCCGCCGCCAGCCCGGTAAACGAGGCCGCCGCCATAGCGGCAAACGCCAGCAAGGGCGGCAACAGATCGTAGAAGGGACCCGCGCCATAGGCCGCCCCGAACAGCACGGCAGTGCCGCCCGCCGCGAGGCCCGCTGGCGCCTGGTCCGCGTGGAATGGACCGGGGACCGCCGGAGCCTCGTGACGAAACAGCCACTCGGCGGCGGCGAGCAGCCCCACCCCGAGCAGCGCTGCCATCCCGCATCGCGCCCCTGGGCCGAGTAGCTCCTGCTCCACGGCGTAGCGAACCAGGAATATGCCGGCGAACAACAGCGCGGCCGAGCCGAGCCAGACACCCCAACGCGCGGTAAGCAGGGTTTCGAGGTCTCGGGCGGGTTTGGCGGGCATCGCTGGCGGTGATTCGGCGGGGGCGGGTTCAGGCGCCGGCAAGGACGGGCGTTCGGTCGTTTCTTCCGTGGCGACAGGTAACGTAGGCGCGATCGGAGCCGGCACGGAGACCGGTTCAGCGGGTGCGATGCCCCTGGCCCCAAGTTCCGTGAGCGCGCGGCGCAGGGCACGTAGCTCGGCATGGGCGGAGATTGCGCGGAAGAAGCCGATGATGCCGAGGACGTAGCCGCCCGCCACGATCAGACCCAGAATGAAGAGGATTGCCATCTCAGTATGGGGCCGCGCGTGGGGCTCAGGGTCAAGGTAATTGGTGAATGAGTTCTTCAGGTCACGCCAATTTCCGTCCAACCAATGAGGTCAGCCTCACTCGCGTGGCGCAGCGTCACGCGTGAGTTGAAATCGCCGCGTTCAACGCCTTCACTCCGGCCGCCGGCCCATCGGGAAAATTCCACACACACCCGACCACCGCCAGAAAATCGGTCCCCGCCCGCACCAAAGGCTCGCAGTTCTCCGCCGTGATCCCCCCGATGGCGCAGGACGGTAACTCCATCATTTCCGACCACCACGCCAGGATTTCGGGATCCAGGAGGTTCTTCACTTCCTTCGTCGTCGAGGGATAAAACGCACCGAAGGCGACATAATCCGCGCCATCCTCGCCCGCCCGCATCGCCAGATCGCGGCTCCCCTTACAGGTGACGCCCAGAGTGCGATCGGGCCCGATCAGCGCGCGGGCCTCGCGGGCCGGCATGTCCTCCTGCCCGACATGCACCCCGTCGCAGCCGAACCGCGCCACCAGATCGGCCCGGTCATTCAGGATGAACGCGACATTCCGCGATTGCGTCACCGGACACAGCGCGTCGATCGCCCTCTTCCATGCCTCATCGTCAACGTCTTTGATCCGCAATTGGACCGCCGCCACGTCGCCGGCATCCAGCGCGGCGGCAAGCCGGTCGGCGAACGCCGCGGGTTCAAAGACCGGCGGGGTGATCAGATAAATCCGGCACCCCGCCCCTCCCCTCCCGGACATACGGGCCATCAGTCGCCGTTCTTGTAGATGCCGATGATCTTATCGAGCATCTCCAACGCTTTCTCCCGCGGCCGCTGGAACGTGTTGCGCCCGATGATCGAGCCGTTCGCGCCGCCATCGCGAATACCGCGAACTTCCTCGTAAACGCCGTCGAGGTCCTTCGCCTCGCCGCCCGAGAACACGACGATCCGTTTGCCGTTGAACGACGCCTGCATCACGTGCGCGACGCGCTTCGCCAAAGTGGAACCGTCGAATTTCTCATAGCTCTTTTTGGCGGCCTCCAGGCTGATCACCGCGGTTGGCGGCTTCACCTTGATGATGTTGGCGCCCATCAGAGCGGCCATTTGCGCCGCATAGGCACAGATATCGACCGCTGTCTCTCCGGCGCGATCGAGGTTCGGACCACGCGGATAGCTCCAGACCACGACCGCGAGGCCAGCGGCCTTGGCTTCCGCCGTCAGCTCGCGCAGCTCTTCCATCTGGGCGAAAGCGTATTCGCTGGCGGGATAGATGGTAAAGCCGATCGCGGCGCAGCCCAGACGCAGCGCGTCCTTGACGCCGGCGGTGACAGCCTGATCCTTGTTGGTCGCCAGGCTGTTGGCGTTGTTGCACTTCAGGATCGTCGGGATCTGGCCCGCGAAGGTATCGGCCCCCTGGGCGATCATCCCCAGCGGCGCGGCGTAGGCGTTCAGCCCAGCGTCGATGGCCAACTGGTAGTGATAATGCGGGTCGTAGGCGGGCGGATTCGGCGCAAAGCTACGCGCGGGCCCATGCTCGAAGCCCTGATCGACCGGCAGGATCACGACCTTGCCCGTGCCCGCGAGCTTCCCGGTGCAAAGGATCCGCGCCAGGTTGGCCTTCACGCCAGGGTTATCGCCTTCGTACCAATCGAGGATTTTTTTGACTTTTTGGGTTACACGCATCGGGGCTGTCCCTTTCCTGGAATCGTCTGTCCGTGATGACGAGAACTAACCTGGCCGCGACCTTTTGTCACCGGTTACCGCTGCCTGATTTATCCGCCGTCCGGTGATCGCCGAGTTTACCGGAGGCGCCTCCGCCAGAACGAATCCGCCCAGAGCTTCGGCGGCGGCCACCACGGCGTCCCGGCCGGGCGCGTCCGGCCAAAGCACCAGACGCGTAACCCCTATCCGCAGCGCCGCCATCGCCTGGCCGCTGCCGTCCGCGCAGTCCAGAATGTCCAGGCAGGGCACCTCTGAGTGAGCTTTCCGGGCCGCCGCGATCAATGCGCGCCACCAGCCACACCCCGCGTAGAGCGCGGCGCCAGGCGCGGAAAGCAGCGTGACGGGCGCTCCGGCTTCCAGCGCCGCCAGCGCACCGGCGAGGCCGTGCACGATCGTGGCGGGGTAAAGTTCCATGCCCCAAAGCAAATACCGTGCTTGACGCGGCAACAACAGGCACGTTCATTCGAACACGGCATCTGGACTGGAATCGCGATGGCGGAGCAAACCACGTCCCGGGACGCGGACGATATCGAGCCGGACGACATGGACGCGGTCGCCGCCCGGCTGGAAGTGGCGCTGGAACGGATCGCCCGGCAACTCGACGACCCAGGGGCATTGGCGTTCGCCGAGGCGCCCGCCGAGACGCCGGAACTCGCCGCGCGGCTCGATGGACTGATCGCGCGACTGCGGGAGGCTTTGGGCCACGGCGCCACTGATTGAGACCCGGAATTGCCTTGGACCGGGCGCTGACTGAGATAAGGAAGGATCGCGCGGCATGGCGCAGGTTTCGCTTCAGGTAAACGGCTACGGCTACATCCTCGGGTGCGCGGACGGGGAGGAAGCGCATCTGCTTGCCCTGGCCGCGGACCTCGACAAGCGGATCGACGCGATCAAGGAATCGACCGGGCCGACGGCGGAGGCTCGGATGCTGCTGATGGCCGCCCTGGTGCTGGCGGACGATCTGCACGACCTGCGCAAGCAGACCGATCAGCCGGACGGCGCCGGGGCTTCCGCGGCGAAACCGGCGCAAAAAGCCAACCGCCGCCTGCGGAGCCTGGTGAAACGGGCTGAGGACCTCGCCGATCTGGCCGAGGCGCCCTCTGGCGCGCCACCCGAGGCTCCCTCTGGCGCGCCACCCGAGGCGGCCTCGCGCGACGCGGAAAATGTTGCCGCGCGTCCGGAACAAGCCTAGACACGGCGTGCGGGGCTGCCAGGTGCGACAGGTCATACATCCCCAGGGCCAGTAAGCATCTCCCAAGGGAACTGGCGCTGCCGGGATCTTGGTCCCGGTATCTGGTGCCCACCTGCACAAGCAGGCTCTGGGAGGATGAAGTACCAACGGCCATGGCGGCTCCGCGCATCCTCTCGCCCATCGCCACCGCCTTCATCAACGACACCAAACGCGCGATGCGCGCTCAGGCGTTGGCGGTGCGCGATGGCTGCGATCCGGGGGCGGCGGGCGAGGCGCTGATGGCGCATGCTCTCCGGGATTGCCCGCCACCCGATGGCGCCGTGGTTTCCGGGTTCTGGCCGCTGGAGGGGGAGATCGATCTCCGGCCGTTGCTGACGGCGCTGCATGCGAGAGGTCACACGATCGTTCTGCCGGTCACTCCGAAACGCGGTCAGCCGCTGACGTTCCGGGTTTGGCGGCCGGGCGACGCGATGGTGGCCGAGCGCTTTGGCACGATGTGTCCGACTGGTGAGGAACGATCCCCCGATTTCCTTTTGGTCCCGCTGCTGGCGTTCGATCGCAGCGGCGGGCGGCTGGGATATGGCGCCGGTTACTACGACCGCACGCTGCCCCTGTTGCCGCGCCGTTTCGCCCTGGGCTGCGCCTTCGCGGCGCAGGAGGTGCCGGAGGTGCCGATGGGGCCTCAGGATGTGCGGCTGGACGCGGTTGCGACGGAGCGGGAGGTTGTTCGGTGCGCGTCACCCTGAGTGTGGCAGCCACCCTCGACCTCGCGCTCGTTGCGCGTTTCTGTGATGCCATCTTTTTCGGCGGCCTTGGCCCGACGATGAAGCATGGATGCGACGAACGCCAAAACGCTTGAAGCCTTCGAGAAAAAGTGTGAGTTCCGTATGGTCATGATACATGACCAGTCATGGAACCTGACCAATGCCCGAAACACAGACCATCAACGCCTCCGAGTTCAAGGCGCGCTGCCTGGAGATCCTTGATCGCCTCGCCAATCGAACACTGGCGCGAGTGACAATCACGAAGCGCGGCCGGATCGTCGGAGTACTGCTGCCACCAGATCATGAGCCCGATGCGGTCCGTCAACTCCATGGATTCATGCGAGGATCAGTCGTCGTGCCGCCCGTTATCGATCTGACCGCGCCCGTCCTCGACGAGCCTCTCGACGCGGAGGGCGGGATCACCCACGCGTGAATGACGCGGTCCTGCTCGATACCTGCGCGGTGATCTGGCTCGCGAGCGGCGATCCGCTCACGCCGGACGCCATGGCGGCGATCCTCCGCGCGGGGGTTGGAGGCGGCATCTTCGTCTCGCCCATCTCGGCCTGGGAAATCGGAATGCTCAGCAAGCCCCGCGCCGGCCGGCTTGGCACGCTCAGTTTCCTTCCCGACCCGAAAACCTGGTTCGCGCGGTTCATGGCCGGCCCCGGCATCCGGGCGGCACCCTTCAACCTGGACATAGCCATCGACGCCTCATGGCTGCCAGCCGAGATACATGGCGATCCGGCGGACCGCCTTATCGTCGCCACCGCCCGCCACCTCGGCGTGCCGATCGTAACCCGGGACAGCAAGCTCGCCGCCTATGCCGCCACCGGCGAGGTCGCGGTCATCGCCTGCTGACTCCAGGCGCCCCCTGACAGATCGCCGCCGATCGGGGTATGCTCCGCCATGCGCATTCTCTTCATGGGCGACATCGTCGGCCGCACCGGCCGCGACACCCTGGGCCGCGAACTCCCAGGGCTCCGCGCCGCGTTGCGGATCGACCTCGCGATCGTCAACGCCGAGAACGCCTCGCACGGGTTCGGCCTGGGCCCCGACATGGCCGAGGCCCTGTTCACCGCCGGAGCCGACGTCATCACCCTGGGCAACCACGCCTGGGACCGCAAGGAAATCATCCCCTATATCGCCCAGCATCCGCGGCTGCTTCGCCCGCTGAACTACCCGCCGGAGACGCCGGGCCATGGCGCGGTCGTCGTGGACCTGCCGGGCGGGCGGCGGGCGCTGGTCCTTCAGGCGATGGGGCGGCTTTACATGGACCCCTTGGATTGCCCTTTCCGAGGCACCGCCGACGTGCTGTCCCGCTACCGCCTTGGTGGAACCGTGCACGCAATCGTCGCCGACATTCATGCCGAGGCGACCTCGGAGAAGATGGCCTATGCGCATATTTTCGATGGGCAAATGTCGATGGTTGTGGGCACGCACACGCACTGCCCCTCCGCCGACGCCCAGGTGCTGCCGGGTGGGACGGCGTTTCAGTCGGACGCGGGGATGTGCGGGGATTACGACAGCGTGATCGGAATGACGAAGGACAACGCGGCGCTTCGCTTCTGGCGGAAAATGCCCGGGGAACGGCTCGCCCCGGCCGAGGGCGAGGCGACATTGTGCGGCGTGTTCGTGGAGACCGACGATTCGACGGGGCTGGCGAAACGGGTTGAGCCGGTCAGATTGGGCGGACGCCTGGCGCGAGCGATGCCCATCTTGTAATTATTCCGTGATCGTTTGAATACCGCTTGCGTTCAAACAACCGCGAGCGGGCAATTGGAGCGTTTTCCGATCAGGCCGCACCGGGTCGGCATTCGCCAAATCGTCATGGCCTGGCTTGTCCAGGCCACCGGTCGCGGCACCCTGCTGGAATAGTTGGCCCGGACAAGCCGGGCCATGACCAGGAAGGGCCCGCCCGATGCGGCCTGATCGGAAAACGCTCTACCGCGACGCGGCGACGAGCACGGGGGTGGCACGCCAGACCAATGGAAAGACCAGCTTCAGCGACTGAATTTTCGGCAGGTCATAAGACATGATATACGGGTTGGAGGGATGCCGGGTCGCGTAGTCCTGGTGATAATCCTCGGCCGGATGGAATTGCATCTCCGGTTCGATCTTCGTGACGATAGGCGCATTGAAAGCCCGCGCCTGATCGAGTTGCGCGATATAGGCCTTCGCGACGTGCGCCTGCCCGCCAGTGACCGGAAACACAGCGGAACGATACTGACTGCCAACATCCGGACCCTGGCGGTCGAGTTCGGTCGGGTCATGCGCCACCGAAAAGAAGATTTGCAGCAACTGGCCATAGCTGATTTTCGCCGGATCGAAGGTCACCTTTACGGCCTCCGCGTGACCCGAGCGGCCGGCGCTGACGATCTCATACCGCGCCGTCTTCTTCTCCCCGCCCGCATAGCCAGACACAGCGCTGGTCACGCCGTTCACATGCTGGAAGATGCCCTGAACACCCCAGAAGCATCCGCCCGCGAACACGGCGACCTGGGACGTCGCGCCGCCCGGCGCCGTATCGAGCGCGGGCGCCGGCAGCACACGTGCAGCCTCTGCGGACGTTCGCGCGAACAGCGGCAGGAACGCGGCGGTGGCGAGCAAACCAACGGCCGCGAGTGCCTGACGAATACGGCGCGCCGGGAATGTCGTGCGATACATGGTATGCTCCGTTATCAGCCGGGGTTGGCCCGGTCAGGTGTGACCGCCGACACGGGCGATCATTCGAAAGACTCGCCGCCCCTGCAGGCATTACACAACCCGCCAAAAAATATCCGCGGACGGCGATCCGTTAGGCGAAGCGCGGCATGACATCCGACGCCAGCAGTTCAAACGTCTCGGGATCGTTCTTGAACGTGCTACTGATGAAAAGCCGCACCCCGGCGTCCTGATACTGGCCAACGAGATCGATGGCCTGAGCCACGGTCGCGGACACACCCCGGAATGACTCCGCGGCGCCGAGCCTCTGACGCTTCGACGCCAACGCCGCCTCGTCCCGGGCCACCAGGAGACTGATCGTATTCGTCCGCTCGATCGCGTTGCAATCGCGCTGTTCGGTGTCGCAGTGGCGGCGCGGGACGGCGTATTTGTGCTTCACCATCGCCGGATCGCCACCGACGTTGCACGCGTCCGCCAAACGAGCGACGGCGCGCAACGTCAATTGCTCGCCCCCTCCCGCGATCATGACCGGCGGGCGAGGCTTCGGCTTGGGCTCGAGAATCGTATCCTCAACGTGAAAATATCTTCCGTTGAATGTCGTTCGCGGCTGCGTCCACATCCCGATGATCAGCCGCGTGGCTTCTTCCATTTGCCGGATCCGCACCGCGGGGCGCGGTGGGAATTCCCAACCGTATTGGCGATACTCTTCCGCGAACCAGCCCGCGCCGATGCCCAACGTGAGCCGTCCCCGGCTGATCAGGGAGACGCCGGCCGCGATCTTCGCCAGATGAGCTGGATTGCGAAACGCGACCGATGTCGCGAGCCGGACGCGGCTGGTCACGGCGGCGAGCGCCGACAACACCGTCCATCCCTCCACGAAAGGTTCCTCCGGCGAACCGATATTGGCAATCTGAATGAGGTGATCCATTACCGAGATCCATGTGAAACCATGGTTTTCGGCCCATTGCGCTTTCGCCTTCACGCCCTCGAACGCTTCCGTGGGGTCGGGACCAAAGACCCAGGATGGGTTGTGGATGCCGAACTTCAGGGGAGTTTCTCCTGTGTTACGTCGCTCGCCGGGTCAGCGGTGGACCCGCCCCGAAATGCATGACGGGTCATCTGGCCGAGTTTTGTCCGCGCCCAGCGGCGAGGGATGGAAAGGCGCATTCATCGCGAAAGACGCTTGCGTGGCAACGGGGCACGCCAGCGGGGGCCCCGACGCCAAGCCTGGTCCGCGACCGCTCAACCGCCAAGCACCTCGATCGAGGTGGACTTGATCAGCGCCAGAACCGGCCCGCCAGGCGCCAACCCCAACCGGGCGACGGCGTCCGGAGTGACCCGAGCGAGCAGCGCGCCTTCCGGAAGCGCGATCTCCACCATCACGGTGCGCCGTCCGGTATCCGCCGCGATCCGGCGGACCGTCCCGGGAATGATGTTGTGCAGGCTGATGGCATCCGGCGCGCGGCCGGCCAGAATCACCTCTCGCGCGGGAATACGAATGCGGTATTGGCTCGCCACCGCGCCATCCAGCAGCGGCACCCAGAACGTCGCGCCGCCACCCTCAAGGCGGGTGAGTTCCCTTCCCGCATCGTGTGCGACGATGCGGCAGTGCAACAGCGCGCCAGCGTCATCACGTTGGGCCAGCGGTAAATCGGCGCGCGCCACGACCTCCGCCAGCGAACCAAATGCCACCACCCGTCCCGCCTCGATCAGGACCATCGAGTCAGCCAGGCGGGCGGCCTCATCCAGGTCATGGGTCACGTAAAGCACTGGCAGCCGCAACGCCGTTTTCAGCCTGGTGAGGTACGGTAAGATTTCCCCATTGCGCGCGGCGTCGAGGCTGGCCAAGGGCTCATCCATCAGCAGGAGATCGGGCTGCGCCACCAGGGCACGGCCGATCGCCACGCGCTGACGCTCGCCACCCGACAATGTGTGCGGCCGGCGGCCGAGTAGCGCGCCGACGCCAAGTAGCTCGACGATGTCATCGAAGCGCACCGTGCCCAGGAACCCACGAGCGAGCGCGCGGCGCATGCCAAAGCGCAGGTTGGTGGCGACCGACATGTGCGGAAACAGCTTCGGATCCTGAAACACCAGTCCGGCCCGGCGCCGTTCCGGCGGCAGCCAGATATTGGCGTCCGTGTCGGCCATGACCTGGCCGTTCACCTCGATCCGGCATGCATCGGGCCGCAGCAGGCCCGCGGCGGCGAGAATGATCGTGGATTTGCCGGCTCCGGACGGCCCGAACAGGACCGTGACCCCGGGCGACGGTACTTCGAAGGCAACGTCCAGCCGTGCCGCGGGAAACGCGTGACGCAATCGGATCGACAGACTCACCGGCCCAGAGCCGCGTTCAGCCGCTTGCCGATCCACTCCGACAGCAGCAACCCGATCAACGCGAGCGTCAGTGCGACGAGGGACAACTCGGCGGCCCTCGCCTCGCCGCCAGGCACTTGCAGCGCGGCATAAATCGCCAGCGGCAGCGTTTGCGTCTGGCCGGGGATGTTGGCGGCGAAGGTGATGACCGCGCCGAACTCGCCGAGACAGGTCGCGTATGCCACGATGGCGCCGACGAGGATGCCCGGCGACGCCAGGGGCAGAGTCACGTGGAACAGCCGGTCCAGGCGGCCCGCGCCAAGGGTACGCGCGGCCTGATCCAGCCCAGGATCGGTGGCCTCCAGCGACAGGCGGACGGCGCGCACCATCACCGGAAACGTCATGACGGCGCAGGCCAGGCTGGCCCCGGCCGAGGTAAAGACCAAGCGGATGTCGAACCACTCCAGCAGCAGCGAGCCGATCGGTCCACGCACGCCGAACAGGATCAGCGGCAGCCAGCCGGTCACCACGGGCGGCAGCACCAGCGGCAAATGGTAACTGCCCAGGTAAGCGTCCCGGTCAGGCGATCTGAAGTTCCGCGATCAGCCGCTCCGGCGGGCTGGTCAGCGCCCGTAGGACATCCCACCGCTGCTTCCTCGTGGTCGACAGCAGCGACCGGATCACGGCGAAATCCTCCG
>SHWL01000003.1 GCA_009693865.1 Acetobacteraceae bacterium | reverse complement strand
AAGCGCCTCTACCGGGCAACTCTGCGGCGGCAGCAGTCGCGCCACCGCGTTGTCCTTAAACGTCTGTCCATACCGAGCCATGTTCGTCTTCCAGCGCCCCCTGAGGTCTTGATCCTATCCGGGCGGCAACTTCTCTGACACAGGGGGCTGCCACCGCGTCTTCGCGCGGAGTTGCAAGCAAGCGTCACCAACGAAGTCGTTTCCACCTATTCTTCGAATGAGACTGGCTATATATCGATAGCCGATGACGGCGGGGTCGGGGAGCTATTTCCGGATGTCTCGGTCCGGATCGTCGATGACGATGGCAAAATGAGAAACATGGGGGAGTCCGGCACCATCATGGTGCGGTCGCCGCGCATGGGTTCTCACTACCTTTGGAATGCCGATGAAACCCGAAAGCATTTCATCGATGGGTGGTTTCGAACCAGCGACATCGGCGTGGTGCCAGCGCCCGGCAAGCTCATCGTGATCGGCAGGGCTGACGACATGATCAACATAGGCGGGATCAAATTGGCGCCCTACCCAATTGAGGAACGGATCAGGACCATCGAAGGTATCAACGATGCGGTCCTGATGAGCCACGCCAATGAGATGGGCGTCGCGGAACTGCACGTGTTCATTGAACGGAGCGATCCGGCGCTCGATGAACGCATCGGCCAGGCCCTGGTGGCGGTGCTGCGGCGGCATGTCATGACGTTCGCCGCCCATTATGCCACGCGATTTCCGCGCACCCTGACGGGCAAGGTCCAGCGGAATGCTCTGAAGGCCCGCTTGGCGCCAGGCAAATGAGCATGGATTTCAGGCCACTTCCTGGTTCGCTCCACGTCCCGGCGATCGCGCGCGCGGAACGGTGCCAGCCCAGGCCGCCGAACTCAACCTTCTCCGCGATGGCGGGCCGGCGCCATGGATGGATTTCCGACGGAGTATCAAATGGCGGATGACATGCCAGGGATGACGAACACGAGGTCGATAGCGCAGTGGGCTCAAGCGACGCCGGACGCCATCGCGGTCACGGAGAATGGCGAAAACCACACCTATGAAGCGCTTGCGTGGAATGTCGCGCGGGCGGTTGAAATGTTGCAATCGGCCGGCCTGCGAACCGGAATGATCGTTGGGATCGAATGCGACATCCAGTATTTGCACCTCATTCTGATCCTGGCGGCTGAAGTAATCGGCGCGGTTCATATGTCGATTGCCGCGTCCGATTTGGTGTCAGCGCCCGAGATCGCGGCGCGGTGCGATCTGCTGTGCACCGAGGCGGCGAATGGCATCTCTTTCGATCACGGTCGAGTGCTACCGTTATCGCGCGACATGGCTGGCGATCTCGCGCGAGGCCCCGCGGCGGACGGCACGATGGCCATGCTGGAAGCCATTCAGCCGCCGGATGTCGCGGTCCGCATAGGGACCACGTCCGGTACGACGGGCCGCCGGAAGTTCATGTACAACACGCGCCGTTCGCTTTGGCATATCAGGCTGGCTCTCCAGTATATTCTGAAGCACGACCAGACACGGTATCCTTTCGTCTCGGGCTACCGGTTTCTCCAAAAAAGTACATACGGCGCCACCATGCTGCCATTGGCGCACGGCCTGGCGGTGCATTTCCGCACGCGAGAAGATATACTCCCGATCCTGGAAATACTTCCGGGCTGCTTCACATTCGTGGTGCTGCGCGATGTACCCCAATTGGTGGCCAACGCGTCGCTATCGTCAAAGAGAGTCGATTCATGTTCCATCCGGGTCATTGGTGGCGCCATGTCCCCGTCGCTCAGAACGTCAATCAGAAAGCACCTCACGACCGAAGTGAGAGGCAGCTATTCGTCGAACGAGACCGGCTCCATCGCGTTGTTCGACGATGGCGATGTTGGCACCCTGGTTCCGGATACCGAGGTCAGGATCGTCGATGAAACCGGACAAACACGGAAGGAGGGCGAGCCAGGAACCATCATGGTGCGATCGCCTCGCCTGGGCGGGGGCTATTTGTGGGACGAAGACGCGAACGCGCGGAGCTTCGCCGACGGTTGGTTCCGCACCAGCGATATAGGTCTGACCCCGGCGCCGGGTAAGATTGTCGTGATGGGACGCGTCGACGACATGCTGAACATTGGAGGGATCAAGGTCGCGCCCTATCCACTCGAAGAACAAATCAAATCGATCGACGGGGTCAGCGATGCCGTTCTGCTAAGCCTGCAGGACAAGCTTGGTATCGGCGAATTACATGTTTTCATCGAACGGGGCGATCCGACGCATGACGAACGGATCGGTCAGGCCCTCGTGGCATCGCTTCGGCGGCATGTCTCGACGTTCACCGCCCATTACGCCGCCCGGTTTCCGCGCACCCAGACGGGCAAGGTCCAGCGGAACGTTCTGAGAGCCCGCCTGGCGCCAGGCACGTGACCGCGGACTCCTGGTCACCTCCTGACCCGTTCCCTGCCGCGGCGATCGCGCGGGCTGGGCGGAGTAAGGCCGCGTCACTGCTTTCAACCGCGTCCGTCATGGCATTCAAGCCTCAGGGAGGGATCTTCAGTGGAACATCCGATGGTGGATGACATGCCCGGGATGACGAACACGAGGTCGATAGCGAGGTGGGCCGTCGCGACCCCGGACGCCATCGCGGTCACGGAGAATGGCGAAAACCACACCTATGAAGCGCTTGCGTGGAATGTCGCGCGGGCTGTCGAAATGTTACGAGCGAGCGGCCTGCGAGCCGGAATGATCGTTGGGATCGAATGCGACATTCAGTATTTGCACCTCGTTCTGATCCTGGCCAGCGAAGTCATTGGCGCGGTTCATATGTCGATCGCGCCCTCCGATTTGGCCGCGGCGCCGGAGGTAATGGCGCGGTGCGATCTTCTGTGCGTCGAGATGGCGCAGGGAAGCGCCGTTGATCACGGGAACGTGCTACTGCTTCCGGTGGGCATGGTTGGCGATCTCGCGCGGACCCCTGTCGGCGGCAGTACGGTGACCATGCTGGAAACCGTTCAACCCCCGGACGCGGTGGTCCGCATAGGATCCACGTCCGGTACAACCGGCCGCCGGAAGTTCATGTTCAACACGCGACGTTCGCTTTGGCATGTCATGCGGGGCGTCCAGCATATTCTGAAGGATGACCAGACGCGCTTTCCCTTCGTGTCAGGCTACCGATTCAGCCAAAGAAGTACATACACCGATACCATGCTGGCCTTGTCGTACGGCCTGACGGTATATTTCCGCACGGGAGAAGATATCCTTCCGGCTATGGAAAAACTCCCGGGTTGCCATACATTTCTGGTGCTGCGCGATGTGCCTCAATTGGTGGCCAACGCGTCACGATTGTCGCGGCGGGTCGATTCTTGTTCCATCCGCGTCATTGGTGGCGCCTTGTCGCCGTCCCTCAGAACCTCAATCAGAACGTACATCACGACCGAAGTGAGAGGCAGCTATTCGTCGAATGAGACCAGTTTCATCGCATTGTTCGACGGCGGCGATGTTGGTGTCTTGCTTCCGGACACCGAGATCAGGATCGTCGATGAAACCGGGCAAACACGGCATGACGGCGAGCCGGGGATCATCATGGTACGAACGCCTCGTGTGAGCGGCGGCTATCTGTGGGACGACGATGCGCACGCCCAGAGTTTCGTCGACGGTTGGTTTCGCACCAACGATATAGGTCTGTACCTGGCGCCGGGTAAGCTTGTCCTCATGGGACGCGTCGATGACATGCTGAACATTGGAGGGATCAAGGTCGCGCCCTATCCACTCGAAGAACAAATCAAATCGATCGAAGGGGTCAGCGACGCGGTTCTGTTGAGCCTCCAGAACCAGCTTGGCATCGGCGAATTGCACGTGTTCATCGAACGGGGCGATCCAACGCATGACGAACGGATCGGTCAGGCCCTCGTGGCATCGCTTCGACGGCATGTCTCGACGTTCGCCGCCCATTATGCCACCCGCCTGCCACGGACGCAGACGGGCAAGGTCCAGCGGAACCTGCTGCACGACCGATTGAGCCAAATATCATGACTTTACCAAACTCACCAGACGGCCGCGCGCCGGCTGGGATCACGCCGGACACAAGCCTGACGGCGGAAGATCTGGCGATCGGCGCCCAGGCGGTGGCGCGATGGGCGCGCGAGACGCCTGACGCGGTCGCGGTCGTCGAAGGCGTGATGTCATGGTCCTACAGGGCGCTCGCGACGCACATCGTTCAGGCGGGCGTGATGCTGCGGCGGGGAGGGCTCCGGCCGGGGATGGTGATCGGCATTCAAAGTGAGTTGCAATATTCGCAACTGGTTTTGATCCTTGCCACTGAGGTCACCGGCGCGAGTCACTTATCGCTGGCCCCATCCGATCTGACCGGCGATGACGAGTTGTTGAAGCGATGCGATATGTTGTGCATCGAGACGACGACCGAATCCACCGCTAGACATCCTTGCGCGATTGAACTCTCGTCGCGTCTGCTGGACGATATCTCGACGATCGAGGTCACGGCCAGCGCGTTACAGGCGCTTGACGCCGGTTACTCACCGGACTCGATTCTCCGAATCGGCCCAACATCGGGGACCACCGGCAGCAAGAAATTCACCTACGACACGCCGCGTTCAGTGGCCACGAAGCATCGGAGCGTCGAATACACTTTGAAGTACGACCGGCGGCGCTACCACTTTGTGGCGGCCTACCGGTTCAGTGTGCAAAACACGTATGCCGATACCATTCTGGCGCTCCGGCAGGGTGTATCGGCGACCTATTGCAATGAGAATGATTTTCTCACGACCATCCGGATGCTTCCCGCTTGTCATTCGTTTCTGTTGGTTGGAGATGCGTTCCGTCTGATATCGGAAATATCCGCGTCGTCGCAACGGGCGGATACGTGCTCGATCCGGATATTCGGCGGCCCGGTGTCCGTGCCGTTGCGCGCGGCGATACGCAAGAATCTGACGAACGACGTGATAGGTCTCTACGGATCGACCGAGGCCGGGTCTGTCGCCATCATGGAAGAAACCGATATCGGAACCTTGCTACCCGATGTCTCGGCCATGATCGTGGATGACGATGGAACTCCCAAGGCGGCGGGCGAGCCAGGGATCATCGTGGTTCGGTTGCCTCACATGAACACCCATTATCTTTGGGACGACGAGCAAACCGCGCGAAGTTTCGCCAACGGCTGGTTTCGCACCAGCGACCTGGGCATCATCCCCGAACCCGGTAAACTCATTGTGCTTGGACGCGCCGACGAAATGATCATCGTGGGTGGGCTCAAGATCGCCCCTTACCTCATCGAAGAGCAAATAAAGGCGCTCCCGGATGTTACCGGCGCGGTTATGACAGGGCTTGAGAACTCGCTCGGAATTGGCGAATTGCACGTGTTCATCGAGCGGAGCGATCCAGCGCTTGACGAGCGAATCGGCGCCGGCCTCGTGGCATTGTTGCGGCGGCACGTCGTGACGTTCGCCGCCCATTATACCGCCCGGTTCCCGCGTACCCTGACGGGCAAGGTGCGACGGAACGTTCTGAAAGCCCGCCTGATGTCAGGTGAATGAGCATGGATTTCAGGCCACGCCCTCGCTCGTGCCACGTCCCGGCGATCGCGCGCTCGGAACGGTGTCAGACGAGGTCGCCGAGGCATCTCGCAGGATCGTTCGCGGCAAGGCGCGTAGCCATGGGCATGACATCATGCCTGCGCTTCAGCGTGGTACCAGCGGCAGTCAGACCGGTGGGCGGCGGTCGACCCAAGGTCGCGCCCGCTCGAACAGCGCGGCCACCCGCAACAGGCGTTCGTCCTCTCCGGGACGCGCGACCAGTTGGATCGCCAGCGGCATGCCGGCGGCGTCGAAGCCGCATGGCAGGCTGACCGCCGGGTTGCCGGTCAGATTGAACGGCATTGTGTAAGGATACCAGGCGGCACGAATGTTCTCGACGCTTTGGTTGTCGATCTCGATCGGGCCGAAGAAGTCCTGATCGATCGGCAATGCGGGCCGGGACAAGGTCGGCATGGCGACGATGTCGGCGGTCTCGAACCAGGTCTGGACCTGGCGGTACAACCGGGTGCGAGCGAAAATCGCCTCGTACAGTTCGGCGGCGCTGTATGACGCGACCCGGTCCATCTGGCGGACGAAGGTTGGACACATGATCGCGCGGTGCCGCTCCAAATGGTGGCCGAATTGCGCGCGCCTGTAGGAGCCGTTGTTCACGAACCAAACCGATTCCGGGTTTTCGAATGGGCTGGTCGATTCCGTCACGTTTGCACCCAATTCCGCCAGAGCGCCGAGCGCCGCCGCACAGGCGGACGAAACTGACGACGCGACGGCGTGGTTGCCAAGCCGCGAACGCCAGGCGATGCGCAACCCGGCCAGGTCTCCGTCGGGGGAGGCGGCGGCGATGAAGTTCCCCGGCGGGCGCCCGGTCGAAAGCGGATCGCGAAGATCCGGCCCAGCCATGACGCTGAGCATGAGCGCGGTGTCCGCGACTGTTCGCGTCATCGGCGTGATATACGAAATATTGCCGAACCCATCCTGGGCGTATTCCTGAGGCACCACCCCAAGCCCCTGCTTGAACCCGACCAGCCCGTTGCACGCCGCCGGGATGCGCGTCGAGCCGCCGCCATCCGTCGCCACGGCCAACGGAATCAGCCCGGATGCCACCGCGACAGCGGAGCCGCCGGAACTGCCACCCGAGGTGCGGTCATCTCGCCAGGCGTTGCGCGTGCGGCCGAACAACGGCGCCTCGGTCAGGCATTGCTGGCCGAATTCCGGCGTCGTGGTTTTTCCGACGATGATCGCGCCCGCCTGTTTCAGGCGCGTCACCACGATCGCATCGGCGTCCGGGACATGGTCCTTGAAGATCATCGAGCCCCAGGTCGTGCGAATCCCGGCGGTCGGAACCAGATCCTTCACCGCGACCGGGACGCCATGCAACGGTCCCACGGGTTCGCCTCGCATCAACGCCGCCTCGGCTGTCCGCGCCTGATCCATCGCCTGCTCCTCCGCGATGGTGATGAAGGCGTTCAGCGTTGGTTGCGAGCGGATGATCCGGTCAAGCGCGGCACGCGCTACCTCCACGGGGGAGACGTGCCGCGCGCGGATGGCCGCCGCCAGTTCAGTGGCCGGCATGAACGCGAGTGACTCGTCCGCCATTTCGGCATCTCCTTATCGCCAGGGGAGGCCGACTATGGCGGGTTAATAGCGGTGGGCGGTAGCTGATTTCGGCGACTGCTCCGGCCGGAGGGTTCCGCGGTCAAATCCGTTGGCAATCCGCCATCGGTTTCCCCGTTGGGCCACCCGGTCTAATCTTGCTCCGGTCGATCAGGCGGGCTTTTGGAGACGACGATGCGGACAGGCGTGGACTACCGGACATCCCTGCGCGATGGCCGCCGGATCTGGGTGATGAACGACGGATTGGTGGAAGACGTGGCGACGCACCCGGCGACCAGCGCGATGGTCGAGGAATACGTCACCTGGTACGACCGCCACTTCGACCTCGCCTGGCGCGAAACCCTGGTCACTGAATCCGGCACGCCGGTCTGGGGCATCCTGCCACGCTCGGCGGCCGATCTGCGGCGGCTCGGTCGTAGCTACTCCGCCACCACGTTCATCAACGCGGGCAACGTCACGCATACGCCCGCCTACGGCCACCTGATTGCCCTGGGCGTCGAAACGACCGTGCGGGCGTATGGCAAGTTCCCGGCGCAGATCGAAAACGCCGCCGCGTACCGGGCGTCGGTCGCCGAGACCGGCCGGTTCCTGACCTTTTCCTCCGGCGCCGCCACGATCGGCTACCGTCTGCGTCCCGATCCCGCCGAACGCAACGCGCTGCGCGTTGTCAAGGAAACGCCGGAGGGGCTGTTCATCAGTGGCAAGGTCGGCATGCACACCAGCCCAGCGTACGCCGAGGACGTGTATGTCGGGGCCAATTCGTCGTGCGAGCACAACGGGCATCGCGTCACTTTCATCGTGCCGATCAACGCGGCGGGGGTCACGGTCCTGTGCCGCAAGGTTTCCGTGCGCGACCCCAACCCGTTTCTGTCTCCATTGTCGTCCCGCAACGATGAGCTGGACGGCCAGATGTGGTTCGACAACGTGTTCATTCCGAATGACCGGTTGTTCTTCCTCGATGCCAATCTCGATCCGATCGCGCGCTGGCTGTTCTGGCATCAACTCTATTGCTGGCTCGCGAAGGGAGATTTCGCGCTTGGCCTTGGCCTCGCGTTGGCGGACGCGATGGGCCTGACGCAGCAGGCGCCGACGATCGAGTTGCTGATCGACATGATCACGGATGTGCAAACGGTCCGCACCTGTCTGATCGCGGCCGAACTCGACCCGAGCTTCACGCCGGAAGGTTATTGCTACACCAATCATGATCACATCGCGGTCGGCAGCATCGCGATGCTGAACGCGCGCCAGCGGCTGACGGAAACGTTGCGGATCCTGCCGGGCTCGTCGCTGATCGTCGCACCCTCGGACACCGATCTCGCCTCCGCCGAGGTTGGCGCGGGTTTGGAAGAATCGTTCAGCGGCGGCGGTTACTCCGCGAGGCAGCGCGCGGCGTTGTTGCAGATGGCGTGGGATCATGTTGGTTCTTCGCTCGATGCGCGCGAGTCGGTGTATGAATTGCACGCCAACGGGGGCATTCCGATCTGGCGCTCGCGGTTGCGGCGGAGTTTTGGGAGGTACAACGAACTCGCCAACGCGGTGCTGAAGGAGATCAACTTCGCGATGCCAGCCGTGGATGTCAGTTCAATTCCGGCGGCACCGATGATGCCGCGGCGTCAGGTTGGCCCACCGGTCAAGACGTGACCACCATGAGATAGACGAGAGGAACCCACCATGATCAAACGTTTTCACGTGCTGTATGTCGGACAGATCGACCTCGACAATATCGGCCTTCAGGGCACGCCCGCCAACGATCGCCGGTACACCAACGACCGGTTCGCCGAGGTGTTCTGGACCGCGCGCCGTATGGCCCGCGCAATGGACGAAACCGGCTATCACGCGCTGTGGACCGCCGAGCATCATTTTCAGCACGAAGGCTATGAGTGCCTGCCGAACCTGATCCAGCTTGGCCTTTGGCTCGCCACGCAGACGGAACGGCTGAAATTCGGCTGCGGCTTCAACGTGCTGCCGATGTGGCATCCGCTGCGCCTCGCCGAGGATTACGCGATGGCCGACATCGTGACCGGCGGCCGCGTCATCATGGGCGTGGGCCGTGGCTACCACACGCGCGAGGTGGAAACGTTCGGCGGCCCCTTGATCGACGCCGATAAGAATCGCGAGGTGTTCGAGGAGGGTGTGCAACTGCTGCTGAAAGCCTTCAACGAGGACTCCTTTAGTTTCAAGGGCAAGCATTTCACATGCCCGCCCGAGGTCGACTACCGCGGCTATAAATTGAAGGAGATCACCCTCGTCCCGCGGCCGATCAACCGGCCCGTGCCGATCTACATGCCGATCGCCAGCGGCCGGACGATCGACATGATGGCGAAATACGACCTGAAGGCGATGGTGGTGCTGAACGGCGAAAAAATCCTCGACGATGTCGTGCGGGCGTATCACGAGGCCTGCGCGGCGCATGGCCGTGACAAGCAACTCGGCCAGGACATGATCTGGGGCGCTGGGATTTATCTGGCGAAAGACCAGGAGGAAGCGATCCGCGAGATCGAGCCCGCGCATGACGAACGATATAAATGGTTCGCGCCGTTCGGCTTCGTCCGCTACGCCGATGAAACTGGCCGCACCTGGGGTACGCCTGGCGCGCCCGCTCGAATTCCGTCCTTGCGCGACGGCGTGGCGCAGAAGGCGTGGTTCTGTGGCTCACCGCAACAGGTGATCGATGGGATCAAATCGATCGAGGCGAAATACCCCGGCATGGAGGATTTCATGGTCCACTGGGCTGAGGGCCTGTCCCCTTCGGTGTTCGAGGAACAGCTTCGCTGGTTTGCCCGCGACGTCATGCCGGCCTTCGCGACCTGAAAAACGCCGAAAATCCGGATCGTTGATCCATGTCAATGATGCCGGGCTCTGGCCAAGGCAATTTCCCCACTGAGAGGCGGATAAGCTCCTCTTGTCTGCTTCTCTCTTGGACTCCTCCCCAAACCTGGCGGCACCCATCCGGTGCCGCCAAGTTTTTTTCGTGCATTTGTTGGGCGGCACCCGATTATTGATGAATCGAGTGGCACGCGGCCATCTTTCCGTCATGGCCCGGCTCGTCCGGGCCACCAATTTCAGCACAGTACCACAACGGGTGGCCCGGACGAGCCGGGCCATGACGATGAAAAGAGAATATCCGTCTCCGGTCCTCCGTTATCCTGTCGCTTACGCGGACGAGCCGGGCGATGACGGAAGGACGGGAGGCTACATCGCCTTCGATGACACCACCTGGGTCCGCGCCGGGAGCGTCACGGCGATCCGGGTTGAAACGCGCGCGTTAACGCGGTCGTGTAAATTGGCGTCCGCCTGTTCGCCGTTGGCGCCGGGGGTCCATCGACAAAAGAGGCTGCCGCCACAGTGATGCCCGCCAGTGTTTATCCACGCCCAGCCATGGTTTCGTGGGCCTTCGCACGGGTCGCGCCGCGGTTTCTGGCGGTGTCGCTTGAGGGTGCCACCCTCACGATCGTTCCGTGCCTACTTTTGAGCCTGCTTTACTGGGGCCGGCCAGAATTGCTGCTCACGTCGGACAGTCTGACGCCTACGGATTTCATCTGGGACCTGCTGCACCACGGAGACGCATGGGCGGGGTTCGAACAGCCGCACAGTCCTGGATTTTTCCCCGATGAAACGGTCGTCGGCATCGTGCAGGCCGTCACCGGAAGCTGGCGCGTGGCGATGGCGGCCTGGGTTTTGGTCGTGCTGCTGTGGCTCGTGACAGCCGGGAGCGCGATCGCCGCTCACATCGCTCAATGCACTCATCGGACGGCCACTTTGGCGGTCCTGGCGCTGGTTTTGCCGCTCATGACGACCGCGGCTTTGTATTCCAGCGACATGCATCCTGGAACGAACGCCCAGGGAATTTTCTTTTCGTGGATTCTGACGCTTTTGCCGGGTGGGCACGGTGGAAACTTTCTTCTGGCTCTGACGGCGGCTTTGGTCGCGAGCCGGGCGGCGAAGCACGTGCGGGTGCGGGACATCGCATGTCTCACGTTTCTTTCCTTCGCCGGGGAGGTGTCGGATCAACTCAGTCTGATCAGCCTGCTCGCGCCGGTGACGGCGGCTCTGCTGGGTGGACTTCTGGCTGGCACGATCAGGAAAGAGAACGCGATCCGCCTGCTTACATGTGTTTGGTTCGGCGCGGCCCTGGGCGGGTTCTGTGCGTCGAAAATGGACCGGCAATACATGCCGCATCCGTCTTTCGACTCGTTCCTTGAGCATGCGGGCCGTTTCCTGGCCGAACTGGGCGATCATCTCGATGTGATCGCCGCGATGCTGGTTCTGACCATCGCGCTCGCCGTGCTTGCCTGGCGAGACGGGTTGCGTTTGTGGCCTGGCGGATTCTGGCCGGTTTTCGCGGCGGTCAGCTCGTTCGGGTCGCTCGCGTTCACGGCGATTTTTTACGAGGACGTTTGGTCGTTTCGCTACGCGCTGCCGTTGCTCTGGTGGGCGGTCATCTTCGCCGCCACATTGTTGGTAAAGGCGGGACCCTGGTGGTTTTGGGCATCGCGCGGCTGGGTGGCGGCGATGGCCGCTGGGTTGGCGATGGTCTGGGTTTCGGCGGGCGCTCAGGTTCCTCGCCTGTTGACCTGGAGCACGCCGCTCGCATCGTGCCTGCGGGAGGCTGGATTGCAGGCGGGCCTCGCGGATTTCTGGATCGCCCGCCAGACCAGTATCGCCAGCGATTGGAGTTTACAGATCGGGGCGCTCAACGCCTTTGGCGCGGCGCGGATCTGGGGGAACGATCGGCTATGGTTCACCCATGACATCCACGATGGAACGCGGCGGCCACCCTACCGGTTCATCGTCACCGACCGGCTTCCGGTCGAGCGGTTGTCGGCGGCTTACGGCGAACCCGATCGCGTGATGATGTGCGGTAACTCGACGGTCTGGGTCTTCAACGATTCCGCCAAACTGTTCCGCGATCTTGGACGCGCATCGCCGTTTCTGAGCGAACTGTTCGCCGCCGCGCCGCCAGAATAGAGCATGCGCGGCACGAGCCGGCGCGGCCGGTTCGGGCCTTCCGTTATCCGCCGGTATCGTGGAAGCTGACCACGACGAAACCCTCGGGAGCCTGCATGAGCGGGGACGCTGACATCGTTACCGAAACCCTCGAACGCGTCGCCGCTCGCGTGGACGACCCGATGAAGCTCGTGTTCGACCGTCTGTTCGCCGAAATGCCCGAGGTCGAGGCGCTGTTCGTCCGCGACAAAGGCGGCCTGGTGCGCGGCCAGATGTTCCAGGTGACAATGGAAAGCCTGCTGGATTTTCTTGGAGACCGGACCTACGGGGCCAACCTGGTCCAGATCGAACGGGTCAATCATCAGGGTTTGGGCGTGGAGCCCGAGATGTTCGACCGCTTCTACGTCACCGTCATGGCCACATTCAAAGACATCATGGGCTCTGACTGGACCCCGGAGATGGAAGCGGTTTGGACCCGCGTCATCGGCGAATTGACCGGCCTGGCCGCCTGACGCTCAGGCGTCAGCCGTTGGTGATCCGGAACGGCGCCTCGGTCTTTTCCCGTAACTCGTCCAATGTGACATCGGGCGCCATTTCCAGCAGGCGCAGACCGCCGTCCACGCCTTTCGCGGGTACCTCGAACACGCCGAGGTCGGTGATGATGAGATCGACGACGCCCGCGCCGGTCAACGGCAGGTTGCAACGCTTCAGCAGCTTGGGCTTGCCGCCCGCGGTGTGCTCCATCAGCACGACGACACGGCGCACGCCCGCGACGAGGTCCATCGCCCCGCCCATGCCCTTGACCATCTTCCCCGGGATCATCCAGTTCGCGAGGTCGCCGTTCTCCGCCACCTGCAAGGCGCCAAGGATGGAGATGTCGATATGCCCGCCCCGCACCATGGCGAAGCTGGCCGCGCTGTCGAAGAAACTGGTTGTCGGCAGCGTGGTCACGGTTTGCTTGCCGGCGTTGATCAGATCGGGATCTTCATCGCCCTCGAACGGGAACGGCCCCATGCCGAGCATGCCGTTTTCCGAGTGCAATTGAATCGACATGCCCGGGGGCACGTAGTTGGCGACCAGCGTCGGAATGCCGATGCCGAGATTGGCGTAGAAGCCGTCTTTCAGTTCGTGCGCCGCGCGGGCGGCCATTTGATCGCGTGTCCAGGCCATGTCGCGGACTCCCTAAGCGCGCTTTCGCACTGTGCGTTGCTCGATACGTTTCTCGACCGTCGTCAGCGGAACGATCCGGTTGACGAACAGGCCCGGCGTGACGATGTGATCGGGATTGATCTGTCCGGCGGGGACGACTTCCTCAACTTCCACGACGACCATTTCGGCCGCTGTGGCCATGATCGGATTAAAGTTCCGCGCGGTCATGTTGTAGATCAGATTGCCCTCGGTATCGGCTTTCCACGCATGGATCACCGCCAGGTCGGCGCGTAGTCCGCGCTCCATCACATAAGTCCGGCCATCGAACACCTGGGTTGGTTTCCCCTCGGCGATCTGCGTGCCGACGCCGGTCGCCGTGAAGAAGGCCGGGATGCCCGCTCCGCCCGCGCGAATACGTTCCGCGAGCGTTCCTTGCGGGTTGAACTCGATCTCGAGTTCTCCGGCGAGATACTGTTTCGCGAATGTCGCGTTCTCGCCGACATAGGAACTGACCATTTTCTTGACCTGGCGCGTGACCAGCAGCAGCCCAAGCCCGCAATCGTCGATTCCGGCGTTGTTGGAGATGATGGTCAGATCCTTGACGCCGGAGGCGCGGATCGCCTCGATCAGTGCCGAGGGGATGCCGCACAGGCCGAACCCGCCGGCCATGATGGTCATGCCATCGCGCAATTGCCCGGAAAGCGCCGCCGCCGCGTCCGGGAAAATCTTATTGACCGCCATGAACGCCCCTTTTCGCCGATGGCGCGGACTTAACCGCGCGGGGTCCCTTCGGGCAAGTCCTGTCCCGGCGGGCGGCCGCCCCGAGAAAATTCGAGCGCATCAAGACTTTGTTAACCCGGAGGTTTCAGAGTGAAAAAGCCGGCGGGAATACCCCCGCCGGCTTAACGTCGGAGGAGTAGGATGCTCAATCATCTTATCCTCTTGCTGCTGATCGTGGTGATTCTGGCCCGAAAAGTCAAGGTCACTTTCGAGATGTCGTAGGGGGAAAGGGGCCGGTCCGTTCGCGGGCCGGCCTCCCCTCCGGCGATCAGCTGTTGACAAGCACGTTCTCTGGACGCGGCGGGATTTCGCCGCGTTCCACCCGCAGCACCTGGCGTGTGACCATCTCATGCGCCGGCGCCGCGACACCCACACGGGCGCCCTCGCTGGCGATGAACCCGTTCATCAGTTGGATCTCTGTGCGGCGGCCTTTCGCCATGTCCTGCGCCATCGAGGGGCGCTGCCAGGGCGCGCGCACGCCTTCGTCGGTGCCACCGACCAACAGTTTCTCGATCTCCGCGATCGCCGCTTTGTCGCCTTCCATGGCTTTCGCGAGGCTCTCCGGCGGTAGTGTGCCTATCAGGCCAAGCTTGTAGCCAAGCTTTTGGCCGACTCGGACCGCTTCGCCGCCAAGGGCGATGCAGACACGGCGCACCGCGTCGTGCCCGTCGCGGGCGTTGCCGCCCATGCCGGTCGCGGCCGAGACGCCGTTGCGCATGCCGTTGACGCACAGCTTGGTCCAGCGTTCTCCCCACAGATTGTCGGTGGCTTTCGCCGTGTCGCAATCGTCCATGATCGCGGCCAGTTCCTGGGCGCGCTTCGTGATCAGGCCGGACGGCTCGCCGACATAGAATGAGGTGATTTGCCGGCGCTTGGCATAGCCGCGGCGGATATGGCCGGGTTCATAGAGATCGACTCCCACGCCGCCGCCGACGATGATGCCCAACGTGCGGCCCCAACCGGCGACGGAGGCGACCCGTTCCTCGTTCACGCAGTTCTGCATGGACGCGACGATGCCGCTCGGCGCGAGGTACTGTTTGATCATCTGGCAAGCCCAGATCGTATCGAACGATTTGACCGAGATCAGCGCGATGTCGATCGGGCGCTGTTTGGCGAGGTCCTGGAGCTCGGTCAGATGGATCGCGGGCACCTTGACGGTTTTCCGCTCGGCCTCGGTCATGCCGTAGAGGTTCATGCCGTGGGCGCGGATTGTCTCCACGTGCTCGGGCCAGGGGTCGACCAGAGTGACGTCGTGGCCGGCGTGAAACAGACTTGAGCCGACATAACCTCCGACGGCCCCGGCCCCGACGACGACGATACGTTTCTTCATTCCGCGTTTCCTTTTGGATCGATGGGGGGATTTTAGCGGGAATGGCAAGGGGGGCAACGAAGCGAAGGCTGGCGACCGCCGGACCTGACCAACCAGCGCAACAGCACGCGCCGCCGGGAGGACGGATTTCAGCCGGTGCCCTCCGCGAGCCTGTCGAAACAGGCGGCAACGCGATGATGCCGGTGCCTCGGGCCAGCTCCGGCCAGGTCCGTTTCCCGCGGCGAGCCGTACCGGCGCCACGCCAGGCGGCAAATCGGTCGATGCGATCGGTGGCTTTCGTCGCGACGCCGCTCCCTCGGCTACGATCGGGCTTTCGCGCGACGGCGGGAGCCAGCGATCGACAACAGGGCAATCGCGAGCAGAGCCATTGTGCCAGGCTCCGGGATATCCCTGAGCAGGGTACTGTCGAGCACGAAAGCGATTTCGCCGAGGCTCAGCTTGTCGTAGCCGAGGCCATCCGGGTTGATGTCCGCCAGCGTGGTTGGCACGTTGCGCCAGGCGCCGGAGGCCATCAGGCTGTCGTTGGTGGCATTGCTTGGCACGTGCCCGCCAGCGTCGCCACCCAGGCTCGCTGGTTCCAGACCCAGATTATGTCCGATTTCATGCGCGAGGGTATCGATGCGGCCGAGGCCGCCGTTGAAATTCATGATGGTTTGCATGGCCATGACAAGGCCACCCGCGCCGAACCACCCCTCTCCGAAGGCACCGGCGACGGTGTTCACCAGGAACATGTCGACATTGGTGGCGCTCGGACCGTGCGTGCCATAGGCGGCGGCCAGGTCAGCGAACCCGTCACCCGCGACGCCGTCATTAATATCGTAGAAGCCGCTGTTGAATACCTTGCTGACAAAATTGAACGAAACGCCGATTCCGGCCTGCGCCCAGATCTTATTGGTTGAATCGGTGAAATAGGCATTTCCAACCGGGCCGGTGGCGGCACACACCGTCAGGCCCGCGTCGTTGCAAACCTGGTAGACATCCACGCTCAAGGTTTTCGTGATCGGCGCCGCGAGCGCGGGAGCGGACAGCAACGCCAACGACGCCGCGACAACCTTGAATGCCCCGTATTTCATACTCGTCTCTCCAATCGGCGGCTCGCCGAGGTCGTCTGGTGCGTCTCTATCGAGGGATAACCTCGACCGTCGCGCGGTTTAATGCACACCACGTGCCATCTCCGTTACTTACTGAATCAACGCGGTATTTTTCCCAAGGCGGCCGCTGGAGAGCCTGGAGGTGTAAAGATTTCTGACGCCATCTCGTACATGTAACGGTCTCCGCCGGGAGGACGCCCCCCAATCCGACCGTCGCCTGCCGCTCCCTGGCCGCGGCGGCAGGTCGGCGCCAGAGATATCCCGCCTGGAGACGATCGGGCCGCGGCATGCGTCAGATCGCGGCATTCCATGGGCCGCCGTTCGTGACCACGATTCCCCGGTCAGCGCCGGTTGGCCGCCGCGGCGGAACCCACCGCCCGCCGCGTGCCCGGAGCCGGCGGCGTTTCCGGCGGTCCGGCGAAGCATTGTGCGAGACTCATCCATATGCGCGCCGGTTCGCCAACGACTTTCAGCGTCGTGTCGGCCACGTTTCGCGTCTGCGCGACGACCTGACAGAACGCCAGCGCGTCCCCCTCCACCGCGTTCTCCGGTGTCCGGTCGTTCCACTCCCAGGTGTCGCCCGACGGCGCCGTCAGCCGCACGTAAGGCGCCGGGCCGGGGACAGCTTGCTGGCGATTGGCGAAGGTCCAGCCATAGGTGCGAACACCGATCTCAGCGATGTTCCGCAGCCGGTCCGCCGGCTCGCGAGTCGCGCCCATGAGGTCGAAGATCGCCTGACCGTGCGCCCATGTCTCCATTTGGCGGGCGGTCGTGAACATACGGACACCCATGTCGGGACCCGCCCATTTCAGCCGCGCATCGGGCGGCATGACCGACAACCTGTCGCAAAGGTCGGCCATGGCCCGATACCAGCGCGACAGCAAACGCCGCCCGGTCAGATCGCCCATCCGCCGTCTCGTGGCCTCCACTCGCGTCAGGCCGCTATCGACCATTGCCTGACGCTCAGCGCGATAGGCGGCGAAGGGGTCCGCGCCCGCGACCGAGGCGGACGCCATCAGATCGCCGTCGTGCAGATGTTGCACGATGTCGTTGATGGTCCATTGCTTGAACAGCGTGGAGCGGTCCCAATCGGCGTCCGTCAGCGTGGCGAGCAGTTCGCGCAGGTCGTCCGCCTCGGCGCGGAAATCGGCGGCTTGTGGCAGCATGGATCGGGACTCCGCTGGTTCGCTTCGAGCATACCACTTCCGGTTGCCCGTGCGACCTGGGCGTCTCACCCCTGGAAGCGCCGCGATCGAACGGGCGATGCTACGCGCGCAAACCCGCTTCGAGCCGCTGAACCAGCGCGGCGGGATCGGTTGGATCGAGCAGCACGTCGTCGAGGGAAATCGGACATGGGGTGCCGCGCAGTGCCCGTAGTTTAGTAATGAAATCCTGGTCGCGCGTTTGTTCGAGAAGATCGAGTTCGGCCTGGCGAACCGCCCGGGCCCACAAGGAATCCATGTCAATCCGGCGGCGCATGCTCGGCGACATGCGATCCTCCAGTTCACCCTGCCAGTTGTTGATTTCGGTGTGCCAGTGACGAACTCCAGGCGCATCCGGATCGGTGACGCATTTAACGGCGTGTCGCAGAATCAGTTGGAAGAATCTCTTAACCGCGTTGAGTTCGCTTAAGCCCAGGTCCTCGATCTCTTCAAGAACATGCGCAAGGTCGAGCGCGTTCGGCAGGTCGCGCCGCGCGGCGAGTTCGCGCAAAGCATCGGCTTGCTGCTCGGACCAGGCGAGGATGTCGGTTTCGTAGAGGGCGGTATCAGCCATCGTCATCTCCGGACAATGCCAACTTGTCCTGTTGTGGCCGCCAGCACCTGAGCCGTCCAGGGGAGTGGGATCAACTCCCTGTATCTTACCCCTCCCGATGATCCAGCCCGATATCCAGCACCTGCGCGCTGTGGGTCAGCCACCCGACCGACATCAGATCGACCCCTGACTGAGCGATCGGCAGCGCCGTCTCCGGCCGGATGCGGCCGGACGCCTCGGTGATCGCACGCCCGCCGACGATGCCGACTGCCTCGCGCAGCAGGTCCGGACCCATGTTGTCCAGCAGCACGGCGTCGACACCCAGGTCCATGGCCTCGCGGAGTTGGTCGAGCGTATCGACCTCCAGTTCGATCTTCACGAGATGACCGACACCGGCGCGGGCGCGTTCCACCGCGGGTTTCACTCCGCCGGCGATGGCGACGTGATTGTCCTTGATCAGGACAGCGTCATCGAGGCCAAACCGGTGGTTTGAGCCGCCGCCGACGCGCACCGCGTATTTCTGCGCCGCCCGCAATCCCGGCATCGTTTTCCGCGTGCAACAAACTTGCGCCTTCGTTCCCGCGATGGCATCCGCGATTCCGCGCGTCGCCGAGGCCACGCCGCTGAGGTGCGACAGAAAGTTCAGCGCGACCCGCTCCCCGGTTAAAATTCCGCGCGCGGGACCCGTGACGGTCGCGATCAGATCGCCGGGCTTCAAACGACTGCCGTCGGCCAGAGCGATCTTCATCTCGATCCGCGGGTCCACAAGGCGGAAAGCCCAGTCCGAGAAATCCAGGCCACAAACCACGCCCGGCTGCCGGGCCACCAATGCGCAGGTTGTGCGCGCGTCCGCTGGAACGATCGAGTCGGTGGTCAGATCGCCGGCGCGGCCCAGATCTTCCAGCAATGCCGCGCGAACGGAGGGTTCGATCATGATCGCGGGCAGCGGAGGGATCGACATCTCAGACGGCCAGCATGCGTTCGACGGAGCGGCGCGCGGCGTCGACGATATCGGAGGGGATTGTCACCTCATATGTCATCGTTTCCAGCGCGCGGCGGATTTTAGGCAACGTGATCCGCTTCATGTGCGGGCACAGATTGCAGGGTTTGACGAAGTTCACCGCTGGATGATTGATCGAAACGTTATCCGCCATCGAGCATTCCGTCAGCAGCACGACCCGGGCGGGCTGCTCGCGTTTCACATAGTTCGACATGTCGGCGGTGGAGCCGGTGAAATCTGCCTCGGCGATCACGTTCGGCGGGCATTCCGGATGCGCCAGGATGATGACGCCGGGATAATCGGTGCGCAGCGCGCGGACTTCGGCGGGGGTGAAGCGCTCGTGCACCTCGCAATGGCCGGCCCAGGCGATGACGCGGACGTGGGTTTGGGCGGCGATGTTCTGGGCCAGGTATTCGTCGGGCAGCATGATCACCTCGGGCACGCCGAGGGATTCCACCACGCGCTTCGCGTTGCCGGAGGTGCAGCAGATGTCCGATTCGGCTTTCACCGCGGCCGATGAATTCACATAGGTCACGATCGGCACGCCCGGATGCTTCTGGCGCATCAGTCGTACATCGGCGGCGGTAATGGACGCGGCGAGGGAGCAGCCGGCCTCCAGGTCGGGGATCAGGACGGTCTTCGACGGGTTGAGCATCTTGGCGGTTTCCGCCATGAAATGAACCCCCGCCAGCACGATGACATCCGCTTCAACGGTCATCGCCTCCCGCGCCAGCGCCAGGCTGTCGCCCACGATGTCGGCAACGCAGTGGAAAATCTCTGGCGTCTGGTAGTTATGCGCCAGGATAACAGCGTTCCGTTGCTTTTTCAGCGTCAGAATCGCGTCGATATCTTCCGCGAAGACCGGCCATTCGATGGGCGGAATGACGGATTTCACCCGTTGGTACAGCGGCGCTGTGCGCTCCAGGACGGTGGATGCGGACATCGGGGGGTTCCTCCAAGTTATGCTCCGTATGAGCATTTCCTGGGCTTATGCTAGGCCTGAGTATAAGTTTGTCAAGCGACTTTTCCGGCGTCGCCGCGCGCTCCCGAAATGGCCGAGGGAACACCGGAAAATCCAATGTTCATGGGTCTTTCTCGTGCCGTGCCGCGCTACCGCCTGTCGATCTCGCGGGGCAGGTATGCGTTTGCGCGGCATCGCTGGCACGAGACCGTTCCGTGTCTTAAGCTCGACCCTCTGGGCGTTCCATGGGGGCCCGATGCGGGTGCTGGCTGTTCTGGGAACCGTGATCGTGATCGGCTGTTACTGCGCAACGGTGGCGGCGGCCCCGCCGGAACGGGCCGACCCCGCTCTCGCCCCCTGGTTCAAAAGCCTGCGCCAACCGCAAACGAATGAGCCTTGCTGCGACATGTCCGATTGCCGGACCGTTCGGTACCGGATCGCCGGCGACCATTTTCAGGCCTTCATCGGGAGCCAATTTCCCCGCTGGCAGAACGCCCCGCATGCCTGGGTCGATGTGCCCAACGCGAACGTTCTGCGCCGGCGCGACAATCCCGTCGGCGAGGGAATCGCCTGCTGGTTCCGCGGGCAGGTGATTTGCTTCGTCGAAGGCGACAGTACCTGATCAGGGCGCGCCGCCCTGCCGCTGTCGCAAATCCGCCAAGGCGGCGCGGAGACGGATATTCTCTTTTCATCGTCGTGGCCCGACTCGATCGGGCCATCTGGTCCGGCACCGTGCCGCTACGGATGGCCCGATCAAGTCGGGCCATGACGATTTTGAACAACGCCGTCCAACTCAGACCCCTATCCCGATGCCTATGCGGACGAGCCGGGCCAGGACGGAAGTATGGGAGGCACAGTGACGCCGTAATATTCAGGATTCGCCTATGCCGAGCGAACCAGCGGAAGCTTACTGCCGACGGCCGCGCGTTCCGCCAGCACTTCGCGCCGGAACCGAAACAACTTCGCCGGCCTGCCACCGGTCTCAGTCGCCATCTCCCCGGTTTCCTCGACGAGATCCTGCTGATCGATCAGCCGGCGGAAATTTTGTTTATGCAATAAACTTCCCGCCAGCGCCTCCACCGCTCGTTGCAATTGCAACAACGTGAAACCAGGGGGCATCAATTCGAAAACCACCGGGCGGTATTTGATCTTGGCGCGCAACCGGGCAATGCCGGTGGCCAGAATACGGCGGTGGTCGTGCGCCATGGGATCGCCGGGCACGACGCCATTGACTCCGGCCTCAGGCACCAGGCGCGCCTCCCACAAAATCTCGTAACGTTGCAGGATCAACTCCTCATTCCAACGCTCATTTTCCAGGCCGAAATTGATCGCCACCCGCCGCCAACGCTGGCGGCGGGTGGCCGTGTCCGGCGCGTCTTCGGTCCAGGCGATCAACCCCTGAGTGAAATTGTCGTCAACCAGGCTGGAGGCTTTGCGGCGGTCCTCCCACGGGAAAAACCGGTACCAATCGCGCCAGCCCGCGCCGGGACCGCCCGAGACCGCCGCCTCCTGGGTCAGTCCGAGATAGCTGACCGACACGATCCGCCGATCCAGGCCACCGGTCCGGCCGGGGTCGGCGAAAGTGTATAGTTGCTCCATGTAGCCAAGCGGATGATGGGTCTGCCGCTCGACCCAGGTGCGCAAACTGGCCTGCAACGATCGCTCGTTTGATTCGAACGGACCGGAGGGCAGCGCCCGGCCTCGATCGATCGTCAGCACGCGCGGCTGCCCGCCGGTCACCGCGACGATGACCGCGATCAGTTCGGCGGCGACCGAGGCCACCTCATGTTCCGCGCTGAGGACAGGCATGCAACGAGTCATCGCACGCTCAGCGCCGTGTCGCCAGAGATAATCGGGTAAAACCCTGGGCTCCACCATCCAGGCATTGGCCAAACGTGGCCTCGGGTGCGATAAACGGCGCCGATGCGCGCGCTCTATCACCTTCCGTTGTCGCCTTATGCCCGCAAGGTCCGGCTCGTGCTGGCCGAAAAGCGGTTGCCGGTCGAACTCATCCTCGAAAAGCCGTGGGACCGCCGGGAGGAATACCTGGAGCTCAATCCGGCCGGCACGGTCCCGACACTGGTCGAGGACAACGGCACGGTGATCCCGGATTCAGGGGTCATCTGCGAATACCTGGACGAAGCCTATCCCGATATTCCCATCCTTGGCGATACGATCGCGGAACGGATCGAGGTGCGCCGTCTCGCCGCCTGGTTCGATGGCAAGTTCGCGGCCGAAGTGACCCAGAACCTACTGGGTGAGAAATACACCCGCCAGCAGGCACGCCGCGGCAACGCGGAGCCGGCCGCCATTCGCACCGGCTACACCGCCCTGCGCTATCACCTCGATTACCTGGGCTGGCTGGCGGAAAACCGGGAGTGGCTTGCCGGTCCGAATTTGTCGCTGGCCGATTTCGCGGCGGCGGCGCATTTGTCGTGCCTGGACTATATCGGCGATGTGGACTGGCGTCTGTCGCGGCCGGCCAAGGACTGGTACGCACGGATCAAGTCGCGGCCCGGGTTCCGCACTCTGCTGTCGGACCGCGTGCCGGGCATCGCGCCGCCCGCGCACTACGTCGATCTCGATTTCTGAACCGCCTGCAAGGGGAGAGAACAACATGGCCGTGACCGCGCAATCGGTGCCCATACTGAAGGACAATTACGCCTGGCTGCTGCGCGACACCGAAACGGGCGCGACGGCGATCGTCGACCCCGCCGAGGGCGCGCCGATCATCGCCGCGATCGAGGCGGCGGGCGGGCGGTTGGACATGATCCTGCTGACGCACCACCACGGCGATCATATCGCCGACGCCGACGTCGTCCGGGCGCGGTTTCCGGGGTGCAAGATGGTCGGCGCGGCGGCGGATGCCCACCGGCTGCCCGCCTTGGATCAGGCGGTGCGCGAAGGCGATACCGTCCGCCTTGGCAACGCGACAGCGCAGGTCATCGACACGCCCGGCCACACGCGCGGGCAGATCAATTACTTCTTCCCCGACGGCCCGATCCTGCTGTCCGGCGACACGCTGTTCAGTCTGGGCTGCGGCCGTCTGATCGAGGGCACGGCCGGCGAAATGTTCGCCAGTCTTGGGAAACTCGCCGCCCTACCGGACGATACGCTGGTGTGTTGCGGGCACGAGTATACGGAAGCGAACGCCAAATTCGCGCTCAGCGTCGATCCCGCGAACGCGGCGTTGATCGCCCGGACCGCGGAAGCGCGTGAGCAACGCGCGGCCGGGAAGCCCACAATTCCATCTCGTCTTGGTGATGAAAAGCGCGCCAATCCGTTCCTGCTCGCGAAGGACGCGACGGCCCTCGCCGAAGTGCGTGGCAAGAAAGACCGGTTCTGAGGGGGAACACGATCGATGAAACTATACTACGCGGCGACCAGCCCATACGTGCGCAAGGTGATGGCCTGCGCGATCACGCGTGGGCTGGAGGGCCGGATCCAGTTGCATCCGTCCAATCCGCACGCCTCGCCCGCCGATCTGGTGGCGGACAATCCCACCTCGAAAGTGCCGTGCCTGATCACCGATGACGGGTTGTCGTTGTATGACAGCCCGGTGATCTGCGAGTTCCTGGACAGTCTCGGCGATGCGCCGGCGCTGTTTCCGGTGTCCAGCGCCGCGCGGTGGCGGGCGTTGAAGTTCCAGGCCATGGGCGACGGGATTCTCGACGCCGCCGTGCCGTGCCGGGGCGAACTACAGCGGCCGAAGGAAGCCGCGCGCGACGCGGCGATCGCCCGGCACAAAATGGCGATGAGCCGGACGGTGGACGCGCTGGAGGCCGATCCGCCGCATCGGCATATCGATATTGGCTCGCTCGCGGTGGGTTGCGCGTTGGGATATCTGGATTTTCGGTATGGCGGCGACCCGTGGCGTCCGGGCCACCCGAAACTGACGGCGTGGTTCGAGGAATTTTCGAAGAACCCCGGCATAGCGCGGACCGCGCCGAAGGAATGATCGATCTGCGCGATCCCGGCGCGGATGCCGCGTCGGTGATCGAAGCGTTGGATCTGCGTCCGCATCCCGAGGGCGGGCACTTTCGAGAAACCTGGCGCGATGTGCGCCCAGGTGGCGGGCGTGGCGCGGCGACATCGATCCTGTTTCTGCTGTGCGATGGGGAGGTCAGTCACTGGCATCGCGTCGACGCGGCGGAACTCTGGGTGTGGCAGGCCGGGGCATCCCTGCTTCTTCGCCGGGCAACGGGGGGCGACGTCACTTTGGGTCCCAACCTGGCCCGCGGCGAGACGCCGCATCAGGCCGTGCCAGCCAAAGCGTGGCAGTCCGCGTGGCCTTTGGGCGCATGGAGTTTGTGCTGCTGCGTGGTCGCGCCCGCGTTCCGGTTCGAGGGTTTCGAACTCGCGCCGCCCGGATGGGAACCCGGGTAGGCTCCATGCCGTTTGTGCGAAGTCAGGAAGCACATGCCCCTCACCGTTATCCCCGGGCTCGTCCCCGGGATCCGAAGCGCCACCATCCCCACGACTGAGCAGCTCAACCGCGGCTCCGTGCCGCCACCGGTCCACGGGACAAGCCCGTGGATGACGGTGAACGACCGTCGCCTTCCAGTTTTGACGGTTATGTTACCGCCTGAGAGGCTCCGCCCTCCGGCCAACCAACGACCACGCCTGACGCTTCGCCGGCGTCGCCAAATCGGGAGCGAAGCTTGTCCGAGCTGTCCTTGAAATCGCCGGCCACGCGATGGTTTGCCCTGATGGTGCTACAGGCCGGGGCATTTCTGCCCTCGGTCGACTTCTTCATCGTCAACGTCACGCTGCCTTCGATCCACGCCAGTCTGGGAGCGTCACCGGCGGAACTGCAATTGGTGATTTCCGGATACGCCGCCTGCTACGCGGTGTTGCTGATCACGGGTGGACGGCTTGGCGACCTGTTCGGGCGGCGGCGCCTGTTCCTGATCGGGATGGCCGGTTTCACGGTCGCCAACCTGATATGCGGCGTCGCGGCGAACCCCGGCGAGTTGCTGCTCGGGCGGGCGCTACAGGGCATCTCCGCGGCGATGTTCGTGCCCCAGGTGCTCGGGGCGATCCGCGCGCTCTGCTCGGATGAGCGCGATCTGGCGCGCGCGATGAGCGCGTATGGCGTGATGATGGGGCTCGCCGCCGCCATTGGCCAGTTCGCCGGTGGCGCGCTCGTCCAATGGAACGCGTTCGACCTGGGCTGGCGGACTGTGTTCCTGTTCAAGCTGCCGTTCTGCCTCGCGATCATGGCGGCCAGTTGGTGGCTGGTGCCGGAAACCCGCGCACCGGGACGAGCCAAACTCGACCTTCCCGGGGCCGCGCTGGTCTCGCTGGCGTTGGCCTGCCTGATCGTGCCGCTGTCCGAGGGTCGCGATCAGGGCTGGCCGGCGTGGGTCTTCGTGGTGCTCGCCATGGTGCCGGTGCTGGTCGCGGTGTTTCTCCGCCACGAGGCCCGGCTGAGCGCCAAGGGCGGGATGCCGCTGGTGGATCTGAGCCTGTTCGCGATCCCGAGTTTCCGGCGCGGCGTGCTGGTCGCGACGCTGTTCTTCTTCACGACGTCGTTTTACTTCTTGTTCGGGCTTTACCAGCAGGAAGGGCGTGGCGCCGATCCGCTGCATACGGGACTCGCCATCGTGCCGTATGGGATCGGGCTGTTCGTGGGGCCTTTGGTCACCGCGCCGCTGGTGCGGTTGCGCCCGCATTTGTTGGCGATCGGGATGGGGGTTCAGGTTGCCGGGTATGCCGCCATTGGCGGGCTGGTGGCCTTGGGTTCGCCCGCCAGCGCCGTTCTGGCGGCGGTGTTGCTGGCGGGATTCGGCCAGGGCATTGCCTTCCCGCGTTTGTACAACACCGTACTGGGCCACGTACCGGCGCATCAGGCGGGCCTCGCGTCCGGCATCGTCAATTCCGCGCTTCAGGTTGGCGCCTCGGTCAGCACTGCCGCGATCGGCAGCTTGTTCTTTTCCTCGCTTGGCGCGGGGCAGGGGGAGCGGGATTTCGCCTATGCGTTCGCGGTGGCCCAGGGAACGCTGACGATGGCGTTGTTCGTGGCGATGCTGATCGCGATTCCGGGGCGGCGGGAGAGAGTGGGTGCCTCAACGGAAAAAGGGCGGCTCACCCGGGGGTGAGCCGCCCTTTCTGAATTGGCGAGATCAGAAGCCTTCGCGTTCCAGCCGCTTGCGCTCCAGCTTGCGGGCACGGCGGACGGCTTCGGCGGCTTCCCGGGCGCGGCGCTCGGATGGCTTTTCGTAGTGCCGCCGGAGCTTCATTTCGCGAAAAATGCCTTCTCGTTGCATCTTCTTTTTCAGCGCTTTGAGCGCCTGATCGACATTGTTATCGCGAACGAGGACTTGCACCTGGAGCCATCTCCTGTCTGTGATCCGCGCGCCCCGCCGAATGGGTCGGCGTCAGGGCGCGCGCGAATGGGTTCCGGCCGGTTGCCCGGCGAGGGCGTACCCATAACACCTTAACGGACCGCGGCAAGCGTTTTTTCGCGGCTCCGCCCAGTACGGACGCGATTAAACCAACTGCAGGAAGATCATCACCAGCCCGATGATGGAGACTCCCCACACGCCGGTCCGCGCCCAGGGAATGCCGAGCAGATAGACCGGGACGTAAACGATGCGGGCCCAGAAGAACACCGACGCTCCCATCGCGGTCGCCGCGTTCGCCTTTCCCGCCACCTGGGCCACCAGAACCAAAGCCGCGAACAGCACGAGGCTTTCCAGCATGTTGCGATGGGCTCGCGCGGCCCGATCGGCCATGCCTTCCATGGGCGGGATGTCGTCCCGGTTACCCGCGAGCGCCGGAAGGCCGACCTGAAGCATGGCGAAGAGCACGGCGAGGACGCATTGGGCGAGGGTCAGAGCAGAAGCCCAGACCAGGAATTTCAGATCGGGTGACATGTTTGTTTCCTCCGTTGGTTTTGCCGGCCGGCGCGGGCGGCCTCGGTGACGATCATAAGGAGCGGGCGGCCTCGGTGACGATCACAAGGATCGGACGGCCGAGAGCGATTACCGCGGAGGTTATCACCTTTGCGCCGAGTCCCTCCCGGCGGCGGGCAGTTCTGTTTTTGGCGGCGTCGACTCCCTGATTTCGACCACGGCGACTCCCTCGTTTTGACCACGGCGACTCCCTCGTTTGGGCGCCGCGCCTTCCTTTTTGGCAGCGACTCCTTCCATTTCTTTGGCAGCGATGCCTTCCAGTTCGTCATCCTCCGGCTTGACCGGAGGACCGGTCGCGGCACAAATCCGCGTATGAACCCGCCGAAATGCGATGCGTGGTACCGCTTCGGGTCCTCCGGTCAAGCCGGAGGATGACGATGAAGCAGCCGGAGGATGACGATGAACCAGCCGGAGGATGACGATGAAGCAGGACGATAGGGCGGCGACACCGGCGGCCAAAATGAGAACTGCCGCGGCGGTATGGTTCGCGGAATGACACGGCGACAGGACCGAGGGAGACTCAGATGAGCGACGGAATAAAGCGCGTCGATGCGCGGCAATTGAAGGCCCAACTGCACGACGGCGGCGAGATCGCACTCTTGGACGCGCGTGAGGAGGGGATCTTTGGGCGGCGGCATCTGCTGATGACGTCATGCCTGCCGCTGAGCCAACTGGAATTGCTCGTGGACAATCTCGTGCCGCGGCGAGGCGCGCGCGTTGTCTGGTGCGACGACGGCGAAGGCCTGGCGCTCAGCGCGGCCCAGAAAACGATCGCGCTTGGCTACCAGGATGTCGCGGTGCTGGACGGCGGGGTCGCCGCCTGGGAAGCCGCCGGACACCGTGTTTACAGCGGCGTGCATGTGCCGAGTAAGGCCTTCGCGGAGGTGGTCGAACACGAGGCGGGGACGCCGTGGATCTCCGCGCCGGACCTCCAGGCGTTGATCGGCAGCGGCGCCGATATCGCGATCTACGACAGCCGCTCCTACGAGGAGTACCACAACAACAGCATCCCGACCGCGATCAGCGTACCCGGCGCCGAACTGGTCTATCGCTTCGCCGATCTGACGCCCTCGCCCGAGACTACGGTGATCGTCAATTGCGGTGGCCGTACCCGTAGCATCATAGGGGCGCAGGCGCTGATCAGCGCCGGTTTCCGCAACAAGATCGTGTCGTTGAAAGACGGCACCATGGCCTGGCATCTTTCTGGGCTCGGTGTTGTCAACGGGGCGGCGCGGCGGCCTCCGGAAGTTTCTGTCAACGGGCTGGCGGCGGCGCGTGAGGCGGCGGCGCGCGTGGCGGCCAAATGCGGCATCGTTCGCATCGATCGGGCGACCCTGGCGCGATGGCGCGCTGAATCGGCGGAGCGCAGCCTCTACGTCATCGACGTTCGCACGCCCGAGGAATACGAGGCCGGCCATTTGCTCTGGGCTCGTTCGGTTCCGGGTGGGCAGTTGGTGCAGGAAACCGACGCGCACGCGGCGACCTGGGGTGGGCGGATCGTGCTTGTCGATGACAACGGCGTGCGCGCGACGATGACCGCGTCCTGGTTGAAGCAGATGGGGTGGGAGGTCGCTGTGTTGATCGCGGGCCCGGCCGACGGTGATTGGGTTACCGGCCGCCACGATTCATTTGTGCCTGGTCTCGATTCCGCCGCGACACAGGCCATCGACGCCGCGGCGTTGCGGCACCGTTTGGACGCCGGCACAGTTTCGGTCATCGATCTCGATTTCAGCCGCCGCTACATCCAGGGCCACATTCCCGGCGCATGGTTCGCGATCCGCGCGGATCTGGCGAAGGCCGTGACACATGTGCCCGCGAGTGGCGGCATTGTGCTGACGTCGCGCGACGGTGCCTTGGCCCGACTGGCGGCACCCGAACTGGCGGCCCTCGTATCGGTCCCGGTCATGGTCCTGTCTGGCGGAACGCGTGGCTGGGTTGCGGCAGGATTGCCCCTTGAAACGGGGGCGGGGCACATGGCCAGCGAGGCCAACGATGTGGCCCTGTCAGCGCGGGAACGCGGCCAGAACCGGGAAGCGGCGATGCGGGAATACCTCGCCTGGGAAATCGCGCTGGTCTCGGACATGGCGGCGGATGACGATCATCGGTTCCAGGTCGTCGCCGGCTGAGGCGGTATCGCGTTTACCAGTATCGCGAGACCGGTATTTTCCGCGCGGCTCGGCCAGACGACATTGACAGCCGCCGCGCGGTGTGTCCGGGTCATGAAAACGGAGGATGGAAACAAAATGGTCTCGCCGCTTCAACAGACTGCTGGTGCCGGAACAAATGGCACCATCGAGGTCGTTCCGCTCACTCTGCACATTGGCGCGGAGATCCGCGGCGTCGACCTCTCGCGGCCCTTGCCGGACAGTCAATTGAAGGCGGTGCGCGAGGCCTTCCTGAAGTGGAAGGTCATATTCTTCCGGAACCAGGAGCTCGATCACGCCCAGCATGTGGCGATGGCGCGGCAGTTCGGGGAGCCGACGATCGGCCATGCGGTGTTCGGCCACATCGAGGGATATCCCGAGATCTACTCGGTCGCCAAGAACCGGGCTGCCAACGAGAAATACGACGCGATGATGGTGACCCCCTGGTTCGGCTGGCACACGGATGTGACCGCCGCCGTCAATCCGCCCTGTGCCTCCATTCTACGGGGCGTGACAATCCCGCCTTATGGCGGCGATACGTTCTGGACCAACCTCGCCGCCGCCTATGCCGGCTTATCGGAAACGATGCGCGGGTTCGTCGATGGGCTGCGTGGCATTCACGCGTTCGAGCCGCGCGGCGATGGCAAGGCGGGAGGCGCATACAATGAGCATGTCGAACGCCGCGCGTTGAAGAGCGAGCACCCGCTCGTGACCATCCATGCCGAGACCGGAGAACGCGTGCTTTTCGCCAGCCCCTCCTTCCTCAAATCCGTGGTCGGAATGACCCCACGCGAAAGCGCCAAAATCCTTGAACTCCTGTGGGAGCATGTGGTTCGCCCGGAATACACGGTGCGATTCAAATGGAACCCGGGCGACATCGCGATGTGGGACAATCGCTCGACCGCGCATTTGGCGCCAAGGGACATCTTCCAATCCGACTTCGATCGTCAACTGTATCGGATCACATTGGTGGGCGAACCGCTGGTCGGCGTCGATGGCAAATCCTCCAGGTCCATTGAGGGCCGGCCGGTTCTGTCGGCGGCCGAAGAACTGCGGACGATGGCGGCGGAGTGATCGCGAGACACGCGCCTGAACGGGGATAGCGTCGGGGCTCTGCCCCAAACCCCGCCAAGGGCAGTGGCCCTTGGAACCATAAATCGCGGTCCAGGGACCGTGTCCCTGGTGGGAGTCCAGAGGGCAACGCCCTTTGGCGGGTTTCAGGGCAGCGCCCTGACGCTATCCCCGTTCAAGCGATTGGGCCTGGGGGCGGACCATCGCCAGGCCGTCCGAACCGGGCTAAACCAACCAAATACGCGGCCTGATCAGGAGAACGCATGGGAGGAACCCGCTTCGGCCAAATCGCCCAACCGGCACCGGTGGTCACCTCGCCAGCGCGCCTCGGGTGGCGATTGGGGGGCGTTTCGCTCGACCGTTATTTCACCCGCATCGCGGTCTTCCCGACCTTCCTGGTGATGTTGGGCGTCTTCGGCATGCCGTTGGCGTTCTCGTTCTACCTCAGCTTTACCGGCTGGGATCTGCACGAGGCGCTGTTCAGCGGCCGCTTCGTCGGACTTGCCAATTACGAGGACCTGCTGACCGACCGGGTCTTCACCGGCGCCCTTGGAATCACCTTCGCCTACACCGCGGCCGCGGTGACCGCCGAGATGGCGTTCGGCCTCGGGATCGCGCTGCTGTTGAACATGGACCTGCCGTATATCCGCGTTTTCCGCACCGCGCTGATCATTCCGATGATGATCACGCCGATCGTTGGCGCTTTGTGCTGGAAGTTGCTGCTCGATCCCAGCCACGGCGTGTTCAACCATTGGATCGGCCAGCAGATAGTCTGGCTTGGCCGGCCGGACACCGCGCTCGCCGCGATCTGGGTGGTCGGCGTCTGGCAGAGCACGCCTTATGTCATGCTGATCCTGCTGGCCGGACTGCGCTCGCTGCCGACCGAGCCGATGGAGGCAGCCTCGATCGATGGCGCCAGCCGGCGGCAGGCATTCTGGCATGTCACGCTTCCCCTGCTGCGGCCGTATCTTCTCGTCGCTCTGCTGTTACGCACGATTTTTGAGTTCCGCGCGTTCGACAACATTTATGCGATGACCGGGGGAGGGCCGGCCAACTCCACCATGGTACTATCGATGTTCACCTATCTGATGTCGTTCGTCCGGTTCGACTTCAGCCTGGGCGCCGCGGCCTCCTGGTTGATGCTGTTGATGTCGATGCTGATCTGTCTGGTTTTCATCGCGGCAATCCGCCGCCGGGACGCGAATTGATGGCACAGGTCGTTGGGTCGCCCCGGGCGCGGCGGTTGGAGGGGGCACTGGTTTATGTGGTGCTGGCCGGTTTGACGTTCGCCTTCCTGTTCCCGCTGCTCTGGGTGCTCGGTCTGTCGCTGAAAACAAGACTTCAGGTGTTTGCGAATCCGCCGCTTTATCTGTGGTGGCCGACATTGGAGAACTATGCCGATGTGTTGACGCGCGCGGATTTCCTGCAAGCTTTCATCAACACGCTGATCGTTTCGGCCAGCGCGGTTATACTGTCGTTGTGCGTCGGAGTACCCGCCGCTTATGCGTTCGCCCGCTTCCCCTTCACCGGACGGTCGTTTCTGTTCTTCGCGCTGCTGGTCATGCGCATGCTGCCACCGATCGCGGTGCTGGTGCCGATGTACGTGCTGTTCAGCAAGCTCGGCCTTTCCACAACGCGGCTCAGCGTCGTGCTCGCCTACACCACGTTCAGCCTGCCTCTGGTCGTGTGGATCATGCGCGGTTTCTTTGAGGACCTGCCGGTCGAGTTGGAGGAAAGCGCCTGGATCGACGGCGCCAGCCGCTATACCGCGTTCCTGCACATCGTTCTGCCATTGACCCGGCCCGGTCTGGTCGCCGCGAGCATCCTGTGCCTGCAATTGGCATGGAACGATTTTCTGTTCGCCGCCGTTTTGACCAACAACGCCACGCAAACTCTGCCGGTGCTGATGACAGCGTTCAACGCGGGCGATTCGGGCGTCGATTGGGGTGGCCTGACCGCGTCCGGCATGCTGGTCATTTTGCCGGTGATCCTGTTCTCGTTCGCGGCCCAGAAGCATCTCGTCGCTGGGTTGTCGTCCGGCGCGGTCAAGGGGTGATGAGGAGAGCCTGGAATGACATTGAGCGCCAGATGCCGCTCCCTTCGGCCGGAGCCGTTTCCGATCTGGTTGTGTCAGGTCAGCCCTTCCTCGTCATGGCCCGGCCTGTCCGGGCCACCTGCTCCAGCACAGTGCCGCTACGGGTGGCCCGGACGAGCCGGGCCATGACGATTTGGAGAATACCGGCCCGGCCCGAACAGATCGGAAAACACTTTGACCTGGACGTGCCGTTCAAGAAACAGGAAACAGGGGAAACATCATGACCGCGTTGAACAGACGGCGCTTGTTGCAAGGCTCGGCGGCGGCCGGAGGCGTACTCGCGGCCTCGCCACGGACAACGCGAGCACAAAACAAACCTGACAAGCTGGTCTATGTCGGTGAGAATCAGGGGGGCTGGAAGAAGACCCTGGTCGAAGAAGTTGGGCCCGCTTTCGAGAAGGCAACCGGCATCAAGATCGAGTTCACCTTGCTCGCGGTGGATGCCTGGCGGGCGCGTTTGAAAGCCGAACTCGGCGCCGGATCGACCGGCATCGACATCGCTCAGTGGTCAGTAGGGATGGCCGGCTATATGGCGCCGCACTTGCCGGATCACGAGCCGCTGGTCGCCAAAATCGTGGCCCGCGACCCGTCGTTCGACTGGGCGGATTTCCTCGGCGGCAGCAAACAAGCGGCGAGTTACGACGGCAAGCTGATCGGCATCCCGTACCGGATCACCACGGGCATCATGCACTATCAAAAGGCGTTACTGGAAAAGGCCGGTATCGCCAAGGCGCCGGAGACCTTCGCGGAGTTCGAGAAGGCGGTTCTGGCGGTGAACGCGCCGCCCGATCGTTACGGGTTTGGCCTGATGGGCCGGCAAGGCCCGGGAAGTTATTCCAGTTTCGCCTCCTGGTTGTTCTCCGCTGGCGGGCGAATGGTCGATTTCAAGACCGGCGAGATCTTCATCAACGATGAGAAGGCGGTGACCGCGCTACAATTCTACGTCGATCTGGTACTGAAACATAAAGTCGTGCCGCCGGAGGCCTCGACCTGGGAGTTCGATGAAATCATCGCGGGCGGCCAGAAGGATCGTTACGCGATGACGCAGACCTTCGCGCCGTACGGCACGCTGATCAACGACCCGAAATTGTCCAAGACGGGCGGTCTCTGGGCCTGGTCTACCGTGCCCGGACACACGGCCAAGGCACAAAGCCGGACCTGGGTCGACGGCCATTTCCTGTCGGTACCGAAATATTCCAAGAACGCCGATTGGGCGCTGGAATTCATCCGCATGGCGTGCGGCAAGGAATGGCAACTTCGCGCCGCGGAACGAGGCAACGCACCACCACGCGGCTCGGTGTTGCGGGATCCCGCGATGGTGGCGAAACTGGGCTGGCCGCCGGTGGCCGCCGAGGCGATCGAGACCGGCATCCCCACGCCCGCGCACCCGGCGTTCGACGCGCTCGACCTGTCGCTGCGTACCGGACTGTCCGAAGCATTGCTCGGACAGAAGCCGCCAAAGGCGGCGCTGGACGACGTCGCCCGCGATTGGCAACGCAGCCTCCGGCGCGCCGGCGTGATCAAATGAAGAGGGAGTAATACCAGCGCGCTTCAACTCGGACTCTTGACCCGTCCTCCCCCGTCGTCATGGCCCGGCCCCCGCCTTCGCAGGGGCAGGCTTCGTCCGGGCCACCCGTTCCAGCACAGTGCCGCGACCGGTGGCCCGGACGAAGCCTGCCCCTGCGAAGGCGGGGGCCGGGCCATGACGATGAAAAGAGAATATCCGTCTCCGGTCCTCCGTTATCCTGATGCTTATGCGGACGAGCCGGTCGCGCGCGGCAATCGAGAGATGATGGATCATGGCTTCCTCACGAATTGAGTTTTGGCACCGATGGTAGTGTCCGATCTCCTGTATCGGCGAGCCGCCGGGTCATGGATCAAGCCCTCAGCACGCCGAGGGCTTGAAGTGATCGCCGGACACTTTCGCCGAACGCGGTAGGACCGCCGAATGGCACTCCCTGCTTGCGCCTTAGGCAATTCTGGTTGATAGTGGCTCAGGTAACACTCTATCAACCGCTGACTATCAACTCTGCCTATGCAAAAGACCTGACGGAACCCATGGTTTCTGAACATCTGAAGCAACTGGATCCTTCTGCCGTAGCGCTTGCCGAGGAGCAAGCGGATGCGGCAGGCATCACCCTGAAGGAACATCTCGAGCGCTTGATCGCGATTGGTACTGCTCAGCGCTCGCCCGGAATCGACTCTCGCGGAGCAACGATTGTCTACGCCGGTCATGAGACCGGTGTGCGGTTCAGTATTCGCGAGACGACTCCGCGATTGACGGGCCCCCCTCTTGGCGGCGCCTGGCTGTTCTCGGAACCTGGAACGTATCAGGTTACGGTCTCCGCGGACCGGGAGCGAACGCGCCTGTGGTTGGACCATGCGCCGATTCCCGGGTCTTCGGTCAAGGGAACTCTTCGTGAGGCGGCGGATTTTCTGACCGCCGATCGCCCGGCCCCGAAATCGGCCGAGGATCTCGAAGTGACTGGCGGTGCCAGTCCGGCGCTGCGCCAGATCGCGGAATTCAATACCCGGGTCGAACACGCCGCCGTGCTGCTCAGCGCGGCCTTCGTCGAGAGTGCGGTAAAAGATTTCACACCGCGGACGGAGCGGCGGACGTCTCATGAACCGCGGGTGTCACTACCCTGGTATTTCGAAGTGGTGCGCCAAAGTATTGGCCGAGCCCGCGACGTACGGAACGCACTCGTTCATCAATGGGAACCCACGGCTCATTCCGAACGGCTGGCGGTCGAGGCATTTATGATTTTGACCGAGCTCACCCCCTCAAGCCGCGAACTCATTCGTATTTGTCAGTACGACAGACCCAGAGCCTTCGCCGAAATGGCCAGGCAACTTGATGCCATCACCCTGCAGCTTGAGCATTCCGCGCAGCTGATTCCCGCGGTTGAAGGCGGCGAGGCGGTTCAGCCCTCGGATGGAAGGCGGCGTGCTGGATTCAGGGCGGCGTATGCGGCGCGCCTTAACGCGAAGGTGGAAACCCGCGGGTCAACTCCGCCGTCAGAAGAACAGAGGTTCGCTGAGCTGAGGTCCGCGCTGCTGGAAAAGGCTGGCGGTGGTCTGTCGCTGACGCAAGTGGCGGAGCTTCTGGGGATATCGCGGCAGGCGGTCCATAAGCGGGTCAAGGCTCGGACCGTTCTTGGCATAATGAACGGAACCGAACTGGTCTTGCCTCGGGCGCAGTTCATCAGCGGCTCCCGGCGGGTGGAGGTGCTTCCGGGCATCGCCCAGGTGCTGAAGCACTTCAGGGTGGCAGGGGGGTGGTCCGCGCTGCAATTCCTGGTCGAACCCGACTCTAACCTCACCGATGTCCCGCTCCATGCGCTGATAACAGGCAGGACCGAGGACGTCAGTCATGCCGCCAAGGTTTATCTCGGCATCGACGAGGACTGAAGTTTGGCAGTTACCGCGGCGACGGCGGGGGCGCCTGGCGCGCCGCCAACGGTAACGCTGCCGTTGGGGGGGCTGATCGTCCGCGTTCATCGCATAACCCGTGACGCAATCTTCTTTGGACCGTCCCCGGGTTCGAAACCGGGGAACAGGTTCGATGCGCCCAACGGTGAATACCGAGTTCTTTATGCCTCGGAACGGCTCGAAGGAGCATTCGTTGAGACTGTGCTACGCAGACCCAGGGGGCGCATACTGCGGCCGGAGTTCGTCAATGAGCGTGCCCATTCGAATCTGAGATTGGAACGCCCGTTGAACCTGGCGAAGGTCTATGATGAAGGCCTTCAGGCATTCGGCGTGGATGCGGGCGAACTTGGCGCGGACGACCACACTTTCTCAAGGTCGCTTGCCCTCAGCATCCATGCGGGCCTTCCCGGTGTACATGGCCTTGCTTACCGATCTCGCTACAATAATGGCGAGATATGCTACGCGCTTTTCGACCGTGTCGCGGCCGCCGACCTGACGCCGTCTGGGTATGAGCGGTTCGACGCAAGCAGTCCGACCATCATGCGGTTGATGGCACTTCATCGCGCGGTATTTGACACCAGCGCGCCAATTCCCGTGAACCCGCCGCGCGCGTGATGTTGTCTCGCGGTCTCATTGCTCACGCCGACTGATCGACTTCACCGATCAGAAGCCGGTCGACCATTTTTTCGCTCCGCAATCCCCGGCCATTCGGCCCCGGCGCCCGCAACCCTCACTGATGGCGGGCAGACGCGGTGCCTGCCGCCGCCAGCGCCGCCTGAACCTTACCGGGGTGGGCAAAGTCGAGATATTCCCGCGCATACTCTGGCGGCAGGATCTCGACCATTGTTTCGTTTTCGACCCAGACCTCGATCACGTGGAACGGACCGCGGTTGCAGTCGAAGCACTGCCACCCCGCGCGCTGAGCGATTGCCTGAACAGTATCGGCGTCAGTCGCGACGCTGAGCGCGAAATGCGTCGACCCAAAGCCGCGCGCGTCCTTCCTGACGAAGGTGCCGCCCGTGGCGCCACCGGGCTGTAGCTCCGTCCCCGCCGGATAGACCTCCACCCCAGACCCGTGCTCGTCGAGCTGTAGCGCGAAGAAACTTCCCGGGTTGGGCGGGAACGGCACCGCGGTTCCGCCCATGAGTTCGGCGAGCACCCCCGCGGCGTGCTTCGGGTCGCGCGCGGCAATCGACAGATGATGGATCATGGCTTCCTCCCACGTTAAGTTTCAGCACCTATAGCACGAACGCGGCCGAGAGCGCGACAGGCATTGGTGATCCCGGCCGACCGCCCATCCTCGGGAACGGCCGGGCACCCTCGCTCACCGGTAGTCAGTCCCCGCGCCTGAAGCTTGCTTCCCACTGGGCGCGTATCGCCAAAACGAAAACCGTATCGATCGCGACCACGAAACGATAAAGCGCGACGTAACCGCGTAAACCTCGCCCGATCACCAACTCGCGTTTTCCGCCCCTGACCGGCCGGCCTATGAGGGGGCTGTGAACCAGGATTTGGATCGCCTGCGCGATGTCATCGATTCTTGCCGCCGCGTCCTGGACATCGAAGCGGACCATGTGGTCGAAAAAGCGATCGAAGTCGCCCAGAACCCCAGGCGCGAGTTCGACACGGGCCACCCGCCCGGTCAGACCCCGGGTTTGCGCGCGACCGGCTTACGTGGACGCTCCCCGCGCGACCTCGCCGTCAACCAGAGTTTCGCGTCGTCCCATGCCACGGTCTTCCCGGTCGCCAGGATATTCGCCCAACGCTCGCCGGCGGTGCGATGGAAGGCGGCGTTCAGTTCGTCTTGTTCCACCGTCTCGGCGATCGCGTCGAGGATAAAGGCATGCGCCGTCTTCCCGGCGCGCTCCGCCGCGGCGGAAACCCGGGCTTTCATGTCATCATCGATACGGATTGTCGTTGTCGGCACCGGGTGCAACCCTCGGATGGGGTCACATGTGTAGCACGATAGTGCTATTCTGGCAAACCGTCCCGCGGCACCCGGCGCGATGCCTCACCCCTCCGGATGATCCTCGGTGTAATCGTCGAACCAATCCAGCATCTCCTCCATGAAATCCGGGTCCTCGGTCAGCCGCGTCGCGATGGCGAGCCCCAACAATTTCGCGATCGGGAGTTCCGCCTCTTCCGCGCCATCCTCCGCCTCCGGTTCCTCCGACGACTCAATCCTTACAATCAACCCATCCCCATCCTGGGCGACGATGATCGCGCATTCCTGCTCGGCGATGGTGATTGTCAAACCACTCATATTTATCTCCAACCAAAAGGGTCAGGTCCGCCCGTACGTATCCTCGATCCGCACGATATCGTCCTCGCCCAGGTAGGCGCCGGACTGGACCTCGATCAATGTCAACGGAATCCGTCCCGGGTTCTCCAACCGATGATTGCAGCCAAGGGGGAGGTAGACGCTTTGGTTCTCGCTCAGCACCAATGTTTCGGCGTCGCGGGTGACCTTGGCGGTGCCGTTGACCACGACCCAGTGCTCGGCGCGATGGAAATGGCTTTGCAATGATAATTTTCCGCCGGGCGTGACGACGATGCGTTTGACCTGGAAGCGCTCGCCCACCGCGAGGCTCTCGTAAAATCCCCAGGGGCGGTAAGTGCGGTTATGCGCCACGGCCTGGTTGCGGCCGGCCGCTTTCAGGCGATCGACGACCTTCTTCACGTCCTGCGCGTTGTCGCGGTGCATCGCCAGCGCCACGTCGTCGGTGACGACAACCACGACATCCTTGAGCCCGACGACCGCGGTCAGCATCCCGTCGCTCCGGACGTAACAATCCCGCGACGATTCCAGCACCACGTCGCCAATCGCGACATTCCCGGCATCGTCCTTCACGCCGAGTTCCCATAACGCGCTCCAACTGCCGACATCCGACCAGCCGATATCGGCGGGGACCACCGCCGCCTCCCGGGTTTTTTCCGCCACCGCGTAGTCGAGGCTGATCGACGGGCAGGCCGTGAACGCCTCGACGTCGAGCCGGATGAAGTCCAGATCGGTGCGCCGGCCGGCAACCGCGGTGCGAACCGGCGCCAGGATTTCCGGCGAGTGGATTTCGATCTCCCGTAGCAAAGCGCGAGCGGTGAAGACGAACATGCCGGAGTTCCACAGATGCCGTCCGTCGGTGGACAGGCGCGCGGCATCCTCGGCGTTGGGCTTTTCGACGAAACGCGCGACAGCGTGCACGCCCGGCGCGTCGTCCAGCGGGGCGCCGATTTCGATGTAGCCGTAGCCGGTTTCGGGAGCCGTCGGCTGCATCCCGAATGTGACGATCTTACCCGCGCGAGCCGCCACCGCGGCGGCTTTAAGTGCCACGTGCAATGCGGCGGTATCGGCGATCGAGGCATCCGCCGCCATCATCCACAGCACGGTGTCCGGGTCGTCCTCGGCCACCAGAACGGCGGCGGCGGCGATCGCGGGGGCGCTGTTACGGCCCACCGGCTCCAGCACGATCCGCGCGTTGGCGATCCCGACCTCGCGAAGTTGCTCGGCGATCAGGAAACGATGCTCCTCGTTGCAGACCACCACCGGTGGGGCAAACTCCGGCCCGATCGCGCGCAACACGGTGTCCTGCATCAGGGACCGCTCCGACATCAGCGGCCAAAGCTGCTTGGGGAAGCTTTCGCGGGATACCGGCCACAACCTTGTGCCGGAGCCGCCGGAGAGGATGACGGGGACGATCGCTGGTTTGCTCATGGCGACGCTTTTGCCTCAATTGAGGGATCGTGCGACAGCCCCAATAACGGGTCCAAGGTGACAATCCGGTGTCCGGGTTATGCCTCGCCCTTCCAGACCGGCCGCCGCGGCGGAACCACCTCGGCGAAATCGCCGAAGCCCTTCCATTTCGGCTCCGGTGGATCCTCGCCCGCCACCGGCGCGTAGATGGATGGGGCGGTCAGCGCGAGTTCCGGGATGTAGCGCGGACAGTTCGGGAAGATCGCGCGAGCTTGCACGCGGACGATCAGTTGCGCGCCAAGCGTGCGGGCAAGCAGCGGGTCATCGGCACCGATCGTGGCGGTGCCGTTCACGCGCAACCGGCGAGGGCTGCCATGCATGGCGATGAACAGCAGGCCAACCGCCGGGTTGACCTTGATATTGCCAAGACTTTTGAACATGCCGTTACCGTCGTAGTCGGGGAACGCCAACTCGCCGGGCGCCGTGATCCGGACGAAACCGGGCGGGCCGCCTTTGAAGGAGCAATCGGGCTGGCCTTGCGCGTCGGCGGTGGCGAGAAAAAAGTATGGCATGCCTTCGATGAACGCCTTGTCGTCATCGGTGAAGGCGGCGCGGTTCAGTTTTTCCTCCAGCCGATCGGCGAGGCGGCGGCTGCCGAACGCATCCTGAAGCTGACGATTGCCGTCATGGTAAAGGGTCATGGTGTCCTCCGAGGTGATACGGATAATCTCTCCCGTAACTCAAACTTCTGGATCTTTCCGGTCGACGTCTTCGGTAGTACCCCGAACGTCACATGACGGGGGATCTTGAACCCGGCCATGTGCGCGCGGCACCAGGCGACGATCGCTTCCGCCGTGACTGGCTCCGCGTCCGGCTTCAATGTCACGAAGGCGTGCGGCGTCTCGCCCCATTTCTCATCGGGTTGGGCCACGACAGCCGCCTCCATGACAGCGGGGTGTTTGTAAAGCGCCTCCTCCACTTCCAGCGAGGAAATGTTCTCCCCACCGGAAATGATGATGTCTTTGGCGCGATCCTTTACCTCGACGTAGCCATCCGGATGCATCACGGCCAGGTCGCCGGTGTGGAACCAGCCACCGGCGAACGCCTCCGCCGTGGCCGTGGGGTTTTTCAGGTAGCCCATCATCACCGTGTTGCCGCGCAACATCAGCTCACCCATGGTCGCGCCGTCCGGCGGGACGGGCAGCATTGTCGCCGCGTTCAGCACCATCGCGTCCTCAAGCATCGGCGTGTTCACGCCCTGGCGCGCCATGAAGGCGGATTTTTCCTCCATCGCCATCGTGTCCAGCGTGGGTTGCCACATGCAGACGGTCGCGGGTCCGAAGCTCTCGGTCAGTCCGTACAGATGCGTGACTGCGAACCCCATCTCCTCCATGCGCGCGATCACGGTCGAGGGCGGCGCGGCGCCACCGGTCGCGATCTGGACTGGCCGATCGAAGCGACGCCGAACCGAGGCGGGCGCGTGGATGAGCATCGAAAGCACCACTGGCGCGCCGCACATATGTGTTACTTTATGTTCAGAGATCGTTGGAAAGATTTCCGCTGGATCCACTCGCCGTAAGCAGACATGCGTTCCTCCCGCGAGAGTAACGGCCCAGGTATGGGTCCAGCCGTCGCAGTGGAACATGGGAAGGGTCCATAGGTAGATGCTTGAAGGTGACAACTGGAAAGTCAGCGCATTGGCGGTGGCGTTCAGATAGGCACCGCGGTGATGCAAAACGACCCCTTTTGGGTTGCCGGTCGTGCCGGAGGTATAGTTCAGCGAAATCGCCTGCCATTCATCGTCCGGTAAATTCAGAGGGAAGGTGGGATCGCCGCTTGCCAGAAATGCTTCATATTCGATCGATCCAATTCGTTCGCCGTCTCTGGCGAGCGGGTCGTCGATATCCACGACCAGCGGCTTCGCCTCCGTCTGTCGCAGCGCAGCCGCCATCGCGGGCGCCAGTTCGCGGTCGATCAGCACGACTTTGGCGGCGGCGTGGTCCAGGATGAAGGCGATGGCGGGGGGATCGAGGCGGGTATTGATGGGGCACAGCACGGCGCCCAGAGCGGGGACCGCGTTATGGGCTTCCAGCATCTCGGGAATATTTGGGGCAAGGATCGCGACTGTGTCGCCTTTCCCGATGCCGTACTGGGCCAGCGCGGAGGCAAGACGCCGCGTCCGTTCCAGGAACCCGGCGTAGGTGTGACGGCGCGCGCCATGAATGATGGCGACGCGGTTTGGCCAGACCCGGGCGGCCCGGGTCAGGAACGAGACCGGAGAAAGCGGCACATGGTTGGCCGGGGTCTGGCCAAGGTCTGCTTCGTACATTGACACGTCTGGGGATTCCCTGGGTTTCACGGCGCCGCGGCCGGAGCCTGAGGCGGTTTGACGGGCTCGACTTTCGGCACCGCCGGCTTCGCGGCGGTGGGCTTCGCCGGTTCGATTTTCGCCACCGCTTTCGGCCGCATCAATCCGCTGAGCGCGATCAAATGTTTCGGCAGCATCGCCCGCGTGGCCGCCGCCGCCGGACGCCAAATCGCATCCGGTTTGAGATCGGGTTTCATGGACCCCGCGCGGCACATGGTGTCATCGGTCCGGTCCGGCGCAAGCACGCTCTCCAAGCGGATCGCGAGATCGCGCATTGCCGCGACGCGGTCTTCAGTGAGAGCGCGAAACAGTTTCAGCACCGGTTCGAACGCCGGTCCGCGGAGCTTGTCCAGATGCGCGTCCTTGATGGCCGTATCGGCACACTTATGCCCGTCGGTCATCGTCACCGCGACCGCATATAACCACATCATTGAGGCCGATTCCGAAAGCCCAGTGGAACCGGCCGCCGCGAGGTCCAGAGCGTGCATCTCGGCGACACCGATCCCGCCGGTCGCGACGAAGCGGGTTTGCTCCCAGGCCAGTACCGCCACGGGCCCGTATGCGCCCATCAGATCTTTTTTCGTGGCCTCCACGCGCGGCCAGTCACGCGCCACCAGCGCCGTGTCCAACTTGCCTCGGAAGGGTTGCGGGATCAGCGGCACTTTGTCGCCCTGATAATGGGCCCGTAACATTGCCGTGGCGCCCTTGGACAGCCGGATCGGTCCGCCGGCGAACGCCGTTTCCGGCGGGCCCAGTTCCTGCGCTACCTGCCCGCGCGCTGGGCCGATCAAAAGGCAAAAGACCAAAAAAGCGATTGACGTCGGGCGCACGAGGCTTCCTCACGCATGCTGGACCGGTGGGTGAACCTATGGCAGAGCCGCCCGGGAAATAAAGCGATCAAGCCAGTGGAAGGATTGCAGGATGGACCCGGTCGTCAAGGTCACCGTGCGGGATTACATCGCCACCGTCGTGATGGACCGCCCTCCGGTGAACGCCCAAAGCGATCAACTGCGGCACGAATTGATCGCGGCGTTCGACGGTTTCACCGACCGGGCCGATGTGCGGGTCGCGATCCTGACCGGATTTGGAAAAATGTTCTCGGCGGGCGCCGATATGAAAAGCCGCCCGACCGGGGAGAATGACGGCGAGTACTGGGCGTTCAACCGCCTGGTCCGCGAAATGTTCAATTCGATCGCCGAGTGCGCCAAGCCCGTGATCGCCGCCGTCAACGGGCCCGCGCTGGGAGCTGGTTTCGCCCTGGCCGCGAGTTGCGACATCATCCTGGCCTCCGACAACGCCGTGTTCGGTATGCCAGAAATCGACATCGGCCTGATGGGCGGCGCGGCGATGTTGCAACAATTGTTCGGCCGGTCACGCGCCCGGCGCATGTTCTATACCGGCTGGCGCGTGCCGGCCGACGAGATGTACCGCACCGGCGCCATCGAATGCAGCGTGCCGCTGGAACAGTTGATGCCGGAAGCGATGAGGATCGCGACCGAAATCGCCTCGAAAAGCCCGCTGGCCATGCGCTACGCCAAACAATCGATGAACACGACGATGCACATGCCACCGCGCGATGGTTACCGGTTCGAGCAGAACCTGACGGTCGCTTTGTCGAAATCCGAGGACGCGGCCGAGGCGAGGGCGGCCTTCTTCGAAAAGCGCAAGCCGAATTTCCAGGGTCGCTGACATGACGCGACTGCTGCTGGCGTTGCTGCTGCTCGTCCCCTTCATCGCGCGCGCGGCGGAGGTGAAAATGGCGGTGCGGACTGACGCCAGTTCGATCGATCCGCATTATCATGTCTTTTCGCCCAACACGGCTGTCTACCGCCATATCTTCGATACCCTGACGCGCCTCGGCGCGCGCGGGCGCCTGACCCCGGGCCTGGCGTTGAGCTGGGCGGCCGTCGCCGAGGACATCTGGGAGTTCAAGCTGCGCCCGAACGTCGTCTTCCATGACGGCTCGCCGTTCTCGGCGGAGGATGTCGCGTTTTCCGTCGCACGCGCGCCCAACGTGCCGAACAGTCCCTCGTCCTACCTGCAATACACCAAGGCCGTGGCTCGAACTGAAATTGTCGATCCGCTGACGATCCGGATTCATACCAAAGGACCTGCGCCGCTGCTTCCCGGGGACCTGGGGTCGATCGCAATCGTATCGAAACGCTCGGCCGAGGGGAAAACCACATCCGACTTCAACAATGGCGCCGCCACGATCGGCACGGGACCGTACCGATTCGTTGAATGGGTGCCCGCCAACTATTTAGTGTTAGTACGTAACGATACGTATTGGGGCGGAGCCGAACCGTGGGAACGGGTCACCCGCCGGCCAATCGCCAATGACGGCGCGCGCGTCGCCACGATCCTGTCCGGCGATGTCGATCTCATCGAAGGTGTGCCCGCCGTCGATCGCGCCCGCCTGCTCGCGACGCCGGGCCTGGCACTACACGAGATCGACTCGACCCGCGTCATCTATCTGCATATGGATTCCGCGCGCGACGACTCACCCGGCATCAGCGACTTCAAAGGCGACAAAATCGCTCGCAATCCGCTGAAGGATATCCGGGTGCGCCGCGCGATCAGCCTTGCGATCAACCGTCAGGGTTTGGCCGATCGCCTGTTGAGCGGCCAGGCGCACCCCGCCGGACAATACCTCCCGCCGTCGGTAGCGGGCGCCAGTCCGAACCTGAAGCCTTTGCCCTACGACCCCATCCAGTCTCACGCGCTGTTGAACGAGGCCGGCTGGGGCGAGGGATTCAGCGTGGTGCTGGCGGGATCCAACGACCGTTACCCCAGCGACGCGCAGGTCACCCAGGCGGTCGGTCAGATGCTGGCGCGGGTCGGGATCAAAACGGACGTGCGGACCATGCCGTCGGCCATCCTGTTCAGCCGCGGCACGAAGCTGGAATTCAGCATGATCCTGTCCGGCTGGGTCGGCACCGGCGATCCGTCCTCGCCGCTGGTTGCGTTGATGGCGACCTATAACCCCGAGACCGGCATGGGACCGTCCAATCGCGGCCGCTGGTCCAATCCCGGCTTCGATGCCGTTCTGGGCCTGGCTTTACGCACACTCGATGATACCAAACGTAACGGCTTGTTCGCGCATGCCGCCGAAATCGCCATCGAAGACATGGGCGTCATCCCGATTTATTTCACCATCAACACCTGGGCTTCCAAAAAAGCCTTCCTTTATGACGCACGCATGGATGAAACGACGCTGGCGATGGGATTTCGTCCGGCGAAATGAAAAGGGCGCCCCTTTCACCCGCGGTCCCCTCGCCCTAGACTCCCCGCAGTGACGGATGGAGCCAACACATGCGAGAAATGGTCCTGGTCGGATTTCTGCAGGCGCAGAACTGCACCACGCTGGCGAGCGCGTGGCGGCATCCCGATGCCCGATCCGACTTCACCACCGCCGCATACTACCAGAAAATCGGCCAGGTGCTGGAAGCAGGCAAATTCCAGATTGGTTTTTTCGACGACCGTCTCGCCATGCCGGATATTTATGGCGGTAACCCCGCGGACGTCGTGGCGAATGGCGTCCGTGTCGTGAAAATGGACCCGGTCGTCACGCTGATGGCGATGGGGTTAGGCACGAAATATCTTGGCATTGGCTCCACCGCGTCCACGACCTATTACGAACCATTCGATGTCGCACGCCGCTTTCAGACCGTCGATCACATGCTTGGCGGCCGCGCCGCCTGGAACGTCGTGACCTCTGTGAACGACGGGGAGGCTCAGAACATGGGCCGCGACGTCCATATGGATCACGATCTTCGTTACGATCGCGCCGATGAGTTCATGGAGATCGTCCACGGCTGTTGGGACGGCTGGGAAGCCGACGCGCTGGTGGTCGACAAACAATCCGGCCTGTTCGCGCATCCGGAGAAGGTGCACCGCATGGAATATCGCGGAAAGTTCCTGAAATCGTCGGGGACTTTCACCGTGCCTCGCTCACCGCAGGGCCATCCGGTCGTCATCCAGGCCGGCGGCAGCACGCGCGGGAAGGCCTTCGCCGCGCGCTGGGGCGAAACCATGTTCGTCGGTTACCCCGATTTCGAAACCGCGCGGCGCGATTATGCGGCGATGAAATCTTCCATTGGCGCGTTGGGGCGCGATCCCTCGAAAGTCACGATTAACACAATCGCGTACCCCGTCGTGGCGGAAACCCGCGCTGAGGCTGAGGACAAGTGGGCGCTGATCGACTCGCTGTATAAGGAGGTCGATGGCCTGTCTCTGTTGTCGGAAGCGTTGAACTACGACTTCAAGAAGAAGGGCATGGACGAGGCCTTCTCCGACGAGGAAATCGAAGGCATGTCCGGCATGCAGGCCATGCGCGACCGCGTCGTGGAAAAAACCGGCCGCAATCCGACCGTGCGCGATTTCCTGGAAATCACTCGCCGCGGCCGCCCGCGGGAGGCAATCATCGGCAGCGGCAAGGATATCGCGGATCGGCTGGAGAAATGGTTCACTGAGGGCGCCTGCGACGGCTACGTGATCGCCGGCACCCATACGCCTGGCACCTTTGAGGATTTCGTGAAGTTCGTCATCCCGGAGTTGCAACGACGGGGCCTGTCACCGAAGGAGTACAAAGGCGCGACCTTGCGCGAAAATCTCGGCCTGGAGATCCCCGATGTCGGAAGCTGGAAGCTTTGATACCAGGAGATCAAAGGTTCGACTCCCCCCTCAACGTCATCCACGGGCTCGTCCCGTGGATGACGAGGAAAGGGAATTGCTACCGGTCAGAACTTTGAGCCACTGGTATGAGCCGTGGCGAAGCGGCCCATTCTGATCGCCGGAGCGACCGGCCTTGTTGGTTATGCCGCGCGTTTCAGCGCACGCGATTACTGCCCCTCCCGGACCACCCCATTCGATAGAGTGCCAATCCCGGAAATCTCGACCTCGATCGTGTCGCCGTGCTTCATGTTTTCGGTGTGACCCTCGGTGCCCATCCATACGACGTCGCCAGGATACAGTGTCAGGCACGTGGTCATCGCGACCAGATAATCGACGACGCCGAACACCATGTCGTTGGTGTTGAACGCGATCAACTCCTTACCGTTCAAACGGATTTTCGTGACGAGGCTTTCCAGTTTCACGTCGGTCTCGATCCACGGTCCCATCGGCTTGAACGTGTCGGTGTTCTTCGCCCGCCACAGAGTCCGGTCCTGTTTCTGCCAGGTACGCTCGGATACATCATTGCCGATGGTCCAGCCCATGACGGCGGATAACGCGTTTTCGCGTGTGAGGTTCTTGCATTTTTGACCGATCACCGCGACCAGCTCGCCTTCGTATTGCACCATTGCCGTGGCGTCGGCGGGGATGACGATGTTTTCCCCATGCGCGATCAGCGCATTGTTGGCGCGGTAGCCAATGTCCGGGTGCGTCGGCAGGCTGACCGGCAAACCCAGCTTTTCGGCGGCCTCTTTCACATGCAGCGCGTAGTTGAGCCCAGCGGCGTAAAAGGTCGGAGGCACGACCGGCAGCAGCAGCTTCACGTCGGTCACCTTCAGCTTCTCGCTGGTGCGATCCCATGCCTCGAACGGCGAGCCGCGCACGGGGATGATGGTATCGCCTTCGACGACGCCGTAGGTGGGTGTGCCTTTGTTATCGAAACGAGCCCAGCGCATGGGTTTCCTCCAGGGTTATGGGGTGGGCGCGTCGGCGAGGATCATCGCGGCGGCTTTTTCCCCGATCATGATGGCCGGCGCGTTGGTGTTGCCGCCGATGATGGACGGCATGATCGACGCGTCGGCGACCCGTAGCCTCTCCACACCATAGACCCGCAACTGCGGATCGACCACGTCTCCCGGGTTTGTGCCCATGCGGCAGGTGCCGACCGGATGGTTGTTCGAGACGCCGCGCTGACGCACGACCTGTTCCAGATCGGCATCGGACTGAGCAGCGGCCCCTGGCAGGATTTCCTCGGCCACGAAAGGCGCGAGAGCCGGTTGCGCCGCGATCGTCCGGCACATCCTGACGCCGTACAACAGCGCGCGCATGTCGTAGTCGGATTTGAGGAAGTTGAACCTTATGTCCGGTTGAACGGTGGGATCGGGACTTTTGACGCGCACCGAACCACGGCCCTCCGGCCTCAGGTGGACCGGACTGAGTGTCATGCCTGGAAAAGGGTGCGGATTGATCCCTTTGCTGGTCCGCTCGGCCGTGCTCCATGCCGACATGTTGATCTGAATGTCAGGCCGTTCCAACGCCGGATCGCTGCGCAGGAACGCGCCGGCGAACAGTCCGGTGGTCGCCATGTAGCCGCCGCGGGTGAACAAATATTGCGCGCCCGCCAGCAACCGCCGCGGCAAACTGGATGCGAGATCGTTAAGACTGACATGCCGCGTCAACCGGTAGGTCGCATAGATGTTGAAATGATCGTGCAGATGATCGCCCACGCCAGGCATGTCGCGCACCACCGGAATACCGAGCCCCTGAAGCAGCGCCGCGGGTCCGAGCCCCGAGAGTTGCAACAAATGCGGCGAGCCATACGTGCCACCTGACACGATGACCTCGCCGTTCGCGCGCGCGGTTTCGAGGCCGCGGGGCGTACGGTATTCGACACCCACGGCGCGGCCGTTCTCAATCAGCACACGCGTTGCCTGGGCTTCGGTGACGATGGTCAGATTGGGGCGTTTCCGGGCGGTTTTAAGATAGGCTGACGCCGAACTCCAACGCAGCCGCTTATTCGTTGTCGTCTGATAATACCCGCAGCCTTCCTGGCGCGCGCCATTGAAGTCCGGATTGAAGGGAATGCCCGCCTGCTTCGAGGCTTCGACCATCGCCTTGCCAAGCGGCCAGATTTTCGGTGGATCGGACACGCGCAATGGCCCGCCGCTGCCGTGGAATTCGTCGGCGCCGCGTTCGTTGTCCTCGGCCTTGCGGAAGAAGGGAAGCACGGAATCCCAGTCCCAACCCTCGCACCCGCGCTGGCGCCATAAATCGTAATCGGCGGGCGTGCCGCGCATGTACACCATTCCGTTCAAGGAACTCGTGCCGCCCAGCATTTTCCCGCGCGGCAAATAAAGCGTGCGGTTGTTCAGGTTCGCTTCCGGCGCGCTGTCGAACATCCAGTTCATGCGCGGATTGGCGTAGAGTTTCGTGTAGCCGATCGGGATATGGATCCAGGGGTTGCTGTCGCGAACGCCCGCTTCCAGCAGCAAAACGCGATGACGGCCGGATTCCGACAGCCGCGCGGCGACGGCACAACCGGCTGAGCCCGCGCCGCTCACGATGTAATCGAATTCGCTCATGCGGTCACGATTTCGGCCACACCGAGGTCCTCGAGCATCTTCTCCCGCATGATGAACTTTTGCATTTTACCGGTCACGGTCATCGGGAATTCGTTCACGAACCGGATGTGGCGCGGTACTTTGTAGTGCGCGATCTGGTCCTTGCAGAACGCCTTCACGTCGTCCGCGGACAGCGTCGCGCCGTCGCGGATTTTGATCCATGCGCATAGTTCTTCGCCATATCTTTTATCGGGCACGCCGAAAACCTGGACGTCCTGGATCGCGGGATGGCGGTAGAGGAATTCCTCGATTTCGCGCGGATAGATGTTCTCGCCGCCGCGGATCACCATGTCTTTGATCCGGCCCACGATGTTGCAATATCCGTCGGCGTCCATCGTCGCCAGATCGCCGGTATGCATCCATCCCGCTTTATCGATCGAGTCGGCGGTCCGTTCCTCGTCAGCCCAGTAGCCAAGCATGACGGAATAACCGCGGGTGCAGAACTCGCCCTTGGTGCCGGCGGGAACGATAAGGCCGTCGCTGTCGACGATTTTCACTTCGACATGCGGGTGAACTTTTCCGACCGTTCCGGTCTGATGCTCGAGCGTATCGCCGATCAGGGTTTGCGTGCTGACCGGGCTGGTTTCGGTCATGCCGTAACCGATGGTCAGTTCGGTCAGATGCATATCGGCGATGCAGCGGCGCATGACCTCGATGGGGCAGGGAGCGCCTGCCATCATGCCGGTTCGAAGGCTGCTCAGGTCGAATTTTTTGAAGTCGGGATGGTCCAACTCGGCGATGAACATCGTGGGGACGCCGTACAACGAAGTGCACCGCGCCTCGGCGATCGTTTCCAGCGTGGCCAGCGGATCGAAGCCCTCCCCTGGTAGCACGATCGTGGCGCCGCTGGTCAGGCAGGCGAGGCTCCCGATCACCATGCCGAAACAATGATACATCGGCACCGGGATGCAGACCTTGTCGCGATGGGTGTAACGCATGATCCGGCCAATGAAGTATCCGTTGTTCAGGATCCCGTGATGCGTCAGCGTGGCGCCTTTCGGCAGCCCGGTCGTGCCGGAGGTAAACTGAATATTGATGGCATCGTCGAATTGCAGCGTGCCGGCGAGGGCCCCCAACGTCATTCGTTCCACCGCGCTGCCCATTTTGGCAACGCTGTCAAATGGAATCGTTCCGGGCGCTGCCTCACCGATCTGGATCACCGCGCGCAACGACGGCAATTTTGAAGACTCCAAATGGCCGGGTCGCGAGAGCGCCAGTTCGGGTGCCAGTGTATTGATCATCCCGATATAATCGCTGGTCTTGAACCGTGTCGCTGCGATCAACGCGCGGCAGCCGACTTTGTTCAGCGCGTATTCTAACTCGGACAGGCGATAGGCGGGGTTGATATTGACCAGGATCAGGCCTGCTTTCGCGGTGGCGTATTGCGCGATGATCCATTCCGCGTTGTTGGGTGACCAAATGCCCACGCGATCCCCGGGCGTGAGGCCAAGCGCGACCAGGCCCGCGGCGAAAGCATCGACTTTCTCCGCCAGTTCCCGCCAGGTCCAGGCGATACCCTGCTGGCGGGAGACCAGACCGGGCTCGTTACCCCATCGCGCGACCGTGCGATCGAAATGCACGCCGATCGTCTCGCCGATCAGCGGCACGTCGGCCACGCCGTGGGCGTAGCTCAGGGTCTCCGTCATGGCCGCGTCCTCCCGTCATTCGCCAGGGAAGCGCCACCGGCCGGCGTCCGGTTGCGTCGTGGCGTTCCTCCTGTATCAGTATGGCGTTCTACCAGGACCGCCCGCAAGCCGATAGGAGGACGCGTGCCGGAAGGCGATTTGAGGGGACCGGAAGAAAGCGTTCAGTTGGACTGGCCGTCCGTGCGTACTTATCTCGCGCGCCATGGCCTTCGATTTGATCGCGACCCGCCGCCGCGCCAATTCGCGGGCGGGCTCGCGAACCTGAATTACCTGATTTATCTGGACGGCAAACCCGCGGTCCTGCGGCGCCCGCCGATGGGGGAGTTACCCGTTGGCGCCTACGACATGGCGCGCGAGCACCGCATCCTGTCGCGTCTGCCGGACGCGTTGCCCTTCGTGCCGAGAAGCTTTCATCTGTGCGACGATGTATCCGTCTGCGGGCAGCGGTTTCAGATCCTGGAATACCGGCCTGGTTTGGTGATCCGCGAGACGGTTCCACCCGATCTCGCCGCCCGCCCAGGGTTTGGGGAGCGAGTGTCTGGGGTATTGCTGGAAACGATTGCCGCGATTCATGCGGTCGATACGAAGGCGATTGGCCTTGACGATCTGGGCCGCCCCGAGGGATTTCTCGCCCGTGCCGTGTCGGGTTGGACCAAACGCGGCTGGTCCGCGAAGGAGGACGGCACCGATGCTTTGCACAAGGATATCGGTGCGTGGCTGGAAAAGAACATCGTGCCGGAGGGGCCGCCCAGTTTGCTGCACAATGATTTCAAACTCAACAATATAATTTTGAACCCCGAGGACCTGTCGCCGGTCGGCGTTGTGGACTGGGATCAAGGCACGCGCGGCGATCCTCTGTTCGATTTCTGCACCCTCCTGTCCTACTGGATTCACCCCACCGATCCATGGGCCATGCATGACATGAAACAAATGCCCGCCGTCGAGGTTGGTCTGTGCCCCCGTCGGGAGGCAGTCGCCGCCTACGCGAAAATCACCGGCCGCGATGTGTCCAACATTTTGTTTCATCGCGTGATCACCATGTACAAACTATCGGTGATTTTCCTGCAACTCGGCTTCCGCTACCGTAGCGGCGCCACGACTGAGCCACGCTACGCGCCGTTGACCGCCATCGGCACCGGCATTCTGGAATTCACCCACGAAATCGCCCAAGGACGCGCGTTCTGATGGATTTTTCGCTCTCGCCCGAGTTGCTGGACCTGCAACAACGCACCCGCGCTTTTATCCGGGACCGGATCATTCCGCTGGAAGGCGACAAACGCCAGACCCATCATGGCCCGACTGAAGAGTTTCGGCGCGAACTCGTCGCGCTTGGACGCGAGGCGGGGTTTGTCGCGCCGCATGTCGGCACCGAGTGGGGCGGGCTTGGCTTGAACCATGTCGCCAAGGCGATCGTGTTCGAGGAAGCGGGGTACTCGCTGCTTGGTCCCGTCGCGATGCATATCTTCGCGCCCGACGAGGGCAACATGCATCTGATGGAAGCCGTGGCGAATCAAGAGCAAAAGGAACGCTGGTTGCGGCCGCTGGCTTCCGGCGCGACACGGTCGTGTTTTTGCATGACGGAGCCCGCGCCGGGGGCCGGGTCAGATCCGGCGGCGATGACCACGACGGCACGGAAAGATGGCAATCATTACGTGATCGATGGCGATAAGTGGTTTATTACCGGCGCCGATGGCGCGGCCTTCGCGATTATCATGGCGAAGGACGACGATGGTCACGCCACGATGTTTCTGGCCGACATGGACCAGCCGGGCATCGAGATCGTGCGCGCGATGGACAGTCTGGACAGCGCATTCTCTGGCGGTCACGCGGTGGTGCGGTTCAATAATCTGCGCGTGCCGGCCTCAGATATTCTGGGCGAGCCCGGCAAAGGATTTCGTTACGCGCAGGTTCGCCTGGCGCCCGCGCGGCTGACGCACTGCATGCGCTGGCTGGGCACCGCGCGGCGGGCGCACGACATAGCGACCGGCTACGCGCGCCGCCGTGAGGTCTTCGGGCGCAAATTGATCGATCATGAAGGCGTGGGGTTCCAGCTCGCCGACAACGAGATCGATATTCGCATGAGCCGGCTGGCGATCTGGCATACCGCGTGGTTGCTGGATCAGGGAGCGCGGGGAGGGACCGAGTCCTCGATGGCGAAGGTGTTTTGCTCCGAGGCTATCTGGCGTGTGGTCGATCGTTGTGTGCAGGTGTTGGGCGGGCAGGGCGTCACCGGCGAAACTTTGGTCGCGCGCATCTTCAACGAAGTCCGCGGTTTTCGGATTTACGATGGCCCGTCCGAGGTGCATCGCTGGAGCCTCGCGCAGAAAATCAATCGCGATGGGGCAAACTGGTGAGTGGCGATTTCGATCTGACCGGCAAGGTCTGCGTCGTCACCGGCGCGGGCCGGGGCATTGGCCGCGGCATGGCCGAGGGGCTGGCTCGGAATGGCGCCCTTGTCGTGCTGACCGGCCGCACCCGGACGACACTGGAGGAGGCGGCGGAATCGTTCGGCGAGCGCGCCTTCATTCAGACCGCCGACGTGTCGAAGGAAGCGGATGTCATCGCGCTGCGCGACGCGGTGCTGGCGCATTTTGGTAAGATCGACGTTCTCGTGAACAACGCGGGCGTCAACGCGATCTTCAAGGGGATCGAGCGTACGAGCCTGACTGAATGGCAAGAGATCATCGACGTTAATCTGACCGGCGTGTTCCTGTGCTGCAAATATATCGGTGGCGCGATGACTCAAGGCGGTTCGGTTATCAATGTCAGTTCGGTCGCGGGACACACTGGGTTGTTACGCTCGGTGCCGTACTGCGCGTCCAAGGGCGGCGTCGAGATGCTGACGAAAGCCCTGGCACTGGATTGGGCTTCCAAAGGCGTGCGGGTCAACACGCTGGCGCCCGGGTGGGTCGATACCGATCTGACGCATGGTCTGCTGGAGCACGATGTGCACGGCCAACGCCTGAAGGCCCGCACCCCGATGGGCCGCTTCGCCGGGCCGGACGACATGGCCGGCGGCGTGGTGTTCCTGGCGTCGGATGCGTCGGCTTACATGACCGGGCAGAGCCTGGTGATCGATGGGGGGTGGACGGCGGGGTAATGATCACGTGGGGTCGGCGTCAAAACAGGTTGGAAGCCTCCTGACACCGGCGGTAACACCCTGTATCACACCGAAAACCCCTGCGTCTGGCAATTGCCGCCGCATCCCGAGCACCATGCAACACGCGGACGATAACGATCGTATCCTCAAGGGCCGGTAGTAAATCGCGTACGACCCATGAAACGCAACCCGCAATCCCGGCCCGAACGCCTCCCGACCCGGCGCCGCGAACGGAAAATACCTTACAGGTTCGAGCGCCGCTTCGATCGCCATGATAAACCGGGACGCTACCTCCTCGGACGCTTCGGAGGCGATGTAAGCCCAGATTTCGGCGAGGTCATCCTCCGCGGCCGCTGTAAGACGAAGCGCTAACGGGCGGCTAATAACTTCCTCCCGCGCTCAATGATGCGGGCGGCGTCGAAGTCTTGCACGCGGCCTTCGGCCAGATCGGTCAAGCCCTTGTCGATATCGGCCTTGAGCGATTCCATTTCCTTCAGTTGCAGCGCCTGTTTCGCCTTCCAATCCCGGATCGCCTCGCGCACCACTTCACTGCTGGACGCGTAGTCTCCGCGCTCGACAGCTCCCCTCACCACGGCGGCCATTTCGGACGGCAAAGTGATCGTCAGACGTTCGATCTTGGCCATGAGGGCCCTCCTTCTCAGTGTCATACTATATCATGCTTATGAGGCTCACCCAAATCCGCACGCGTTCATGGATTGAACAGTGCCACGCCCTGATTTCCACCTGGCGGCTTCGCCCCCATCGCCAGCCTCGCGTCCATGCGGTAAAACCGCCTGAACGGTTTGACAGGAGACACAACCATGACCGAAGCCTGCATCGTTGGTTGGGCCCATTCACCCTTCGGTAAGCTTGAGGATCCGGATATCGAATCCCTGATCGGCCGCGTCGCCGGCGCCGCCATCGCGGACGCGGGCATTGCCCCGCATGAGATCGAGGGCACCTTCCTCAGCCTGTTCAACAACGGTTTCTCCAACCAGGACTTTCCGTCTTCCCTGGTGCTGCAACATTTGCCGGAACTCCGCTACCGCCCCATTACCCGGTATGAAAACGCTTGCGCCTCGGGCTCGGCCGCGATCCACGGCGCGCGCGACTTCCTGCTCAGTGGCCGCGGACGCTTCGCCCTGGTGATCGGGGTGGAGAAGATGACCGCGACCCCCGGCAAAGAGATCGGCGATATCCTGCTCAAAGCCAGCTATCACAAGGAAGAAGCCGACATCCCCGCGGGTTTCGCGGGCGTGTTCGGCAGGATCGCGGAGAAATACTTCCAGCGGCACGGCGATCAATCCGACGCCCTGGCCGCCATCGCCGCGAAAAACCACAAAAATGGCGTCGACAATCCCTGGGCTCAGATGCGCAAAGACCTGGGTTACGACTTCTGCCGCAACGTCTCCGACAAAAACCCCTACGTCGCCCCGCCGTTGAAGCGCACCGATTGCTCGCTCGTGTCGGATGGCGCGGCCGCGCTCATCCTCGCCGACGAGGAAACCGCCCGCGCCATGGGCAAAGCCATCCGCTTCAAAGCCGCCGTTCAGGTCAACGATTTCTTGCCCATCAGCAAGCGCGACATCACGTTGTTCGAGGGTGCGGCACAGGCCTGGCAACAGGCGCTGAAAGCGGCGGACATCAAACTGCAAGACCTGTCCTTCGTCGAATCGCATGACTGCTTCACGATCGCTGAACTGATCGAGTATGAGGCGATGGGCCTCACGGCTCCCGGCCAAGGCGCCCGCGCAATTCTGGAAGGGTGGACGCAGAAGGACGGCAGGCTGCCGATCAATCCCTCGGGCGGTCTCAAGGCGAAGGGCCATCCGATCGGCGCGACGGGTGTGTCGATGCACGCGATCACGGCGATGCAACTGGCGGGCGAGGCGCCGGCCGGCATGCAGTTGCCGAAAGCGGATCTCGGAGGCGTGTTCAACATGGGCGGCGCGGCGGTCGCCAACTATGTGTCCATTCTGGAGCCATTGCGATAATTCCGACCTCCAACCTGGCGCACCTGCTCATCCAATCGGCGCGGCGATTTCCCGATCACCCGGCGATTGTCTGGCGCGACACAACCTGGTCCTGGTCCGATTTCAATGCCCGGGTCCAGGCCGCCGCGGGGGCAATGGCGAAGCGTGGGGTGCGGCACGGCGACCGGATTTTGGTGCACGCGCGTAACTCCAACGCCGTCCTGGAATCCATGTTCGCCACCTGGATGCTGGGGGCGACCTGGGTGCCGACCAATTTCCGCCTGACACCGCCGGAGGTCGCGTATCTCGCGCTATCCTCCGGGGCTTCGGTGCACATTTTCGACAGCGCGTTTCCGGATCACGCGGCCGCCGCGAAGGCGGAAAATCCGGCCTGCCGGCTAGAGATTTCCATTCCTGGAGACTGGGAAGCGATGGCCACCGGCGGCGATCGGATCGCCCGTCCCGCCGATGTCGATCGCGACCATCCCGCGTGGTTCTTTTACACCTCCGGCACCACCGGCCGGCCGAAGGCAGGTGTGCTGACACACGGTCAGATGGAATACGTCATCTGCAACCATCTGTGCGACCTGATGCCTGGAACGACCGAGCATGACGCCTCTCTGGTGGTCGCGCCGCTGTCCCACGGCGCCGGCATCCACGCCTTGCCGCAGGTCGCGCGCGGCGCCGCCACGGTGCTGATGCCAAGTGAACGGCTGGACGTGGCCGAAGCCTGGCGCCTGGTGGAGCGGCATCGCGTCACCAACATGTTCACCGTGCCGACGATCCTGACGATGCTGACCCGGCACGAATCGGTGGATCAATTCGATCATTCCAGCCTTCGCCACGTGATTTACGCGGGTGCGCCGATGTACCGCGCTGATCAGAAACACGCGCTGGAGAAACTTGGTCCGGTGCTGGTGCAATATTTCGGCATGGGCGAAGTGACTGGCAACATCACCGTGCTGCCACCATCGTGTCATAGTCTCAACGATGATGAGATGCCCGTTGGCAGTTGCGGTTTTCCCCGGACCGGCATGGACGTCACGATCATGGACGATACCGGGGCACATCTGGCGCCGTGCGAGACCGGTGAAATCTGCGTGCGAGGCCCAGGAGTGTTCGCGGGGTATCATGATAACGGGGAGGCAACGGAAAAAGCCACCCTTTATGGTTGGTTTCACACCGGCGACCTGGGCCACATGGATGCGCGCGGCTTTGTCTACATCACGGGGCGAGCATCGGACATGTACATCTCCGGTGGCTCCAACGTTTATCCGCGGGAGGTCGAGGAACTGCTGTTGACCCATCCCGCGGTGGCCGAAGTCTGCGTCGTCGGAATGCCCCACGAAAAATGGGGAGAAACCGGTGTCGCGGTGCTGGTGCGGTCTCCTGGCGCGTCTGTCACCGCCGAGGAAATGGCCGCGCATGTCGAAGGCAAGCTCGCCCGCTATAAACACCCCGGTTCGTACGTCTTCTGGCCGGAACTTCCGAAGTCCGGCTACGGCAAAGTGGTGAAGCGCGACGTGAAGCGCATGCTGGAGGAATCATGATCGATCAGGCCCGGATCAAAGCCTACCACGCCCATGTTTATTATGACGCTGTGAGCCGGCCGCGGGCCGCGGCATTGCGCGAGGCGGTGGAGCAGCGGTTCACCATGAAAATGGGCCGCTGGCACGATGTGCCTGTCGGCCCGCATCCTCAGGCGATGTACCAAATCGCGTTCGAGACCGATCGGTTTCCGGCGTTGGCGCCGTTTCTGATGATGAACCAGAACGGGCTGACCATCCTGTTGCATCCGGAGTCCGGCCGCCCGAGGGATGATCACACGATCAACGCGGTCTGGATGGGGCAGGTTTTGCCGTTAGTGACCAGGATTTTGCCTGAGGTTTCGCGGGTACGCTGACGCCTGAATGGCATGTGCTGGCTCTCGCCTCGGGCGAAGCGCTTCATCTTGCGCCACCCGGCTCATCCAGTATACTATAGTCTCGAATCTCAGGTTGGAAGGGGCCGCGCATAGACAACTGAAGGGACTGAACGAATGTCATTCCATCTGGAAAGGCACCCTGTCGCGAGCCCCAGGCTCCTTCCAGGAATCCTACCAAGACCCAGGCCGTGCCGACCAATACCACCGATTCGGTAGATATCAAAGAGTCGAGGCTGGCACCAATTCTTACAAGGATGTCCTTAACGAGCGTGTCGGCGGTGAAACCAAAAGGTAAGTAAAATAACCGAGCTGTTGCCAAAGGCACCATGACGTATAAGGTGATTGTAATGGCTCTTGGCATCCAGCGTCTATTCCGCTTAAGTATCTCGTGGATTTTTTCGCTGTTTTTGACGTAATCCGATATTTCAGGAGTTTCGGAAACAGTTGCCCGTCCTGACAAATATGCCATTTCATTCCTACTAAGTAACAAACGATAATGCTTTCCACTATTCTCCCACAGTGCACGCTTGCGTAGAAGGCCCTTCATCAGTGGTTCGAGTTCCCGAACAGCCGGTCGGGTAACGGCCGTTGAAGGTTTCCCGCCATCGAACGAGAATTGCGACAACACCTCGCTTCGCTCAGCCGCCGATACGTCCGGCGAGCGAAGTTGCCTTGGGGATCCGCTGATCGTCTGCGCGATGATCTCCATCTGCGCCAACATACTGTCCCGCGTACGCGCCGGCCCCGTCTGATCGCCGAATGGCGCGATGACTTCCTCGTAGGAGTACCAGGGCCGATAGGCAACCTCCATCTGGTTCCAGTAAGATTCCTGATCCCTCGTGCCTTCCGGCAGGTATGACTGCAACACCGACCGGCAATGCAGCCGAGCCGCGTCCAGCTTATCTTTTTCGGCGTTCTCGATCCGAGTCGCTACTGGAAAGAATGTAATCGGCGGCAATTTGGGATGGTCTGCCCGCCAAGCCCGGATCGACGCCAGAACCGACGTAACCCCTTCGGTGCTCTGCCGGTTCAGTGTGAAGAAAGCCACAACCTTGTCCGGCATCTGCATCGTGCAGATGCCGGACGTGTCGGAGACGCCGGTGCGGCTATCGATCAGCACCCAGTCGTACTTCGTACGGAGCACTTCGGTCGCCTCGCTCAACATCGCGGCGCCGCCAAGTTCGTAGAAACCGCGCCAGTCGAACGTATTGACGCGCTCGCTATAGGCGCCACCTTGCCGTCCCGCGCCGATGAAATCGATATAACCGTCACCCAAAAACAGTTTGTCGTCATCCTCTCCGTCATCCTTTGACGACGCCAGAGAAACTTTTCTTGCTACCGTCAACTTGTGACGCAACCGCCGCGTCACACTCAGTAGTAGCGGCCCAAGGTGGGGCGGCTCAGGCTCCTCGGACGCCACCCTGGCCATGGTGCCTCCGCCGGGTCCGGCGGAGGCAGTCTCCAGCACTCGGTCTGATCGCCGGCCGTTAGCCCGCGCGACCTGAACCGCCGTCATATCCCAGAACGCGTCGATCAGCCCCTTGGTCTCCGTAAGATCTGGATCGGTCAGGAAGGGGCGAAAATAGCGGTGCAGCCCAGGCGCTTCGAGGTCCCAGTCGATGACCAGAACCCGTGCGCCGTTAGCCGCCAGAATCCAGGCCACGTTGGCGAGCGCCATCGACCGGCCGGTACCGCCCTTGTAGGAGTAGAAGGTGACGATCTGTCCAGGCGGGTGCGCGGACGTCATCTCCGGCTGTCTCCTGGGCCACGCAGCAGTGGCATCGGATCTCCAGAAACGGGCTGTTCGAGCCGCGCCGCCGCAGTGACCTGACGGCGCAGGTTGAGCAAGATGCTGGTCACAATGGTCCTTCGCGCATCCCGGGCTCCGGGCAACATATACACTGGCCTTTGCCGTGAATCGAGGAACTGATCCGCATCAGCGGGAGTACCCGGAAAGGTGGGGATCAATACCGGTCCTGTCCAGACCTCAGAATCCACGATTTCCCGCAAAACGGGAAGAGCCTGTCCAATGAGGGTTCCGGCATCGATCACCAACAGTGGTAAAACACGGCGCAGTGAAAGGTCCGCTAACAATTCAATCATCGGTGCCGCCACCGCCGGTATGACCGGCTCCCCAACGCAAGCGAGCGCCTGCAATATCTCTGGCGACGCGGCAGCCTGCATGTCCAGTATCAGCGATCCCAGCTCGGGGTCGGTGCCGGTTCCGTCCGGCACGGGCGCTGCAATCAAACGAGCTGCGAACTGAGCCGAGGCCGGGCTTATCTGGAACGACCGTCCTGTCACATAGACGATGACCGCCGAGGTGAGAGGCTCTACCGGGACCAGTTCAGGCGGCTGTGCCTGCGCGGCATTGAAATGCGCTCCCCAGTCGTGTCGGAAGGCGTCGATCAGGTCGTCCCAGTTTTGCGGTGCGGCCGGTTGGAGGGGCGTGGCGTTGACGATCGCCAGTACCAGTGCGTTCAGTAAACGTTTGTAGTACGGTTTGTCGACGCATAGCTCCATGCCGAATTGCCGGTAGTTTCGAACCGCCTCGGCGAGTTCGGGGTCCGCATTGGCGTTCGCGGGGGCTGGCAGCGCATCGTTGATTCGGCGGATGAACGACGGAATCCGGCCGTCTTTTTGATCGGGCCGGTTGTAGAAACCCGACTCCATCCAGCGGATCAGGAATACGTTGTTAACTCCGGTCAATTGCCCTTGCGCGTCGATCCCCAAATTGGGGCTGCGGAGGATGAATCCGCCAAACTCCCGACCACAGTCAGGACGGGAGAAGTAAGGTGGCGAAATCACCGCGATCAGCACATTGCTTGCGGCGAGCGCGTTCCCAAGGTGTGTTTGCCAATCGTCACCGAACTTTGTCAGGATGTCGAGCGTGCTAACGTCGTCGGGTGCCCGTGGCGGGTAGGCAGCGCGTGCGACGCGTCTCGCCAGGCCGTCGTAAAACTCCCTCATATACGCGCCGGAATCCTCGTAATCCTGACGCGAATACGAAAAGAAAAATACAGGTGGATCAGCCATTCACTTCGCCGCCAGCAACGCCAGCCACCCCTGCATCAACGCGACGACGTAAAACACGACCAGCACATAATACGGCACGACCGACCACGACGCGGCAGCCCAGATCACGCAACCGGCATCCGGGCGGGCGCGGGCTTCGAAGACCCTTGCTCTGTCGTAACTCCCCGCACGGATCGAGTCCACGACGGTCTCGTATAGGTTCCGATAGGCGACCTCCGTGGCGAGGTACATCACGTCAAGGAAACCGAAGACCAGCACGGGGACCAGCGCGGCGGTCACGATCCGCGGTGCGTGGGCCGTGCCCGCGACGCTGAGCAGCGCGGCGACCAGTGTCAGACACCATGTCTTGCAGGAGGCGCTGTTGTTTGCGAGGCGGGTGATGATCCCCTGTAGCAGGGTGATGTGGCCCGTAACTGCGGGATTGTCAGCCGGCCAAAAGGGTGATGTCTTTGGATCGTTCGGCACGTTATTCCCTCCGCATCGCGCATGACGCTACCAATGTCGTCCCGGCCAGGGAAGGTGCCGGTAAGTCGGCATCCCGATCATTGAGTTCAGCTCCACCGGAGTCCTTCGTCCTCTCCCGGGCCAAGTCACGAGGGAGACCGACAGTCAATAGCCCACTGCCCAGGTCGAACGCGACGGCTTGACACCACGGCACCTGCCCGCATCATCGGCCGCTCAAGGGGGAACACCAAATGTCCGCGCTCGACGACTGCTATAACGTATTCGACCTCAGAGACGCCGCCAAGCGCAAGCTGCCCAAGGCCATGTTCGAATTTGTCGACCGCTCGACCGAGGACGAGGTCGCGTTGCGCAACAACCGCGCCGCGTTCGAGAAGATCAAGCTGCGGCATCGTTCTTTGGTGGATGTCTCCGGACGCTCGACCAAGACCACGCTGTTCGGCAAGGAAATCGCGGCGCCCATGGCCATCGCGCCAACCGGCGCGGCCGGTCTTTGCTGGTACGAGGGAGAACTGGAACTCGCCAAAGCGGCGGCAAAGATGAAAATCCCCTTCACGCTGGCGACCGGCGCGATGACCTCAATGGAGAAGATCGCCAAGGAAGCGAATTTCCGTCTGTGGTTCCAGCTTTATGTGTGGAAGCAGCGCGAGCTGTCGTATCAGTTGATCGAGCGCGCGAAGAACAACGGGTTTGAGGCGTTGATCGTCACCACCGATACGATCGTGTCGCCGAACCGGGAATACAACGCGAGGAACGGACTCCAATTGCCGTTCACGCCGACCGTGCGGTTCACCATGGACATCATGCAAAAGCCGGGCTGGTTCCTCAACGTGCTGATGAAGTATCTGACAACGATCGGCATGCCGCGCAACGAGAACTATCCTGAACCGTACCGCCGCAACATCGGTGCCGATCCATTCCGGCAGGAGGTGATGCGCCAGGACTCGCTGAACTGGGACGACGTCAAGATTTTCCGCGATAAATGGCCGGGGATTCTGATGCTGAAAGGCATCAACCGCGTCGATGACGCGTTGAAAGCGGTCAGTGCCGGCGTCGACGGCATCGTCGTGTCGAACCACGGCGGGCGCAACATGGACAGTGCCGCCGCCACGATCGACATGCTGCCGGAAATCGCCGAAGCGGTGGGCGACAAGATCACGGTTTTGCTCGACTCCGGTATCCGCCGCGGCTCCGACATCGTCAAAGCCGTCGCTCGCGGCGCCAAATGCGTGCTGACCGGGCGCGCGACCCTGTATGGCACCGCCGTCGGCGGCGAGGCCGGGGCACTGAAGGCCATCAACATCATCCGCACCGAAATGGACAAGACGATGGCCTATACCGGCTGCAACCGTGTCGATGAGATCACCACCGACATCTTCTTCGCGGACCGCGAGACCAACCGGATGGCGGCGAGCTGATGGCCGCGCTCGACGACTGCTACAACATCTTCGACCTGCGGGAGGCGGCGAAACGCCGTCTTCCCAAAGGCCTGTTCGAATTCGTCGATCGCGCCACCGAGGATCACCTCGCGGTGACCGGCAACCGTGAGGCGTTCCAGGACATCAAGCTGCGCCATCGCGCGTTGGTCGATGTCTCCGGCCGTTCCACACAGACAACGTTATTCGGCAAGCCGATCGCTCTGCCGATGGCCATCGCTCCCACGGGAGCCGCCGGCCTGTGCTGGTATCGCGGCGAACTGGCGCTGGCGAAAGCCGCCGCCAAAGCGAACATCCCGCTGACCCTGTCCACGGCGTCGATGACCGCGATGGAAACGATCGCCAAGGAGGCAGGCGGGCGCCTGTGGTTCCAGCTTTACGTCTGGCGCCGCCGCGACCTGTCCTATCAGATCATCGAACGGGCGAAGAACGCGGGCTATGAGGCGCTGATCGTCACCGTTGATTCCGCCGTCTCCGGCAATCGCGAATACAACTCGCGAAATGGTTTCGCTTTGCCATTCAATCCCTCCACCAAATTCCTCATGGATGTCGCCGCCCACCCATCCTGGACCCTGGGCGTCATGGGCCGCTATTTGACAACGATCGGGATGCCGGCTCACGAAAACTATCCCGCCGAATTTCAGGGTAAGTTGACCAGCGGCATCGCGGGCCGGCGGCCGGAAATGGAGGTCGACTCACTCAGTTGGGAAGATATCGCCAAATTTCGTGACATGTGGCCGGGGATTTTGATGCTGAAAGGCGTCAACCGAGTGGATGATTCGTTGAAGGCATTGAATTATGGCGTCGACGGAATCATCGTGTCGAACCATGGCGGCCGGAACATGGACAGCGCCGCCGCGACGATGCGCGTGTTGCCGGAAATCGCTGAAGCCGTGGGCGACAAGGTCACGATCCTGCTGGATTCCGGTGTCCGCCGCGGCTCCGACATCGTCAAAGCTCTCGCATTGGGCGCCAAGGCGGTGCTGACCGGACGCTCGACGCTTTACGGCACCGCCGTGGGCGGCGAGGCCGGGGCGGCGAAGGCCATCAACATCATCAAGACCGAGATGGACAAGACGATGGCCTATACTGGCTGCAACCGGACCGACGAGATTTCGACGGATATCTTCTTTGGCGATTACGGGTCTAACCGCAGGGGCGCGGCCTGATCGGAAAACGCGCTACTCCGCCGCCGCCTCGCCAGTATAAAGATGCGGCCAGCGTCGCCGCACGAGTGGCCCGGAGTCGGCATAAGCCAGACAGGTATTCAGGACTTTTGGCGCCCCGCCCATTTTTTCCGTGATGCGCGCGTCGGCGTTATCGCTGCCAGGCGTATCGGCGCTGCCCTCGACCTGCATTTCCTGCCTGACCTTGGCGGGGGTGATGGTCTGAAATGCCGTCGTCGCCATCTGCTGCAGCAATTCCCGCAGATGCGTACAACCGGCGGTGCCGCCGACCAGGTGGTTGGCCTCCCGCAAAAAACCGGCCTTGATCGTCAGACCCTCCAGCCGGGAGAAATTCGGCGCCGCGCTCGGGCACATGACATAGGGCGTTTTGTCGCTAACGGCGGCCGCGGCGGTAATCCGCATCGCGCCGTCGATCGTCAGCCGCAACCACATGTCATGGATCGGCTCACCCGCCGCGATATAACCGCGATCGTAATTGGTCTGCCCGAAGCTTTTGGTGTCGGTCAAATGGGCTTCGATGTCGTATTGGCCGTCAGCGCGGCGGAAGCCGTTAATCTCGATCGCGCGCGTATGGATCGCCTCGCGCGGTTCGGGCGGTGGCAATGGCATTTTTGAACTCCCGGGTGTTGCGGTGCAACGTGGACCGGAGAGGCCGCCCGATCAAGTCCGGACGGCCCATTCACGCACAGTGCCGCGACGGGTGGCCCGGACGAGCCGGGCCATGACGGCGAAAAGAGAATATCCGTCTCCGGCCGGGCCCTGACGGGAAGACAGGCGCCCCGTTTGACGCGCTGATATGTAAGTGCTGCCTACCGCCCCACGAGACGCAAATTCCGCCGCCGGGAGCGGGGCGATGCGTCCGCCGGCAGATCCAACGGCAGCAGCGGCGCCTCATCGCGGCGTCCGTCGCCGAACGTGTCCGCCGTCTCAACCTCCGCCTCTGGAATGTCCCTCCGGCCCAGGTAGTTCGCGGCCAGATGCCGAAACGCGTAATCCAGGAACGAGGTTGCGTGCTTCACTGCCGGATCGCCCTCGACCGCGCCTGCCGGGCCAAACCGGGTCGAGGTGAAGGCTTCGACGTAAGTGTCCAGAGGCACCCTGTGCTGCAGGCCCAAGGAGACGGCGGTCGCGAACGCTTCCATCAGTCCCTTGAACGCGGGCCCTTCCTTGCTGAGCGCCACGACGATCTCGCCCAGGGAACCGTCGTCGTATTCGCCGGTGCGGAGAAGGACTTTGTGCCCGGACAATGCGGCCTGGTGGGTGTAGCCGCGGCGCCGTCCGGGCAAATCCCGCCGCGCGGCGACCCGGGTCCGTACCGTCAGAGGAACCGGCTTCGGCGGCATCCGGTGCATATAAGGCGCCACCGCGTCGTGCATCGCTGCGTGCGCGGTCTCGGCCATCGGCGGGAAGGGCGAACCGCCGGCCAGTTGGATCGCAAGCGCCCGTTCACCGCTCATGCCGCGCGCGCCAAGCCAGGTCCGCGCCGATCGGGTGAGGTCGCCCTCCGCCGAGATCCACGCGAAGCACGGAGCGATCCCGCCGGTCTCGATGCCCAGAAGCGCCTCGACCGCGCCGGGTACCCGGATCGCGGTTGTCATCAGGTGCCGCGGCATCGCATCCGCCCGCGCCGCCTGGGCCGCCTCCGCCAGACCGGGGATCACGCACCTCGACGGCGCCTCCGGCCAGATCGACCGTGGACCGCCTGCCGTGCCGGATCGAGCGGAGGCAACGTCGGCGTGGCCCCGCGTCAGGGCGGCGAGGCAGCGGGCGACATCGCGGGCCGCGTCGGAGTCATAGGCAATGCCCAAAGCGGACAGCAAATGCGACAGGCCCGCGCATCCAATCGACAGATCGCGCGCCGCGGGCGCCAACGTGGTCAGAACCTCGACGGCGGTTTCCACGGCGCCACCGAATGAAACGACGTCGAACAGGCCATCACCTGTCAGGAACGCCTCGACATTCAGCACATAGCCCGGGTCGTCGGCGGTCCGTCCACGCCAGGCGGCCTCGGATGGCGCGGCGCGGCGGCGCAGCAACAGGGACAATGCGCGTGTCTGCAAGTTCTCAGGCAACAAACCCGCCCAGATTTGAGCGGCGGCCGCGACGGAGACGGCCCGATCGCCAGGGGCAAGCCCACAGAGGGCCGCGGCCGCGGTGTCCTCCCAGGACGCGGGCAGCGTGACCATGCGTGGCGGAGAATCAGGATCGGTGCCGGCGGCGATGCGCCGTGTGCGGGTGCCGTGCCAGATGCGATGCGCTTTCATGCCAGGGACCGTATGGCCGATGACATCCCCTGGGAAGCACATTTTGTGCTGAATCGGCCTCACCACCACAAAATGTTGTGGATAAACCCGAGGTAGACCGATGCCCGGCGCGCGCCTATATGGGGCGTATGAATCTTGGCACGTGGCTTTTCACCCTGCTCAACGGCCATCTCGTCGGCACCGACGCGGCGGGCAACAACTATTATCAGGAGCGGTCGATCCGTCCCAATGGCCGGGCGCGCCGCTGGATCGCTTATAAGGGCGAGGTTGAGGCCTCATCGGTGCCGCCCGAATGGCATTCCTGGCTGCACTACACCACCGATCGGCCGATCCAGGAGTCCGCTCGCCGTCCCTGGAGCAAGAAACCGATCGCCAACGCCACCGGCACCGCTTCGAGTTACCGTCCGCCTGGCCACGACTATGAAGGCGGCCGGCGCGCGCCCGCCACGGGCGACTACGAAGCCTGGACGCCGGAAAGCAAGTAACGCCGATGGCCAGTCCAATGGCCCGCCGGGGCATCGCCGAGATTCTGACCGGGGCCTGTGTCCTGCTGATCGCAGCGGGATTCCTCGCTTTCGCGGTGGCGCATTCCGGGCGGACCACTGGAACCGGATACCGGTTGGAGGCGCGCTTCGATCATATCGATGGTCTCGTCCCCGGGGCCGAGGTCAGGATCGCCGGCGTGAAGGTCGGCAGCGTCGTGGAAACGCGGATCGATCCCAAAACCTATCTGGCTGTGGTCACCCTCACGGTTCGCGACGACATTCGCCTGCCGAAGGACAGCAGCGCCGAGGTCACCAGCGAGAGCCTTCTGGGTGGGAAGTTCCTTAATCTGACGGCCGGCGGCGACACGGCCGAGTTGACCGCGGGCGGTACCATCACCATTACTCAGTCGTCCGTCAGTCTGGAGCAGCTTTTGGGCAAGTTCATCTTCAGCGCCACCACCCTTGGGGACAAAGCCAAGGGCGCGGACCCCAAAGCGCCTGAGCAAGGCCCTCCCAAATGATCCCGCAACCCCCTTCGATCTGGCCCGGCGAAGACGGCGCTCCGCTGTCGTGCCGCGACAAGCTCAAAGTGCTTCAGGAAAACCATTCCGAACTCGCGCAGATGCTGCGCGACACGTTCGAGGATGCGATCCTGATAGGCGTCGATGAGGCCGCGATGCGTGGGATTCTGGCCGGCATGATCCAAGGCCTCGAATCCCCGAAGCGCGCGCCGAGATGAGGGTGTTGTGGGTGGGGATGCTGCTTGCGTCCTTGCCATTCAGTCTGATGGCCCAAAGGACGTTCACGCCGGGTCAGCGCGCGCCGGGCGATGCCATTTTCATCCCCGTGCCTCCCACGCCGGTTGAGCCTCCGCCGCCGGACGACGTGGTCACGGTGGCGCCGCTGCCGCCCCCCGACCAGTTCTCGCGGCCGGGGGAAGAGCCGGCGCAGGAAGACATGGTCCCGAACCCGTTGCGCGACCCGTCCGCCACGCCTGGGCCTGGCCCTCGTAAATCCGCGCAGCCCCAGGGACAGCCGCAAAGGGGAGGCTGGGTGCCGATGGGAACCGCGACGTTGCAGGTATTGGACAAGGTTAACGCGCGGGGGGAGACGATGACGGTGAAGACCGGGGACACCGGGCGCTTTGGTTCGCTGGAGATCGCCGTGCGCGGCTGTTACATCCGCACGCCAGACCGGCCGATCGACGCCACGGCCTTGCTGGTCATCCGCGATCGGCGGACCGGCGCGCCGGGCTTCACTGGCTGGATGGTGCGATCCGCGCCCTACATGTCGATGATGGCGCACCCGATTTACGACGTCCGCGTCGTCGGCTGCGCGCCGTGAGCCTCGGGACGTTGCCGCCGTTCAGGCGAGCCGCGTTGCTGCTCGATCTGGATGGGACATTGCTGGATATCGCTCCGACCCCGGATTCCGTGATTGTCCCGCCGGACCTCGTGGACAATTTGCGGGCACTGCGAGACCTGCTCGAAGGCGCGCTCGCGGTGGTCACTGGCCGTCCGATCGAAACCATCGACGCGTTGCTGGGTGACGCGCCGTACGCGGTTGCCGGCGAACATGGCGGCGCGGTGCGTCCCGCCGCGGGGGCACCGGTGGAGCGGCCCGACCTGAAACCGCCGCCCCGGGCCTGGATCGACCGCGCCGCCGAGGTCGAAGCCGCGTGGCCCGGCACGATCCTGGAGCGCAAGACTCGCGGCTTTGGCCTGCATTTTCGCCTCGCCCCCGACGGCGGACCGGCGATCCACGACGCCCTGGCCAGCCTGATCGCGGGGTCACCGGATTTCGAACTGATCGGGGGACATATGCTGTGGGAAGTGCGGCCGCGCGGCGCCGATAAAGGCCACGCGGTCCAGCGTCTGATGCGGCAGGCCCCGTTTGCCGGCCGCCTGCCGGTATTCATTGGCGACGATGTGACAGATGAGGACGGAATGCGGGAAGCCCGCGCCATGGGCGGAACCGGGCTTCGGGTCCAGGACGAATTCGGCGACGCGGCCGGCGTGCGAGCCTGGCTTCGGGACACCGCTTCGCGCGGGGACTGGGGCCTCCCCAAATGAAACTGACCGACTTCCGCGTCCTGAGTTTCGACTGCTACGGCACCCTGATCGACTGGGAGAGCGGCATTCTCACCGCGCTCCGCCCGCTGGTCCATCGCGCCGGACTTACCCTGGATGGCGAGGCGATCCTCGCCGCGTTCGCCCAGCAGGAAACTGAACAGCAGGCGGCGACCCCCGCCATGCCGTACGCCGCGCTGCTGACCGAGGTTCATTCGCGGCTCGCACGGCTTTGGAAGGTGGATGACAACGCGGCTGAAAACGAACGTTTTGGGGCGTCGATCGGCGATTGGCCGGGGTTTCCGGATACCGTTGAGGCATTGCGAGCCCTGGCACAGAGCTATCGGCTGGTGATTCTGTCCAATGTCGACCGCGACAGTTTCCGGGTCACGAATACAAGGTTGGGAGTCACGTTCGACGCGATTTATACGGCGCAGGACATCGGATCCTACAAGCCGGACCCGCGGAATTTCGCCTGGTTGCTCGACCGTCTGGCTGAAAGCGGTTTCCAGAAGTCGGACGTTTTGCATGTGGCGCAAAGCCTGTATCACGACCATGCGCCCGCGAACGCGCTTGGCCTCGCCTCCGCCTGGATCGATCGGCGTCATGGCGCGACGGGATGGGGCGCGACGGTGCCGCCACCTCAGGGTGTGCGTTACGATTTCTGTTTCAACAGCCTGAGAGAACTCGCGGACGCCGTGATGTCGGGTGTGTAACGCCCGCGCGCTTAACCTCTGACTCCGGCCCCCCCTTTCGTCATGGCCCGGCACTGTGCTCGAGCGGTTGGCCCGGACACGCCGAGCCATGACGGGAGGGACAGCGGCACGTCTTTCTTCAGCCGCGGTCGTATAACAATCCTCTGGCGGCCAGGTTGCGCATCAGCGCGCCGCTACCGAACGTCCAGGGCTCGCATTGGTCGGTCGGCATGATGCGATTGACCAGCGCGCCAAGCCTGGGCGCGGCAATGGTGACGATGTCGCCGGTCTTGTGGGTAAACCCCTGACCTTTCACATCGCGGTCCTCGACCGGCGCGAACATGGTGCCCAGGAAAAGGACGGCGCCATCGGGGTAACGGTGGTGGGAGTTGACCATTTGCGCGACGAGATCGGCCGGATCGCGGCTGATTTTGGCGATGGACGACGAGCCCTCCAGCACGAACTGGTCCGGCCCCTCCACCCGCAGGCTCACGGTCGTTGAGCGAATATCGTCCAATGTGAACGCGGAGTCGAAGAAACGGACGAAGGGGCCGATCGCGCAGGAGGCATTGTTGTCTTTCGCCTTACTTAACAATAACGCGGAGCGTCCTTCGACATCCCGCAGGTTCACGTCATTGCCCAGTGTCGCGCCCACGATCCGGCCGGTGGAGGCGACGACCAGCACGACCTCAGGTTCCGGATTGTTCCATGAGGAGATCGGATGCACCCCCGCGTCCATGAACGTGCCGACCGCCGCCATGGGCTGCGCCTTGGTGAAAATCTCGGCATCCGGGCCGATGCCGACCTCCAGATACTGGCTCCAGGCATTTTGCTCGATCAGGACCTGTTTCAGACGCGCGGCCTCGGGCGAGCCAGGCGTCAGTTTCTGGAGATCGTCACCGACGAGGCGCGTGACCTCCCCCCTGATCGCGGCGGCGGCGGTCAGGTCGCCGCGGGCGCGTTCCTCGATCACTCGTTCCAGCATCGAAATCGCAAAGGTGACGCCCGCGGCTTTGATTGCCTGCAAATCGATTGGCGTCAGCAGCCAGGGTTTGGCCGGGTCGCGGGTCTGGGGCGGCGTGTTCGCCAGCAAGGCCGCGACCGAGCCGATCGCGTCGCCGCCCGCCGCGCGAAGGATCGTGGCGGGGTCGGCGGCCTCGCATAAATCCCGCATTGTCGCGCAGGCCGCGGAGATGTCGAACGCCTGGCCGTCCCGGATCGCCACCACCGCGGGGCCGTTGACATCGGGCCGCCAGACTCGCCCGCCAAGGCTTGCCATCGCCGCGTCTTCGGGCAGAGCCGCCTGGGCCGCGGCCCGGGAATCCATCATGTTTGTCCTCCCTTCGCGGGGACGCCAGTGTCTATTTGACCCGGCGAAGTTTTCGTAACGACCTCAGATCGTCCGGCATCGGCTGGCCCGGGAAGAGCTGTGGCCATTGGGTCCAGGAGACCTCGCCCACATAAATGTCCCCGTGACGATCGACCGCCATCCCGTGCGGCGCCATGAACTGGTGCTCGCCAAGTCCGGCGTCCAGACCGCCAAGCCGGGAGAGGCGCTTGCCGGTGTGATCGACGATCGTCACGCGCGGGCCCAGATTGGGCATGTTCCGGTTGACCGCCTGCACCGGGCCAAGTTCGCCGATGAAGCAGACCGGGCATTTGCCGGGAGTCATGACCATGCCGCAGGGACGATGCAGGTTGTTCCACTGCGCTTCATACTTGCCGTTGCCGTCGAACACCTGGACGCGGTGGTTTTCCCGGTCGGCGACATACACCCAGCCGTCCGCGTCGCAGGTGATGTTATGGACGATGTTGAATTCGCCGGGATCGGTGCCGGGCCCGCCCCAGGACATGATCAGTTTGCCGTTGGGGGAATATTTGTGAACGCGGGAATTGCCGTAGCCGTCCGAGACGTAGAAGTCGCCGTTCGGTGCCATGGCGGTATGAGTGCAGCGATGAAACGGCTCACCGCTCATGTAAGGCGAGGGCTTTCCGGGTGTGCCAAGCATCATCAGCACCTTGCCCTCGGCGGTACATTGCCGGACCGTATGATCGCCGTCGTCGGTCAGCCAAAACGTGTCATCGGGCGCGACGAAGACACCATGGGCGCGGGGAAACATGCCCTCGCCCCAGGCTCGGATGAAATTGCCGTCGCGGTCGAACACGATCATCGGATGCTCGCCGCGATTGAAGACATAGACGTTGTCTTTCGAGTCGACTCCGACGCCGCCGATTTCCTTGAATTTCCAACCGGCGGGGAGTTTCGCCCAATTGTCGACGGGTTCGTAAATGTAGTCGCCGCTGCCGAGGGTCACCATGCTGTCGTTTCCTTCGTTTCTGACGGTCTGTTATTCGGCCGCGCGCCGGGTGGCGGCCGGGCGGAATTTCGTGCGAAACGCATCCCATTCCTCAGCGCCGACGCGGTTGAACGCGGCCCGCACGGTCATGCCGTCGCGCGGCGCCGGGTGGACGTGAGTTTCCTTCAACGCCAGCAGCGCGGCATCGCAGGCGCCGATCGCGGCCTTCAACAACATACCCGGCACGATCGCGAGTTTGAAGCCCATCTTCTCAGCCTCGCGCAGATCGATCTCGGGAGTCTTGCCGCCCCAAACGACGTTCAGCAGGCACGGACCTTTGACCAGCTTCGGCACCGCGCGGATTTCTTCCATCGTTTGTGGCGCTTCCAGGAATGCCATGTCAGCGCCTGCCTCCAGCGCGGCGTTGGCACGAGCGACGGCTTCCTCGAACCCCTCGACCGCGCGAGAGTCAGTGCGCGCGATAATCAGAAAGTCGGGATCGCGGCGGGACGCGGCGGCGGCGCGGATTTTCGCCAGCCAGTCCTCCCGCGGCACGATTTCCTTGTCATCCAGATGGCCGCAGCGTTTTGGCGAAACCTGATCCTCGATATGGATCCCGGCGGCGCCCGCACGCTCGTAATCCTGAACCGTGCGCACGACGTTGAGTTCGTTGCCGTACCCGGTATCGGCGTCGGCGATCAGCGGCACATCGATGGCGCGCGCCATGCGGGCCGCGTTGGCGACCATCTCGGTTTCCGTGAGCAGTCCGAAATCCGGATACCCATGCGAAACCGACGTGCCCGCGCCGGTCATGTAAACCGCCGGAAATCCCGCCTGCGCCACCAACATCGCGGTGAGCCCATCATAGGCTCCCGGCGCGATAACCATGCCCGGCGCACGCAGCAACGCACGCAATTTGCTTGTCTGGGACATCTTGGTACCTCCGCCGCGATGCTAGGCTCTCGCTCCTGGGCGGTCCAGCTTGCCGCTGGTCCGCCCAGGGCTTAACGACCGGCTGAGTCGATCGTTCGCGAGGCACAGGCCATCCCCATGTCAGTCCCAGCACGGATTGTTACCGTCAGCCGCCCAGTACTCCGCCCGATGTTCGATGAGATGGAAGCGCGTCTGACCAAGGCAGGCCACCGCATCGCGGCTTATCGAACGCTCGACTCGTTTCTGGCCGATCCTGCCGCTCTGGGCGAAGCCGATGTTCTTCTGGCGGCGGGGGATACGCCGTGTTCACGCGCTCTGATGGAAAACGCGCCACGGCTGCGCGCGGTCATTTCGCCGTTCACCGGCACCGAGGGTTTTGACGAAGGCGCCGCCACCGATCTCGGCATCCTGGTCGCCAACGGCCAGACGCCCGAAAATTCCGAGAGCATGGCCGAGTCGACCATCCTGCTGATGCTGGCGGCGTTGTATGACCTGCACGGGTCGGAGGCGGTGTTGCGCGGGGTCGTTCCCCGGCCGCCGAACTCGCGCGCTTTCATGCTGCGCGGCAAGACGGTCGGTCTGATCGGCTACGGCAACATCGCGCGCGCCATGACAACGCGGCTGGCCGGCTGGGGTGTGCGCCTGTTGGCGTGGTCGCGGCGGGTCGATCCGAACGCGGGCCCGGCGGTGACATGGGTGGGCCTGGAGGACCTGTTGCGCGAGAGCAACGTGGTCTGCGTGTTGCTCGGTCTGAACGCGGGCACGCGCGGCCTGCTGGATGAGGCCCATTTGCGGCTCATGAAGCCTGACGCCGTACTGGTGAACACCGCCCGCGGCGGAATCATCGACGAGGCCGCTCTGATCAGGCTGGCGCGCGAACGGCCCGCGATGCGCATCGCTCTGGATACCTTCGCGACCGAGCCGCTGCCCGCCGGCAGCGCGTTGCGCGATCTGCCGGACACGATCCTGACGCCACACATGGTCGGCCACACGGTGGAAAGCCACGCGGTGCTGCCCGGTGTCGCGGTCGATGCCGTCGCGCGCGTTCTGGCAGGCGAGCCGCCGCTGTACGTGCGTAACCCCGAGGTCATTCCTCGCTGGCGCCGCCGCCTTGCCGCATTGGAGCCGTCATGAAGTCTTATGCAGCGATCCTTGCCGAAATCATCGACGGCCATCTATTGAAGGTGACGATGAACCGGCCCGAGGTTGGCAATGCCAAGAACACCCAGATGGGTCTCGATTTGCTCGATCTGTGGACCGGTCTGATCGACGATACCGGCGACCTGCGCTGCGTCATTCTGACTGGTAAACCGTTTACCGCGGCTCAGGCGCTTGAGTGGGGCGTGTTGCATCGGCTGTGCGAACCGGACGAACTGATGCCTGCCGTGTTGGAAACCGCCCAGGCGATGTGCGATAACGCGCCTTTGTCGGCAAAGTAGGCGAAGAAGTCCATTCATAACGGACTGCAAATGGATCTGAAGCGCGGCTTCATGTTCGAGATCGAGGCGTATAACCGGCTTGTCGATACCGAGGACCGGCGCGAAGGTGTCCTGGCGTTCAACGAAAAGCGGAAGCTGCGGTTTCAGGGGCGGTGAGGGGGGTAGGGTCAAGTGTTGACGTTGACAAACCCTTGCGATCCCCCGTTGGTTGACCGCTCAGCATGCGCGCCGAGCACTCCAGCATGACCTATCCCGATGACTGGCCTCCTGATTGCCCTCCACCAGATGCCGAACTCGCCGCGGGTGGGGTTTTTCGCTTGGTAACCACGAATCCTCCGGTGGCGATGGACTTTCGCAGCTACCGTGAGATCGGCGCGAGCGATCTTCGGTGGCCGTGCGAGGCGGCGGGCCTCAGTGTTTTTCGCGACCTGTCCGACGCTATCCAGTACTCGGAAAATTTTCCGGCGCGCGGTCGATTCGTTGCGCGCGGCACCCTTGATGGCCAACATGGCCGCTGCAAAGCGACGCCCCGGAAAGGGCCGGTTGGCGGAAGCCATACGACCTGGTGGCCGTACGCGGGGGTCTCTCGCCATACGATGTTTTCGGTCATAAGGTTCTGACCATGTGGGCCGTCGCAACCAGATCGGGCCAATGGCCGGTGCTGAGCCGCTTGATCCCCAAGCGGGTGATGGCTGAGTACGACGGACCTTGTCTGTTCACCACGTTTAGTGACGACGGTTTCTTGTTTCTGGCGTATCTTTGCGCCCAGGAGAGCGGATATGAGCGATTTTTGCTGGTTCCCGCAAGTGATCGGCTCGTCGATGCCATTGAGGCGAACCAGATAACCTTGGCAGAGGCGCTCACCCAAACCGGGTGGGGGTGGCTTGTCGATCAGAGGCCAGACGGGTCGATTACGAACCTTGGTGCGATCGATCCGCGCGACCTGCCGGACTCGGCGATGCCCAAGCCAGGGAATTATCTGGTGGTTGTCGCGGAACCGTTCTTGCGCCTACGGCTTGAGGGCGAGAGCCTCACATCACATCACGTTCCCGCCAGTGTCGTGAAGCGCGCGCTGGATGGGGCGACGGGCGCTGTCCGCGCGTTGATGGGACACGTGCTACTGAGGTCGTCGGCTCAAGGACGGCCAGTAGACTGGTTTCGCCGTTTCTATGATCTTCCGGCTCGCGGATTCGCGCTCGGCAGCTTTGAAGTTGTATTTGACCGGCCACCCGCGGCCGGGCAACTGACATTCGACGACGATAAGGCCATTGAGGATATCACTCGCCTTCTCTCCAAGGGCCTGGACTGGGCGACAGACCCTATTATTTCAGACCTTCCGACTGATGCCGAGTCATCCGCAATTGTAAACGCTCTCGCGCAGCTCGCGCCCACGTTGAAGGGGACCGTAAGCTCGGTTGAGGTTAGCGGCGTGTTGGCGGGCAATCCTCGTCCGCACGTCCGTCTGTCTCGCGAAACCAGCGAACGCATCAGCCAGGCAAAACGGCGATTACCGGCCGACGTGTCCGTCCGTACGTTCGAAGGTTTGGTCCGCGAGTTCGATAAGGACCGGCTGAGTTTCATTCTGCGATCTGCCGATGGGGCCAATTTGGGTAATGTCGCTTTCACCGAGGGTCAGCATGACGATGCGCTGTTTGCGTTTGAAACGGATCGGTCTGTGACAATCGTCGTCACCGAGCCTCTAGGGGGACGCATCAGCGAACTTCTCTCTCTTGCCTTTACCGCGAGCCCAGCGACATCCTCGCCTGGAGTACCCGATAGGTAAAGCGGCCACGCAATGAATAGCGGACTGCCCTGGATACGCCGCCAGACCGTTGGGATAACCTATAAACCATCAGAGGAAACCCACCATGACACTCACCAAACACCTTGGACAGTTCGTCGCCGACCTCTCCCCCAATCATCTGCCGGAAGAAGCGGCGCGCATCGCCCGCATCGGTTTCATCGACAGCATCGGCACCATGATGGTGGGCCGCAAGGAAGACAGTGTCCGCATCATGACCGAGGTGCTCGCGCCCGCCGAAGGGGCGGCGACGTTGCACTTCGGCGCGCGCAAGGTCACCGCGCCCGAGGCCGCCTGGATCAATGGCACGGCGGCGCACGCGTTGGACTACGACGACGTGTCGTTGCGCGGCCATCCTTCGACCGTCCTGGTCCCCGCGATCCTCGCGGAGGCCGAAACATTGGGCTCTTCCGGCACCGACATGATCACCGCGTACGTCGCGGGCTACGAGGTCTGGGCTGAACTGGCGTTACGCGAAACCGGCCTGCTGCATGAAAAAGGCTGGCATCCCACCGGCCTGTACGGCGCGCCCGCGGCAGCGGCGGCCTGTGCGAAACTACGCAAATTGGACGCGGAGAAATCCGCGATCGCCATTGCTCTCGGCGCGTCGCAAGCATCCGGCCTGATGTCGAACTTCGGCACGATGGCGAAACCGTTCCATGCGGGCAAGGCCGCGCATGCCGGGGTCATGGCCGCGCGTCTCGCCGAGGCCGGGTTCACCGCCAATACGGACGCGCTGGAGCATCCGCGCGGATTCCTGCACGCGATTTCGCCTCAGGGCAACGAGGATCGCGACAGCGAGCCGAAGGCGGGCAAGGAATGGCAGATCCTCACGCACGGTCTTGGCATCAAGAAATACCCGATGTGCTACGCGACGCATCGCGCCATCGATTGCATGCTCGATCTGGTGAACGGCAGCCCGATCAAGGTCGGTGATGTGAAGAAAATCACGGTCAGCATCAGCGATAATTCGTCGAAGGTGTTGCGCAACAAACAGCCGGATACGGGCCTCGCGGCGAAGTTCAGCATCCAGTTCGCGATGGCGAGCGGCATCATCGCCAAACGCGTCGGCCTGCGAGAACTGACCGATGGGTTCGTGCAACGCCCGGACGTGCAGGACATGATGCGCAAGGTCGAGGTCGTCACGACCACCGACTACGATCCGGACATGCCCGGCGCCGCGTTGCATGACTCGGTGTCTGTCGAGCTCAACGATGGAAGCCTGATCGAGGGTGAACCGGTTTCCCGCGCGACGGGCCACCCCAGCCGGCCGCTGACCGACGCGCAGTTGTACGAGAAATTCGCCGATTGCCTGGAAGCCGGCGCGTCGGAAATCCCGGCTGAGGTGTTGTACAAACGCCTGTCGCAACTCCAATCGATTTCGGCGCGCGAACTGATGGCGGTCTGACCCGCGCGGGAAACCGGAGAACGCGCGTGAGCAAAATTCGTGACATCGAGGCGATCCCCCTCGCCTTCGCGCCGTCCGTGCCATACGGATCGTCCCGCGGCCTCGCGAAAATCCGAGGTGGGAGTTTGATTCTACTCCACACCGAAGACGGCATCGAAGGTATCGGCGAGGCCTGGGGGCCTCCGGGCGTCACGCGCGCCTGCCTGGAGGTCATAAAGCCCTTCTACGTCGGGCAGAGCGTTTTCGCGCAGCAAGGCGCCGCGCAACGCGTACTCGCGGCGATGTATCACGCCGGAACGCAGAACCAGTTCGTCGCGCTGATGGGTGGCATCGACATCGCCGCCCATGACGCGATGGGCAAGATGCTCAATCTTTCCGTCGCCGATCTGATTGGCGGCCGCCTCCGGGAACGCGTTCCGGTCTATGCCTCCGGAGGGTACTTTACCGCGGACGACGATCAGGATCGGGCTTTGGCGGCACAGTTGGAAGCCAACACCAACAGGGGTTTCACCGCGTTCAAGATCAAGATCGGGCGTTCGCCTGGCGAAGACGCGCGGCGGGCGCGGCTCGCGCGGGGGATCATCGGGTCAGAGCCGCTGCTGACGGTCGATACGAACGGGAATTATACTGAAGACGGCGTCCTCGACAGCATGCGTCTGACCGCCCCCAACGACATCCATTGGTACGAAGAACCTCTCGCCCCGCAAGACTGGGCCGGCTATCGAAGCCTGTCCACACGAGCGCCGATCCGGCTCGCGGCGGGCGAGGCGCATTACGGCGTCTTCGATTTCCGGCGCTTGATCGACAATCGCCTGGTGTCCGTTCTGCAACCTGATCTCACGTTATGCGGCGGTTTCGCGGTGGCGCGGACGATCGGCGCGTTGTGCGCGGCGGAACATCTGCGGATTTCGCCCCATGTCTGGGGTACCGGGATCGGACTGGCGGCGGCGTTGCATTTCCTCGCCGCGTTACCGTCGTATCCTCATAACGAACACGTGCCCTGGCCACCGCTACTGGAATACGACGTCGGTCACAATGCGTTACAAAACGAGCTGTTCACGGAACCCTTGCGTTACGCCGATGGGATGCTCGACGTGCCCGCCGGCCCAGGACTGGGGATCGTGCTGGACCGGAAAGCCCTGGCGCGGTTCACACCGGTTTGAATTTCATCGAGACGCCGTTCATGCAGTAACGCTGGCCCGTCGGGCGCGGCCCGTCCGGGAACACATGGCCCAGATGGCCGCCGCAGTCGGCGCAATGCACCTCCACGCGAGTCATGAAGAAGCCGCGATCTTCCGAGGTGGCGACGGCGCCCTCCAACGGTTCCCAGAAACTTGGCCAGCCGGTGCCGCTTTCGAATTTCGTCTCGGCGTTGAACAGATCTTTGCCGCAGCCGGCGCAGGTAAAGACCCCGGTCCGTTTTTCCGCGTTCAAAGGGCTGGTGCCCGCGCGCTCGGTCCCGTGCTTGCGCAGCACGGCGAACTGCTGGGGGTCCAGAAGTTGCTTCCAATCCTCGTCGGTCTTCTCGACCTTGAAGGTTTCCTCGGTCTGGGTTCCGCCGCCGCCGAATAACCGCGCCATCCTGGCTTCTCCTTGGTTTCCCGGCCGAATGTAGCGTCAGAGGTCTGGATTATCCAGCCACGCCTTCACTCGCGACGGACGCGGTTCGGGGGGATCGCCCACCTGGCAACGCTGACATTCCGCCCGAAGACCGCACGAGGCGACTGGCTCGCCCGGAGGGGCCAGCAAGGTTCCGATGCATTTGCTTGTTTGTTGGGCAACATCTTACCGTTCGATGTCATCCTCCCGGGCCGGGCCGTTCTTTTGGAAGAGAAGACATGATCTTGATTGGCCCCGAGGCGTTCCACCCGCTCGGAGCGGACGTTCTCAGCACCAATTCATCAGGGCGGCTGGACGGAATACAGGCATAAAATACAGCGAATTCGGGGTTGTTCCGCCGAAGCGGCCTCAATGAACTCCCATGCGATCCCCATGCATCAGGCTTATATTCCTTTCTCACCTGGAAGGCCGCTGTTTTTTCCGTCATCGCGCAAGTTGGCACGATTGTTGAATGAGAACGCCTGACCCGCCCAATCCGGCGCGGCCGCGGACAGGAGACTGACCATGCAAACCTCAACCAGACGGGGCCAACAATCATGAAGCTGATCATGGCCATCATCAAACCCTTCAAGCTCGACGAAGTGCGGGACGCTTTGACGCCGCTTGGCGTGCAAGGGCTGACCGTCTCGGAGGTCAAAGGCTTCGGCCGGCAAAAAGGCCAGACCGAAATTTACCGCGGCGCCGAGTATCACGTCAGCTTCCTGCCCAAGGTAAAGATCGAGGTCGTGGTTGGCGACGATCTGGCCGACGGCGTGATCGAGGCGATCGCCAAGGCCGCCAATACCGGCAAGATCGGCGACGGCAAGATCTTCGTGATGGACGTGGAACGCGCGATGCGGATCCGCACCGGGGAGACCGACGCCGCCGCGCTCTGAGCGGTTCGGCGGATCAGGAAAAAAGAAACAAGGGAAACCACTACGATGACAAGACCCCGTTTGAGCTGGGGGCTGACTGCCCTGGCGGCCACCATGCTCGTGGCCGTCCCGGCCTTCGCCGACGACGCGCCGCCGAAAATCGATACCGGCGATACCGCGTGGATGCTGACCAGCACCGCGCTCGTGCTTCTGATGACCATCCCCGGCCTCGCGCTGTTCTACGCGGGCATGGTGCGCAAGAAGAACATTCTCGCCACCATGATGCAGTCGTTCACGATCTGCTGCATCGTCACGATCGTGTGGATGGTCGCGGGCTACAGCCTCGCCTTCACCAACGGCGGCCCCTATGTCGGCGACTTCTCGCGCCTGCTGCTGAACGGGATCGCGGATCACATCGTGAAGGGCGCGGAAACCCAGGCTTTCGTGCTGGATCCGGGCATCAAGGGCGTCGCGGCGCTGACCACGACGATCCCCGAGACGGTCTACATGATGTTCCAGATGACCTTCGCGATCATCACGCCGGCATTGATCGCGGCCGCGTTCGCGGACCGCATGAAGTTCTCGTCGATGTGCGTGTTCATGGCGCTGTGGTCGTTGCTGGTTTACTCGCCGATCGCGCATTGGGTATGGGCGCCGGCCGGTTGGGCGTCGCAGGCCGGCGTGCTGGACTTCGCGGGCGGCACGGTCGTGCATATCAACGCGGGCATCGCCGGTCTGGTCTGCGCGCTGGTACTGGGCAAGCGAGCGGGTTACGGCACGCAGAACATGGCGCCACAGAACCTCGCCTACGCGGTGATCGGGGCTTCGTTGCTGTGGGTTGGCTGGTTCGGCTTCAACGCGGGTTCGGCCGTGGGTGCGAACGGACGCGCGGGCATGGCGATGGCGGTCACGCAGATCGCCACGGCGGCGGCGGCTTTGGCGTGGATGTTCGCGGAGTGGATCACCAAGGGCAAACCGTCGGTGCTTGGCGCGGTGTCGGGGGCGGTGGCCGGTCTGGTGGCGATCACGCCGGCCTCGGGCTTCGTGCTGCCGGGCGGGTCGATCGTCATCGGCGTGGCGGCGGGCGTGCTTTGTTTCTGGGCCACGACGAGCCTCAAGCGCATGTTGGGATATGACGACAGCCTGGACGCGTTCGGGGTGCATGGCATCGGCGGCATCACCGGCGCGTTGCTGACGGGGGTGTTCTCCTACGGTCCGCTGTCGGCGACGGACGCCTCGCCGGATGGCAGCCCAGGGGGGATGTCGCAGTTTCTGTTGCAGTGCCAGGGGGTTGGGGCGACGCTCGTGTACAGCGGGATCATGACGTTCATTATTCTGATGGCGATCAAGCTGACGATCGGACTGCGGGTCACTGACGAGGAAGAACGCGAGGGATTGGATATCACGCTGCATGGCGAACAGGTGTTCTGACCCGCGGGTTTGACACAAGGGGCGCCTCGGGAACGGGGCGCTCCTTTTTCCAACGACGATCGCGTAAGAAACGAGGAAAACGACGTGCGAAATTTCCATTCGACCTTTTGGGCCTGCCTGACGGCGGTGACCTGCCTGACGGCGGCCGGAACCGCCATGGCGCAAACGGCCCCCGCCGCGCCACCGCCGGGATACTGGATCGGCGATATCCATCTCTACGGGCAAATTCAGGGCGGCATCACTTACAACCCGGCCTCGCCGAAACTCAATATCGGCCATTCCTTCACCGACCGCGCCAATACACCCTTGCTCAACCAGGTTCTTCTGGGCGCGGAAAAGAAGCTCGATCCCAAAGCGACCGGCTTCGACTGGGGCTTCAAACTGGCCGCGTTCCATGGGTCGGACGCGCGTTACACCCATTACCTGGGGTTCCTGGATCAGGATATTCCGAAACAACAACGAAATCAGATCGACGTGACCGACGCCAGCTTGTCGTTGCACATTCCGGTCTCGATATTCGAGGGTGGACTCGACCTCAAAGCCGGCCTGTATGCCACCCCACTGGGCGCCGAACTGATCGATCCCGCGACCAATCCGTTCTACTCGCACTCCTATATCTTTAACTATGCGCTGCCCTTCAAGCACACTGGCGCGATCGCGACGGTGCACGCGACCGGGTTCCTGGACCTCTATCTCGGCGTTGATACGGGGACCAACACCACGTTCGGTTCCCAGGGCGAGAACAACAAGTCGGTTGCCGGTATATTGGGCGTTGGACTCAACCTGATGGGGGGCGACCTGACGGTTCTGGCGCTGTCGCATTTTGGACCGGAGAACGCGCAGCGGGCTCTGGCGCCGGTGTTTAACGCCAATAACTACATGCGGTATTTTAACGATATCGTTGTCGTCTGGAAGGCGACCGACAAGTTAACGCTGACCGCCGAAGGCACCTGGGCGATGGACGAGTTCGGCGGGATCGCCACCAAGGGCAAACCAGCTCCAGCGAATGCGTTTGGTCTGGCTGGGTATGGGTCGTACGCGCTGACCGATACGATCACGCTGAATGCCCGTGCCGAACTGTTCCGGGACGACAATGGATTCTTCGTTGGCGCCTTCCCGGGCAACTACGATCCGGTCTACGCCCAGAAAGGCTCCCCGCTCAGTGGGGCAATTGGCGTTCCCGCCGCGACCTACGGGTCATTGACACTGGGTGTGACCTACAAGCCGGGGTTACCGAAGGCCATCACCAGCCTCGCGATCCGGCCGGAATTCCGGGTTGACCAGTCGTTGGGCGGTAACAACGTGTTCAATCGGAAGTTTAACAAGACGACCGGCACATTTACCTACAGAGACACGACCTCGATCACCATTGGGGCGGATGTCGTGTTGACGTTCTGAACTTTAGATTTTTCGATCTATGGTGGCGGGCCGGGGCATTTAACTCCGGCCCGCCATTTTCGTTTCAGCCGGGGCCATGCCCGTTGCACCGACCGGCGAAGCCACGCCGGGGATACCGGTTAAATGCCGTAATCCGCGGGATTGCGTCCGTCCTGACGGATGCGGCGGGCGAGGCGCTGGATATAGCGGATGTCGTCGGGATCGTTATGCCAGTAGTGCTCTCCGAAGATCGAGACGGCAGCCTTCATGAGGCCTGCTTTGACCGGTTTCACACCGCTGTCGATCAGAAGATGCTCGAACAGGCCGTCGGCGGCGGGGCGCGAGATCCGGTGCGTGTGGTAGATCCAGTCATGGAAGACGGAGGCTACCATCAGCCGCGGATGGAATGGCGTTCCGACGAGTTGCCAGGCGGCGGCCGGGATACTGGCGCCGTCGTATTGGAAGAACTTTGGCACCATGATGGTCGTGCCGTTGGCCTGGGTCGCGATATCGGCGGCGACCTCATATACGTCGTCCAGCTTGTTGCTGTCAGGCCGGTCGATCGGGAGGAGAAGCAGCGGCAGCATGGGGATGTCCTTCGCGGAACCGGGTTCAGGGTAACTCCCAGTGGTTGAGGGGGATGTCGAAATTGAAGCGCGAGCCGGACTTCAGGCTCTGGAGATCGACATTTACCTTCGCATCGTCGAAAGTCAGAAGCCCGTAGTTCTTGCGCCGCGCGCCGAAGATGAGGCCTTTGCGGGCGACGGCTGAGGTGACGATCTCGATCACACCACTGTCGTCGTAGACCGCATTCCGGTGGACGTCGCCAGAAAGCACGAGGGCGCCCTCGCGGCCGTGCAACAGGTCGACGAGACGGTGAAAGGCCGCCGGGTACTGCTCCCAGCTTTCGTCGCCGAAAGTGTGGAGCGTCGTGCTCGAGGCGATGACGAGATAGCGCGCCTGGTGGGGGGAATGGACGATCTGTTCCAGCCAGGCCCATTGTGTGCCGCCGAGAATGGCATCGCGGTCGGTGGAGGATACGGCTGGCGACCGCCGGTAGAAGCGCTCATCGAGGATGGCAATATCGATGGGACCCAAATGGTGGAGATGGTAGACGTCGCCGCCGGTCTGCGCCGGGGCAAAGGCGCGGATGAACGCGTCGCGCGCCGCCTGGCGCAAAGCGGGGCCATAATCTCCGCCGTAGCGGTTGTTGCCGAGGAAATCATGGTCGTCGTAGATGGCGAGCACTGGGCAATTGCGCGCGCGTAGATCGGCCAGCAAGGCGGCGAAATTGGGTTCCGCGAATTGCGCGGCATATAGGGCCTGAAGCTCGGCAGTGAGCCCGGCGGGTTCGTCGTGGTTGTCATGGCTCAGGTAGATGTTGTCGCCCAGCAGAAGCAGCACATCGGGACGCCTGGCCTGGATCTCGGCCCAGACCGGTTGTGGATTGGTGTCCTGTAGCTTGGCGCAGGAGGCGACGGCGAGTTTCATGGCGGTTACCTCTTCGGTTCGGGCCGTGAGTGGTTCCGAAAGTCTTGATTTCGGTAACCTCCGGCAGGCGTCGACTGCCCTCCTCGAGTATCCCGGCGCGACGGGTCACGCGGCTTGCGCCGCGCGGACCGCATACCGCGATGGGGCGGCTGGTGGGGTCCGAACTTTCGACCCCTCCCTTACCAAGGCAGTGCTCTACTACTGAGCTACGGCAGCGCCGGGGCGTTGGGCGCGTTCATAGTGGTTCGGCACGACCCCAGCAAGCTCCGCGCCCGGCCCGCGAATGCCCGCGAATCCGATTGACGCCTGTCCGCTATCAGGCTCCAACGGTCTGGATCACGATCCCACGGTCCGGTCGATTCGCACCGTCAGCGATTCGGATGAAAGAGCTTCATGCCATCGAAACCCGAGCGTCCAGTCTTGCACGCGCCTACCAGCAGTTCTCATTATGGAAAATCGGTCTCTGAACCGGCCGTCCCGAGCCAGTTCCCGCGATTTGGTCCTCTGTCGTTTCAGGCCTGACCGAGTCTGATCGGCCACACTTTTGCGCAAAGTGCGTGAGCCGGCCTTTCAGGCCTGGC